>NC_020156.1:2669877-2981066 GCF_000332115.1 Nonlabens dokdonensis DSW-6
ATGATATGTGCAGTTCCTTTTCTAATAGGTTTAAATGGCTTCGTGGTTCCTTGTGGGAATGTTATAACCCAACCATCATCTAATGCGATTCCTATATTTTTTGTGTCGTCTGGATTTACAGCTCGATTTACTTCTTCTCCCTTTGCCCGCCAGGTTCTTTCTACAGTGATAGCTCCAGCATAAGCAAAGATCTTTGGTAGTAAACCACTTTGCATTGTTTCTTTAGCAGCAACGTAATACACGTTAAGTTTTGGATTCCAGAGGTAGCCTACATTTTTAATACTGTCATCACGACCTTTTAAGGAAGCATTAAAAACATGAAACATGCTCACCACATCTGCAAAGTACGTTTGATGATTAGATACAAATAAAACTCCAGTCTCTGGTAGGTCTCTTATGATCTCACTACCTTCTATTTCCATCTCGTTAAAGCCTCTATATCTTCTATGAGATAAGACACCAGCGATACGTATAAGCCATTTTTTTAAAAATAAAATATGACCGAAAGGATTTTCTTTAAATAATCCCATGTAGTTTTTAGTTTTGGGGAATTACAAATATAACCATAGCTGCTCAAATTACCACGCTCAGGCTCACTCTGCTTGAAGAAAATAGTCTTTAATTTCTTGTAACATCATGGCAGTTGCGCCCCAAACCATCACATCGCCAAAATAGAAACACGGTACGCTCACTTCTTTCATGTAGCTCGTTGATAGGACCGTTTTACTCACGTTGTTGTCTTCCAGTAATTCTGACAGTTCTATTTCTATGATCGATTTTACTTCGCTGGGTTGAGCTTTGAATTGTAGTTCCGCTTTCGCGAAAGCAAGATAAGGATAAACCATATAGTTACTAGGAGGAATGTACAAAGAGGTTAATGAAGTGATCAGGTGCTGCTGCTCCATGGAAATACCTATTTCTTCTTCTGTTTCTCTCAAAGCAGTAACGCTATTATCGGTATCGGTTTTTTCTTTTCTGCCGCCAGGAAAAGCGATCTGGCCACTATGCTTTCCTTTGGTATGAGCTCGCTCGATCAACACAAAATGCGGAATGTCATTTTTAGGATAGACCAGCATCATCACAGACGCCTCTTTATGGTTTCTTGCCTTCATAGCAGTGCGGCGCATTTCATCTAGACGTTCTACTGCAGCCATTTTAAGCTGAGATTCTAGCCCAGGAAGCGGTAAATTCTTTAGCTTTGAAATTCTATTTAAAAATTCCTGAAATGAAGTCACGTTTTTTGATTTTCTTGCCTTTGTTAGCACTCTTATCGTGTAAAGATACTCCACAAATTCAAAATAATGAGCCAGAGGAAAAAGCAGATACTGTAGTAAGAAAGACTAGAGAGCAGCGCATTCTTGAAAAAACCTATAAAAGACAACTGTCTGCAGATGGTGATACACTTCTAGCTTACATCCCGCAAGATAGCGTCGTTCCTTTCTTTACAAGATATGGGAAGGAAAACCCAGAAACCAAAGTAAGACTAATAACGTCCTACGGTAATATTGAAATGGAGTTATTTGAAGAGACACCGCTGTATCGGGCTAGTTTTATTTACCTCACTAAAAATGGATATTTCAATGGTACGTTTATCCATCGTGTAGTAGAGGATTTTGTAGTACAAGGTGGGAATAGTGATGAAAAGTTACCTTCTTTAAAACGTGCTAGTGCTGGAAATTATAAACTAGCACCTCATTTCATACCTGGAATTGTTCATGGACGAGGCTCATTGAGTAGTGCCAAACAATGGGAGAACAACCCAGAAGACTGGCATAATCCATTTGACTTTTTCATTACTTTAAGTAGATCACCTCATCTAGACGGTGAGCATACTGTTTTTGGAAAAGTAATAAAAGGAATTCACATCGCAGATGAGATTGCCCGAGTTCCAAGAGACGAAAGCGACTGGCCTAAAGAAGATATTTTTATAGACATGGAAGTCATTGAATAGCTTTAAAATGAACGGTTTAAAACGATCTGAAAAAAAGCTTAAATGTCACTGAATTTAAGGTGGATTGAATTTGGTTAAAGAGTTTCACCTAATCACCTAATCACCTAATCACCTAATCACCTAATACCTGTAGACTATCGCATTGATATTCATTCCAGCACCTACACTGGCAAACATAACTACATCTCCTTTTTCTACTTTATGCTGTGGCATTTGATTTCTTACCACTAGATCCATAACTGTAGGAACCGTAGCGACAGAGCTGTTACCAAATTTGTGAATGATCATTGGCATGATATCCTTCGGTACTTCCATGTCATAAAGCTTGTAGAAGCGCTCAACGATAGCTTCGTCCATTTTCTCATTTGCCTGATGAATAAAGATTTTTTTCAAATCTTTAATGTCTACTCCAGCTTGATCCATGGCGGCTTTCATCCCTTCTGGAACTTTAGAGAGAGCAAAATTATAAATGCGACGCCCGTACATTTTTATATACTGCGTTTTATCTTGTAATTCTTTATTATAAGAAGTTTCATTAAAAATAAAGAACGCCTCTTCTTCGGTAAATGTAGCAGTTGACTGTCCTAATATTCCATGATCATTATGACTAGGTTCTATAATTACAGCACCTGCACCGTCAGAGTAAATCATAGAATCCCTATCGTGTGGATCTACAACTCTAGATAAAGCTTCAGCACCAATGACAAGTACTTTTTTTGCCAGTCCTGACTTTATGAAAGAGTCTGCCTGAGTGACTCCTAAAATCCAACCTGGACAACCGAAGAGTACATCATAGGCCACACATTTAGGACTTTTAATACCCAGTTTATTTTTGACACGGCTGGCTAGACTAGGAACCATGTCGCTAGATCCACCATCTGGTTTTACATCACCATAATTGTGGGCAACGATAATAAAGTCTATTGTTTCAGGATCGCAATTTGCATCTGCTATTGCTTTTTTTGCTGCAAGTGTTGCGATATCGCTGGTAAGCAGATCATCGCTCATGTACCTGCGTTCTTCTATTCCAGTTATTGCTACAAACTTTTTGATAATGGTAGCGTTATCACTTCCGAAAGAGCTTCCATCATTATTTAAGAATTCATGATCCATGAACTCCTCATTTTTTCTCACAACATCAGGAATGTGACTTCCTACTCCGGTAATTTTTGCTCTCATGCAACTTCTTTTCAATCTTAGGGATAACAAAAAAAGTGATTTATGTGATTCATTCCTAATATTTAACAACCGAATATGATCTAGTTTTTAAATCTTTAAGAATCATCTAATGAATTGTTTAGTTTATTGTGAATTATATAATGCAATGAATAATAAAATGAAAGATTTACCTATTATTTTATAAAACGTCCTTCATAATTATGATACAGGTAAATAATTCTAGAACCGTAAATCAGTCGCCGTTTTTTACAAATAATTTTCACTTGATATTAAAACTGCTTGGTTACTAAAAATAGTGTTACTTAATAAAGTAGCACTCACCACAATTTTTTAAAGGACTCTTTGCTAAAGGTTTTATCGACAGATTTAAAATTTGTCGAAAGAGGCTTTTTGAGTTTTAAATTATCCTGTTTTGAAAATAACTTAGATAACACAGAAAAAGGAGTAAGGACGAGATAGAAAAAGGGTATCAAAAACAAAAAACTAATTATGGTTCCTAGATACGACAAAACTCTTTTCATCAAGGCATCTACTAGAATACTAAATTTAGAAATGCTAAGTGCTAAAAAAGAAATCACCAGTATTACATACGGAAGTGCTTGATATCCTTTTAAAATATAAATTAAAGTAAGGCCGAAAACCATTCCAATGATGGTAAGGTATGGAGATTTCTCTTTTTTTAACATCTAAAATAAGCTGTATATAAATGGAGAGATAGCGCTAGAACTTCCTATAGCAAATAAAACCGAAATAAATACTAATATAATAACGATAGGGCTGAGCCAGTATTTTTTACGCTCTTTTAAAAATAGAAATATATCTTTTAAAAACTCCATTAGTCCAGTTCAAAATTAGAAGTAGTATTCATTTCTGCTTGCCAGTAAATTTGTTTTTCTTTTAAATATACGTGATTTTGTAATATAAGAATATCCATTTCAGTATTCATAAAACATTGATAGGCTTCTTGAGGACGGCACACTATGGGTTCTCCTCGTACATTAAAGCTCGTATTAATGACCACACTAGATCCAGTAATTTTTTTAAATTCATTTAATAATCCCCAAAATTTAGGATTCTGTTTCTTATTCACTGTTTGAACTCTAGAGGAAAAATCAACATGAGTTGTAGCTTGTAAATTACTTCTTTTAGTATATAATCGTTCGAGTAAGGATAAGTTGTAATAACTATCTACGTCTTGAAGATTGATATGTTCTTTTTTTAATTGAGATACCTTAAGCATATATGGTGAAGGTTGATCCATACCAAAATAGAATCCTGAATCTTCTTCTAACACTGAAGGAGCAAAAGGTCTAAATGCTTCTCTCTTTTTGATTTTTAAATTTAGCTTTTTTTGCATTTCAAATCCATTAGGATTTGCTAGAATACTTCTATTACCTAATGACCGAGGTCCAAATTCCATGCGGTCTTGAAACCAACCGACTACCTTGTCTTCAGATAGGTATTTTGCTGTGATCCTTAGAAGATCTTCAAGCGGTAATTGATTAGAAACAGCTTGTAAGGCAATATTCATTTTGTGAATCTCATCGTTTGAAAAAATAGGTCCTAAATAAGTTCCTTTCATTATATCGAACTCTGGTAAAAACCGTTTGTTTTTAAAACAGAGTTGATCTATTGCCAGAGCAGCTCCTAATGAACCACCAGCATCTCCTGCTGCTGGCTGAATCCATATGTTTTCAAAGAGCTGTAACTTTTCTAACTTGCCATTTGCAACACAATTCAATGCAACTCCACCAGCAAGACATAAATTATTAGAATTTGTCAAGCGTTTTGCCTCTGTAGCCATTTTAATAACAACCTTTTCTGTTATATGTTGAATGGCCAAAGCAAAATTAGCATGTGATTGGTTGATTTGATCCGTTTCATTTCTTTTAGAAAAACCAAATAGATTTTCCCATTTCTTTTCTGGGATCATTTTTAAAGTTGTAGAATAACTAAAATATTTTTGATTTAACCATAAAGAACCATCTTCATAAATATGAATGACATGCTCATATAGTAAATTTTCAAAGTGAGATGTTTGTTCGTCATTTGGATTGCCGTAAGGTGCGAGCCCCATTAGCTTATATTCTCCAGAGTTTACTTTAAATCCTAAAAAATAAGTTACCGCGCTGTAAAATAAACCTATAGAATGTGGATACTCTAGTTCCTTAATGAATTTTATACCATCATTATCTCCGTAGCCTATGGAGGCAGTGGTCCATTCTCCGACTCCATCTATTGTTAAAATTGCGGCTTCTTCAAACTTAGAGGTGTAAAATGTACTTGCAGCATGAGATAAATGATGCTCGGTAAATAATAGGGGAATTGATTTATATTTCTTACTTCCTAACTGCTTTAAGGATTTTCTTAAAGATTTTTTTAAAAACAACTTTTCATGCAGCCAGAGCGGTATTACTTTTAAAAAGGAGCCAATTCCTTTTGGGGCAAAAGTGAAATAGGTTTCTAATAAACGCTCAAATTTGAGAAAAGGTTTATCATAGAAAACAATTGCATCTATTTGATTAATAGATATTTGAGCTTCTTTTAAACAATAAGAAATTGATTGAAATGGAAAGCTCGCGTCATTTTTTATTCTAGAAAAACGCTCTTCTTGAACTGCTGCAATAATTTCTCCATCGACCAGTATTGATGCCGCTGCATCGTGATAAAAAGCAGATATCCCTAATATAATTTGCACGAGTGTGAATCATTGATGTGAACTAGTAAATATATAGTAATAATTGGTATCAATTCCGCTTTCGCGAAAGCGGAACACGTATCCACAATGAAAATCATATCTATGTAATGAATATAGATTATTAGCCTTGTCGTGTACTCTTAGGAAGTGGTGCTTTAAACACAATTTATCATATTTTTAAAAAAAGGTATTTTAACACTTTAGAAAACAACCAATAACTAAATGCTTCCAGCTGTAAAAAATAAAATTTTGGGAATCTCAAAGCAGAAAATTCTTTGGGTACTGTATATTATTATATTATTACCTATCTGTCTGGAGATTTCTTTAAGAATACTCAATGCAAAACCCTATGTGCAACAAGATTATCATATTTCTTCAACTCCCGAAGAACCATTTATTGCTGACGATTCATTAGGAATTGTTTTAAAAACAGGTACATACGATATTACTCTTAATCATAAACTGACTTTTACTTCTACACATCAAGAAAACCAAACTAGAAGAGTCGCATTCAAAGAGGAGCGACAAATTGATTCAGAAAAAATAGCGGTTTTAGGCTGCTCATTTACTTACGGTTATGGTGTTAATGATGAAGAACATTTTACATCGCTATTACAAAAACGTCATCCAAATTTTGACTTTGTTAATTATGGAGTTATAGGGTACGGTACAACACACGGATATTTGCAGCTCAAAAAGTGGGATGAGAATAATGAAGTCCCTAAGATGGTTATCTTAAATTTTGCAACAGACCATTTTAATAGAAATGTTTTGTCTAGTTCTTACAGAAGAGCTTTGAGTATAGGTTTTAATAGATCTTTAGGTAATACCAATCAATTGATGAATGATGCTAGATATCCGGTGACTTTAAATTCTAAATTAGAAATAAGTCATGTAAAATGGAATGAGATGTATGAAGACTGGATGGGAAGAAGCGTTTTTTCCAGTATAAACTTTATTCAAACTAAAAGTGATGAAATAAATGATCTAGCAAACCAGCCTGTCGAAATAACCTATTCTTTGATTAAAGAAATGAAAACGATATGTGATAAGAACAATGCTAAATTTATAGTTAGTTTTTTAGATGAAAATGAGCAAAGTAAAACTTTAAAAGAAAGACTTACAAACTTAGGAATTACTATGGTTGATGTTGATTTTGACTTCCAAAATAAAAAAATGATCAACTACCCTTACGATAATCATCCTAACGCGTTAGGTCACAAAATGATTGCCGATAAGATTGATGAGCGACTTGAACTAATTGTTATAAATGAATAAGACGGCATTATATGCTTTACTCGTTACCTTCATAGCTCTAGGAATATGGAGTTCTAATCATCTTACCTATAATTATACCGTTGATCCATTAGTTTTTGGAACGGAAAGTCAAAAAGACCAGTTTAAGAAATATCAAAATGCTTTTGAAAGTGATAGAGAAGCAGTCACAATAGGCTTGAAATCTTCAAAGAAATTTACCGAATACTCACATTTTTTAAAGGTTCAGGAAATAACTCTTGCTCTCAATAGCCTATCTGGTGTGGAAGAAGTGGTTAGCTTAGAAAGTATAAAACTACCTGCGCTTAATGGTTTTAGAATAGATTATTCTAACGTTCTTTCCTTAGAAAACGAATTTTCTTTTAATGAAGACTACAGATACTTAAATGAGTATCAAGACATCACAGAGAAATTTCTTTCAACTGATCGTAAAGCTATTAGTTTTTATGTGTATTTACATAACGAGAATCAGGAAGCATCAATTGACTCTATCAAAAACATACTCAAGGCAAGTCCATTTGATGAATACCATATTTTAGGAAGTCCTGTATTTGAATCTGAAGGTGATACCGTACTGAAGAAGGAAACTATTTTGATAACCTTATTAGGAATATTTCTTTTGTTATTAAGTATGGCATGGCTTACTCGAAGTGTGCGTAAGATTTTTCTAACCTTACTTTTTACAGCTTTTAATGTTTGTGTTACCATAGTTTTTATGAAGGTTTGTAATTTTGAAATTACTTCCTTTACTACTATTGTTCCTATTGTAATCGCAATCCTATCTTTTACAGATATTACTCATATTCTATATCATTATGAGCTTCTAGCTGTTAATGATCTATCAATACAAAAAATACGGAAACAGCTATTTAAGAAGATAGGTTTTCCATTGTTGCTTACCTCTTTATCCAACCTTTTTGGATTTGCGATTTTCTTTTTTAATGATAGTGTAGATCAAATTACAGACCTTGCCATTGTTGCTTCTTTTGGAATTTTATTTGCCTATGTATCATCACGTTTACTTTTGCCGACTCTGCTGGATTATAAAGCAAACATTTCATCTAATCAGAAAACTGTTTTTATAGATATGGTAATTCTTGGTTTTGTAACTTTTGCAAGCAAACATTATAAGAAAATTGTATCTGGTTGTACCATTCTTTTTATTTTTTTGGGACTTTATGTTTTTATGAAGGCAGAAATTGACATGCACTATTATGAGAAGGACAATACCTCATTAGCAATTAATAGGGCATGTGCATTCTATGATCAAAATTTTCAAGGAATTAGGGATATAGAGGTTGTTTTAAATACAAGTCAGAACAGTGTCTTTGATGCTGCAACTATTAAAAAAATCGATGACATAGAACAATATTTGACAAATCAATATGGTTGCAAATCAGTATATAGTGTGAATACGATAATTAAAAGGTATAACCGTTTTAAAAATAATGGAGCTGTCAACTTCTATAGACTTCCTAAAAATGTTACTTCAAAATTTATAAGTAATTTAAATAGCGATGCAGAACAACTGAACCTTTATAATGTGCTTTCAATAGATGAAAGTATGACGAGAGTCATAGGTAGTATTCCCGACATCGGTACTCATGATGCTTTACTTAAAAACGAGGAGCTTACTAATTTTCTATCTCAGATGAATGCGCCAAACATGGAGGTCTATATCAATGGTAAGGCTTACATTTTTGACCAAAATGTATTTAAAATTTCAAAATTTGTGATGATATGTTTATTGATAGGTATCTTGTTTGTAGGTATCTTAGTAACTATACTATTTCAATCCTTTTGGATGGGAATGATCACCGTGGTGTCCAATGTATTGCCTTTATTATTTGGAGTTACTGTTATGAGTTTATTGAATGTTCCATTAAACCCTAGTTCTATATTTATTTTGACGTTATTATTTGGAATAGCATTAGACGATTCTATTTATTTACTGACTCATCTTAATGACTCAAAACGTAAAAGAGCATCCACAAGAATACAGCTGATAAAAAGTTTAAAAGCAAACAGCTCACCTTTATTGATTACTAGTGTTGTATTAAGTATCATGTTTTTATCCTTAACCATTTCAAGTTATGATTCTTTATTGAATTTTGGTTTGATTATTTCTTCAGGGCTTATTTTCGCTTTTATTTCAGATATGCTTTTAATCCCTTCTTTATTATTTCTAAGAATCAATCAGAACTCATAATGATAGCAAACGGCATTTTTTATTTATGGGTAACTTTAAATGCATTACTCTTTTTCTATATATGTGTAGAAATCGTTTTGTTGCTATTTGCTTTGACTGCTAAAAAACAAAACAAACAAATTGCATTAAAAAGTTATCCTAAAGTAACCATACAACTTCCTGTTTATAATGAAAAATATGTCGTCGAGCGACTTATTGATGCTGTATGTAAAATAGATTACCCACAAGAATTATTAGAGATTCATCTATTAGATGATTCTACTGATGAAACCTCATCTCTAGCATTGTTAAAAATGAAGTTTTATCAGGATTTAGGGATTGATATTAAACATATACAAAGAGCCGATAGAGTAGGTTTCAAAGCCGGCGCTCTTGATTATAGTATGGGAATTTGTAAGGGTGAATTCATTGCTATTTTTGATGCCGACTTCATTCCTAGTGTAGATTTTTTAAAGCAAACTTTACCTCATTTCAATTCAGAATGTATTGGTGTTGTACAAACTCGATGGAGTCATATCAATGAAAACTTTTCCTTTTTGACAAGAGCACAAGCTATTATGCTTAACACTCATTTTTCTATTGAACATTTAGGGCGCACGTCTAGCGGCGCTTTTATCAACTTTAACGGCACTGCAGGTATCTGGAGAAAATTATGTATTGAAGACACTGGAGGCTGGCAAGCAGACACACTAACAGAAGATCTAGATTTGAGCTTCAGAGCACAAATGAAAGGATGGAAATTTAATTATTTGTTTGATGTTGAATCTCCAGCCGAGTTACCTATTACTGTAGACGCTTATAAAACACAACAATACAGATGGTCTAAGGGTGCTGCGGAATGCGTGAGGAAAAATATTAAAAACTTATGGTTGTCTCCAGTTGGTCTATGGCAAAAAATAGCAGGTAGCGTTCACTTATTCAACTCCTCCATATTTATAATTGTATTTTTTTTAGTAATGACCAGCCCCATAGTATTTTGGATGGGTAAGGAGAATCAAATCACCTCTGTAAATCTTGAACTTATATCCTACTTAAGTTTATTTATTACATGTTTTATAACCATCATTTTTTTCGCGGGACACCTAATCGTCGTAAATTCTAAATGGAAAGCAGCACTTTTGTTTTGGCCTAATTTTTATGCCTACTTGGCACTTAGTGTCGGCATTTCCTTTTACATGGTAATAGGAGTTATTGAAGGCTACGCAGGTAAGGTTTCAGAATTTGTACGGACACCTAAGTTTAATTTGAACAAAACAGACTCAAAAATATTAAAAAAAGAGTATTCATTTAAGAACAAGTTAAACATTAGGCTTTTAGAGTTGTTCATACTATTCTACGGTTGTTTTGTCATTAGTCTAGGAGCTTATTATTTAGATTTTTTCATGATGAATTATGGAGTTGTTATTACATTGGGTTTCACCCTAAAGGTCTTTTTTCCTAAATATATTTTTAAGTTTTAGTTTTGAATAACGACCTTTTTATACAATTTACTGTGAAGTGTTTTTACTTGCAGTATATAAATTCCATTAGAAAAACCATCGGTAGAGATTTGTACTTCGCTAATATTCAAATTATTTGAGGTTTTAAATATTTCTTTTCCTTGCATATCAACAAGTGTTACTTCATGTATTTCTTTACTTTGAATGTTTAAAAGCGAACTTGCAGGATTAGGAAAAACCTTAATTTCCGTTGATTGATCAGAAGATATTTCTTGAAGAGAAAGCACGTTTCCTTGAGTATCTGTTTTTTGAAACCAAATGTTTAAATCACCATGTCTAGGATCACCCCATACGGCATTTACCACATCATTTTCTAATTGTACCGACATAAAATCATTTCCAGAACTCGTTAATATAGGATCATAAGGAATTAACAAACTAGATAACCTAAAGTTAGGCTCAAATTGAGTACTGTTATTAGGCCTATAAGCTGCATAAATTTCAGAATCAGCAGCGTATGTACCATCGCTACCATTTCTTCTATCTCGCCAAGTAATAATTAAATCTCCATCATTATCAAAATCTCCCCAAACAAGATCTTGCATTCTATTGTTTGCAATAGGATCGTCATTTACTCGAGTAGGAGCGCTCCAAGTCGCACCAGCATTAAAAGATTCTGTAATAAAAACGTCCAGATCACCATTTGTAGTTCTTAACCCTACGACTGCAAGATGATTTGAGTTTGCTGGATTACTAAGTAAAAGTCCTGCTTTTTTAGCATCAGGAAAGTTAGTTAAAGGTACTGGGTTTACAATATTGGTGATCGCTTGATGAGAAAAAGTAGCACCAGCATCGCTTGAGCTAACAAGAAGCAATTGCGCAAATAAGCTTTGCGATATCACAAAAGAAGGATAGTTGGCATAAAAAATACCATTACTACTTACTGCTGGTGAAGGCATAGGTAAATTATTAGCGCTTCCAGCCAGCCAGCCTGGTGCATCTAAATAGGAAGTAGAAAAAGTAGTTCCATTATCTGTAGAGATAGATACATATGGATTAAATGGTGCATTAGTACGATTCAAATTCATGCTAGTCACATAAATAGTACCTTGTATACTTCCGTTAGATCGATCAATAGCAATCCATGGTCTATCGATAGGCCATTTTGTTCCATCAAATGTGGTGTCTACAACATTAACAGGATTTCCCCAAGAGAGTCCGCCATCAGTTGATTTTACAAGATAAATGCCTCCGGTAACTGGTGGAGCAGTTCCCGTAAAATCTATATAACTTATAAATATCTCGCCAGCGTTATTAAAAGCAATAGCAGGATCTGCAGAAGAGTAACTACTTACTACATGAGGAATTAATGCTGTATTACTCCACGTATTTCCCGCATCAAAGCTGGTTTTAATTTTTATTTGAAATTGATTAGCCAGATTTACCCAACCCATCCACGCGACTACAATATTGTTAGTATCGTTTGGATTGATCGCCACATAAGGTTCACCATCAAAAACAGTTCCGTTAGAGAGGTTGGTGTTTTGAGAAAAGCTATTCACAAAACAAAGTAGAACTATGATCCTTAAAATGAGAAACTTCATAGTGTATTATATTTCTGATCTAAATATATAAAAATATTCTAGTCAAAAAATCCAAATCAATAAAATGCTTAATCGGTTATAAATGCCTCAATAGTCTTACATAACTTAAAAAGAATATTTAATCCTTAAGATAATCGTTTTCTACAGGCTAAGAATAATATAATTTCAAATTTCCAATTAAAATTTAATAATATAGGATCTTCGAACTATATTTTTCAAAAGATATAGATAGAAACAAGAGGTTTATTCAATAAAAAGTAAAAACTCACATACAAAATGGAACTGTAAAAGTACCATTTACAAAACTATTTATAGAAGGTCTATCAATCAGTACTCTCGCAGTTACTTCAGTATTATTGAAACTAACAACTTCTACTTTAAAATTAATTAAACTTTGAAAACTAGTGGAATTAGGGTCGTTAATAGATCCAGTAACACCAGCCTCATGAATACCTATTTGTCGTGGTAAATTGATACTTATTATGCTACTTTCGTTATTAGTACAATCAACCTGCACATCATATAATAAGACTCTAATCACATCTTCGCCATTAAGCGACAAGAAACGGGATGTGCCACCTACCACTGTAAAATTTTCTCCATAAACTTGACCCATTAATGGATCGGTTGATAATTCCTCAACTGGATCACCGTCATTGTCATCGTCTTCTATTGTACATGAACTGAAGCAAAAAGCAAGCAGGATGAATGTCGTTACGTATTTAATATTTTTCATTAATGTTAGTTATTTAAAGTTTGATTCAAAAGTAGGTCAAATATAAATCTTTCTAGGTTCAAAGGTGCAACTTGCTATAAATCAAATAATACAGTTTATTTTGTAATACTATAAGCTACAATTAAGGAAGAAATGGAGTAAACGTTATTGCTATAAAGCAAGCTTTATTTAAAAGTTAAGTTTCATTTTTAAGGAATAATCGGATAAGTGTAAAAAGAACTAGTTATATTAATAGATGTCCATAAACAACTAAATAGTGATCCAGAAATGAAAAAGAACCACCTGAAACGATAAATTTTGATTTTATTATGGAAGTAATGCCAATCAAATAACTCTGTCAACGTACCTAAGGAATAAAATATATTAGCACCTATCGCCCAAATACAAATGAGTATTATATCCATCAACTTGAGCGAGTAATTAAATAGCGTATAAGTCTCATAAATACTAAAAGAGCCCGCTAGTAAAACGACAAGATTATAAATCCATCGTTTTGATTCCCACCATCTTACTTTTAGTCTTAAATCAATGTTTAATTGCTTTATATCTTTCATGATTAAATATAATTATAATGGTACTAAAAACCGCACCAGCACAAATTTAATCCGTGTTCTAATGCCAGTTCGAGCGAGAGTCGAGAACGTTTACCTATTCAATAATTTTTTACTATCAAAAAAGTTTTCGACCTAAGTTTACACTGAATTAATCGAAGTACTCAACCAAGTATTTTCAACTTAAATTCTATAAAAAAAACCTGCCAAGAAAATACTCAGCAGGTTATAACTATTTATAAAATCATCAGCTTTTTATTTTAACCTTCAACTTAAGTTCAAGTTCAAGTTCAAGTTCAAGCTCAAGCTCAAATTCAATTTCTACAAATACTCCTCCATCGGAGCACAAGTACACATTAAATTACGATCCCCATAAGCATCGTCTGCACGACGTACGGTAGGCCAGAATTTGTTCTCAGATACAAAGTCTAATGGGTAAGCGGCTTGTTCTCTTGTGTAAGGGAAATCCCAATCGTTTGCTGTTAGCATTTGCATGGTATGTGGACTGTTTTTCAATAGATTGTTAGGCTCGTCTGCACTACAAGTAGCGATTTCTTTTCTTATAGAAATCATGGCGTCACAAAAACGGTCTATTTCTTCTTTTGATTCAGATTCAGTAGGCTCAATCATCATTGTTCCGTTTACTGGAAATGATACTGTAGGAGCGTGGAAGCCGTAATCCATCAAACGTTTTGCAATATCTACTACTTCAATGCCGTGCTCTTTAAATGGACGACAGTCTATAATCATCTCGTGAGCAGCGCGTCCTTTTTCACCTACGTATAAACAAGAGAAGCTACCTTCTAGACGTTCCTTGATATAGTTAGCATTAACTATAGCATATTCTGTAGAGCGTTTTAATCCATCAGCTCCTAACATACAGATGTAACCATAAGAAATTAAACAAGCCAGCGCACTACCGAATGGCGCCGCACTAATAGGTGTAATTGCTTGATCTCCACCAGTTGGGATGATTGGATTAGTAGGTAAGAATGGAACCAGTTGAGGTGCCACACAAATAGGTCCTACACCAGGTCCACCACCGCCATGAGGTATGGCAAATGTCTTGTGTAAGTTCAAGTGACACACGTCTGCACCGATGTTTCCAGGATTTGTTAATCCTACTTGTGCATTCATGTTTGCACCATCCATATACACTTGGCCACCATTTTCATGAATCAAGCCTGTGATTTCTTTAATAGCACTTTCATAAACACCATGAGTCGATGGATAGGTTACCATTAACGCACTCAAGTTATCTTTATATTTCTCAGCCTTTTCACGTAAATCATCTACGTCGATGTTTCCGTTTTCTAGGGCTTTAGTAACTACTACTTTCATTCCAGCCATTACCGCACTTGCAGGGTTTGTTCCATGAGCACTAGACGGAATTAAACAAATATTTCTGTGATCATCTCCACGGCTTAAGTGGTAAGCACGTATTGCCATTAATCCAGCAAATTCTCCTTGCGCACCAGAATTAGGTTGTAAAGATGTCCCAGCAAAACCAGTACATTCATTCAACTGTAATTCTAATTTCTTCAACATTTCTTGATATCCTTGTGCTTGATCTAGCGGTACAAATGGGTGAATATTTCCCCATTGCGGATTTGAAAGTGGCAACATTTCTGCTGCGGCGTTCAGCTTCATGGTACAAGAACCTAAGGCAATCATCGAGTGGTTTAAAGCTAAATCTTTGCGCTCTAATTTCTTGATGTAACGCATTAATTCTGTTTCAGAATGGTAAGAATTGAACACCTCATAGGTCATGAATTCCGTCTGACGTCCTTCTCCTAGGTGTGTTTTCTCGATCAACTCTGTGATAGGAGAGAAGTCTTTAGATACCGCTTTCGCGAAAGCGGAAACAATATCATTCAAGTCTGCTAGAGAAGTAGTCTCGTTCAAAGAAACATGAACGGTGTTTGCATCTGGATAGTAGAAGTTGATTTCTAGTGCTAGAGCTTCTTTCTTCACAGCTTCAGCATCTACTTTAAAACTTAATGTGTCAAAGAAGTTCTCGTTAGTTTGGTAAATGCCTAGTTTCTCAACCGCATCAGCTAGTGTAGCTGTTTGTGCGTGTAATTTGTTTGCAATAAACTTTAAACCACGTGGTCCGTGATACACGCCATACATACCGGCCATAACGGCAAGTAATACCTGTGCAGTACAAATATTTGAAGTCGCTTTATCTCTTTTTATGTGCTGCTCGCGCGTTTGTAACGCCATGCGCAGTGCACGTTTTCCGTCTGTATCTTTAGTAACACCTATGATACGACCAGGAATTTGTCTCTTAAATTCTTCACGAGTAGCAAAATATGCTGCGTGAGGTCCACCATAGCCTAATGGAATTCCAAAACGCTGTGTGGTTCCCACAACCACATCTGCACCCCAATGTCCAGGAGCTTCTAGTAATACTAATGAAAGTATATCGGCAGCTACGGCTATACGTATGTTGTTTTCTTTGCACGTTTTCGCGAAAGCGGTATAATCCACCACATTTCCACTGGCACCAGGATATTGTAGTAAAATACCGTAGTATCCAGCGCTCATGTCTATCTCCTGCGGATTACCTTCTACAAGCTCAATCCCTAGCGGAATCGCACGTGTTTTTAATAATTCTTTAGTTTGTGGCAAAGTATCTTGATCTACAAAAAACTTAACGATGTTCTCCTTTTTCTGTGCACGTTCACGAACTGAAAAAAGTAATGTCATTGCCTCGGCCGCAGCAGTAGATTCGTCTAGTAATGAAGCGTTGGACAGCTCCATTCCTGTCAAATCGGTCACCATAGTCTGGTAATTCAATAAGGCTTCTAGACGTCCTTGAGCAATCTCGGCTTGATAAGGAGTGTAAGCAGTATACCATCCTGGATTCTCCAAAATATTTCTCTGGATTACCGCTGGTGTGATAGGCTGGTGATATCCTAGACCTATAAAAGATCTGAATTGTTTGTTTTTGGCACCTAGTTTATTGATGTGGCTCAAGAATTCATACTCACTCATCGCAGGATCTAACTGCAAATCTTGCTTCAAACGAATGTTTGCAGGAACGGTTTCATAAACAAGTTGATCAATAGAATCAACTCCTATGGTTTCTAGCATAGGTGCAAGGTCTGCCTTGCGTGGTCCGATGTGTCTAAGGGCAAAACGATCTGTATTCATAGTACTTATGTGGTCTATATTTAAGATATTGAATTCTGTTTGAATTCGTTGCAAAAGTAGTCGTTTAAGCTTTTTAAACTAACAAGCGTTTGTTATAATTGACTCAATTTTTCAACCTTTTTAAGTGAGTTATTAACTATGCAGTGTAAATTTGAGCGATGAGGTTACTAAAAAGTATTTTAGACTTTTATATACGCAGTAGTTTGCATGTGGCAGTTTGCTTTGTGGCGTTGTTTATGGTTTTTCATTTTTGGAACTTCAAAAAAATTGAAATCTCTATACTTCTGCTGTTATTTTGTGGTGTACTTATCGGATATAATTTGATAAAATACGCGATTCTGATATTGAAAAAAGAACATTTCAGGTTCAAAATTAGTATTTTAATACTTACTTCGTTAGCTTTAATAATTGCGGTTTATCTGGTAATTAATGATAATTTATGGACTGTTTTAATGGCTTTATTAGCTTCTTCATATTCTTTACTCTATGCGTTTCCATTGTTCAAGCATCGTAATTGGAGACAAATACCAATTATTAAATTAGTAACAGTTGCTGTTTCATGGATTATTTTAATTTGCCTATTGCCGCTGCAGTCAACTTATGTAGTTTTTGCATATGCATACGGTTGTGATGTTGCGCCAGTGGTAGACACTGTCTATTTTCTTTATTTTATAGATGTACTTCAGTTATTTCTACTAATTATAGCCTTATGCATCCCTTTTGAAATAAAGGACTTAAAATATGATTCTGTAGTTTTGAAAACATTACCGCAGCTAGTAGGTACATACAATAGCAAAATATTAGGAGTTCTTATTTGCGTTTTGTATGTAGTGATTGAGTTTATTCAGTTTGGTTTCTCAACGGATATGAACTTTATGATCACTTATTTTATTTTGACTTTAACAGCAATCGCCATCTGGTTTTCAGACAAAGTCAAATCCGATTATTATGCCAGTTTTTTTGTAGAAGCGATTCCTGTTTTATGGTTGGGATTTTATTGGGTTTTTTAAAAGCAGTGCAAACACCCTTCTCGTATCTTCCCTCAAGGGAAGATGATTAATTTTGCAATCAAAAAAACTATTTAAGATTGTTTCCGTCGAAGGAAATGCTCTTAGTTAATGAGTGTCCGCCCGTTTTTTTTGTAGAAGCGATACCTGTTTTATGGTTGGGTTTATACTACTTACTTTAAATTTAAAACATAAAAAAAGAGCCGAAAAGCTCTTTTTAAAATTTTCTTGAATATTATTTACTCATGGCCTCTTTTAAAGCCTTTTTAATTAATTTCTTTTGTTCGATACCTAGAGAAACCCATCTCAATCCTTTTAACGTGCGTTGAAATTTTGCATTGTTCTTATGAAAGGAGCGACATTTAAAACAATGACCTCTGTGAAGTTTATGTCTAAATATTTCTTTAGGATTTAAATCGCCGTATTGTTCACGAGTACTTAAAATGCTAGCCTGATCGCAGTTGATGAAAAATTTACTCATTAGATTAACTATTCTTGTGCCATTTTTTATTTAAACATTCCATAAGCTGTACTCTAGCTCTATGGATGATAACCCAAAGATTGGACGCCGTGATATCATGTTCCTTACATATTGTTTCGGTTTCCAAATTATCTATGGTTTTTTGCACAAATATAGTAGCATATCGCTCAGGTAAACAAGCAATACATTCTTCAAGAGCTTCACCTAGCTCTCTTTGTTCTATTAAATCTTCAACATTAGGATTGCGTAAATCCTCAGCTCGCTCTTCCATCCAGTCGCCATCTTGATCGCTACTAGGAAGATAACTCATGCGTACTTCGGCTTTTCCTTTTTTAGAATTAATTTTACGGTAATAGTCTATGATCTTACGTTTAAGTATCGAGATCAACCAAGTACGCTCTGTAGAATTACCTTTAAAACGGTGGGCACTTTTTAAACCGGCCAAAAAAGTTTCAGATACCAGATCTTGAGCCATTATAGGATCGTTGACCCTACTTATGGTAAAGTTGAAGAGATAATCACCGTAGCGATCTACCCATTTTTCTGGTATTAATTTTACTTCTGGCATTTTCGTTTTATCTAGTTTCTAAAATTTCGTTATTCGTTATTCGTTATTCGTTATTCTGTGTTTATTACGCTACTAATCCAGCTCTTTTTAACAAAGCGTCTATTTTTGGCTCGCTTCCGCGGAAGCGAGTATACAAGAGCATAGGATCTTCAGTTCCACCTCTGGAAAGTACATTATCTCTAAATTTCTTAGCCGTAGGTCTATCAAAAATTCCATTTTCTTGGAACAGTTCAAAAGCGTCTGCATCTAATACTTCTGCCCATTTATAACTGTAATATCCAGCGCTGTAACCTCCTTGAAAAATATGTGCAAAAGAAGTACTCATACAACTACTTTCTACGTCAGGATATAAATCTGTTTGATCAAATGTCTTTCTTTCGTGCGCTTTTACATCTGTTATTGCAGTTGGATCTATTCCATGCCAGCTCATATCCATCATTCCAAAACTTAACTGTCTTAAGGTTTGTAATCCTTCTTGAAAGTTTGCAGCAGCTTTTATTTTTTCAATATACTCTAAAGGAATCACTTCATCTGTTTCATAATGTCTAGCAAAAATCTCCAGCGCCTCCTTTTCATAACACCAGTTTTCTAGCACCTGACTAGGTAACTCTACAAAATCCCAAAAAACAGACGTTCCAGATAGGCTCCTATATTTCGTATCTGCTAGCATGCCGTGTAAAGCATGTCCAAATTCATGAAATAAGGTTGTTACCTCGTTGAAAGTGAGTAAAGAAGGTTTTGTTGCTGTAGGTTTAGTAAAATTACAAACGTTAGAAACATGTGGTCTTATGTTATGACCGTTATCATGCCACTGATTTTTAAAAGAAGTCATCCATGCGCCATTACGTTTTCCTTTACGTGGAAAAAAGTCGGCATAGAAGATGGAATTTAACGAGTTGTCTTCATTTTTAACGACGTAAGTAAGTACGTCTGGATGGTACTTTTGTATTTCTTGAGTTTCTTCAAAGCTCAATCCGTATAAACGACTGGCAATTTCAAAAACACCGTTAATTACGTTTTCTAATTTGAAATAAGGTTTCAACAATTCATCATCAAGACTATATAACTTTTGCTTCAACTTTTCAGAATAATAAGCTGCGTCCCATTTTTTTAAGGACTCCACTGGATTATCGGCATAATTTCTTGCAAACTCTTGCAACTCATCAAATTCTCTTTGAGCTGCTGGCTTTGCTTTTTCTAATATTTCTTGAGAAAAATTATTTACTGTTTCTGGAGTTTTGGCCATGCGCTCTTCCAGAACAAAATGAGCATGTGTTTCATAACCCAATAATTGCGCTCTTTCATAACGCAATTGTGCGATTTTCAATACATTTTCTTGATTGTCATAGTCATCTTTGTATGCTTTTGCACCAAAGGCTTTGGAAAGCTCCTCACGCAATTCTCTATCATCTGCATAGGTCATGAATGGAATGTAACTTGGGTAATCAAGTGTAAATACATATCCTTCTTTATTCTTTGCTTTTGCTGTTTCTGCAGCAGCTTCTTTTGCACTTTCAGGTAGTCCAGATAATCTTGAATCATCTTCTAGGTGCAACTCATAAGCATTTGTAGCTGCAAGAACGTTCTCGCCAAAAGCAAGAGTCAACTGTGATAATTCACTATCGATTTCTCTCAATCGCTTCTTTTTATCTTCGTTTAAGTTGGCTCCGTTACGAGAGAAACGCTTGTATTGCTTTTCTAAAAGGGTTTTTTGTTCTTCGGTTAAATCTAAAGTTGCTCTATTCTCATAGACCGCCTTTACACGTGCAAATAACTCCTCATTTAAAGTAACGTCATTACCAAATTCTGATAATTTTGGACTCACTTCTCTTGCAATTCTTTGAATCTCATCGTTAGTTTCCGCACTGTTTAAATTAAAAAATATACTGGAAATGCGACCTAATAACTCTCCAGACGCATCGAGCGCCTCTATCGTATTTTCAAAATTAGGCTGTGCAGAGTTCTCGGTGATCGCGTTTATTTCCTTTCTTGCTTCTTCTATCGCTTTCTCGAAAGCGGACTCATAATGAGCTTCCTTGATCAATGAAAAAGGTGCTGTGTCTTGAAAGGTTTCAAAATTTGCCAGTAAAGGATTTGTGTTTGTATTCATATTCAATGTAAAAATAATCGTCAAGAATCAAAGAGTTATCACAATTTTGTTAAACTTTTGATCATGAAACTTAAACAAATTAATTAAATGAAGAAATAGCCGTAACCAAAAAGGAGTACCATAAACACCACATGAATGATGCCTAAATAGTTGTATTTCTTATCAGTAAACTGCCTATTAATGATAATGGCTGTGAGAAAATTGATCCCACCAGCGGCGAGGAAATGCCACTGCACCGAATGTCGTAACATCATTTCATAGGCAAACCATAGAATGGTTAAAGCAATAATAAGTAGGGATGAAAACTGATAGGCTCTAGACATTTTTACGCATTTGCGCTGCAGCTTGGGTCACTTTTTCTTTAAGACCTAGTTTATAAGATATAATTCTAGCACGTACATCTTCTTGAGTGGCTCCTATAATTTGGGCAGCAAGAATTCCGGCATTTTTTGCTCCGTTAAGTGCAACTGTAGCGACAGGAACTCCACCAGGCATTTGTAATATAGATAAAACACTGTCCCATCCATCAATAGAATTAGAGGACTTTACAGGAACTCCTATAACCGGTAGCGGCGATAAACTAGCCACCATTCCTGGTAAATGGGCAGCGCCACCAGCACCAGCAATAATTACAGCAATACCTTTTTCATGAGCTGTTTTACCAAATTCAAACATTTTCTCTGGCGTGCGGTGCGCACTTACCACGTCTACTTGAATTTCAATTTCTAATTCTTTCAATACATCTATGGCGTCTTGCATCACAGGTAGATCGCTCGTAGAACCCATGATTATAGCTACTTTTTTATTCATGAGGTAAAGTTACAAACAAAAATAAAAGGAACTGTAAAACGGCTGTAAAATGAAAGCAAAATCAACGACAAAGCCAAAATAATAGAATAATAATGCGCAACCAGCGGACTGAAGTCTGCCGATCTGGATTTGAGTTATCGCTTACTTCGTTCTTTTTATTTAACGTAATACATCGACCAGCTCAGTACAAGTAAATTCCGCTTTTTATTTTCAACTTCAACTTCAACTTTAATTTTAAAGAGAAATATTAACCTTAAGGGTTGGGGAAAAGGCTTCGTTTTTAAATCATCATTATATCTGGCGGACTGAAGTCCGCCGCTACGAATTGTTTTGTCGCCTCGCGGCGTTCTTTTTATTTAGCGGAATAAATTCCGCTTTTATGTTTGCATTCAAAATTTATTTTTTGATTTTACCTAACCACCTAACCACCTAACCACCTAACCACCTAACCACCTAACCACCTAACCACCTAACCACCTAACCACTCATTATCAACAATTTTGTGATATCATTGACATAATACTTAACAGAATTGCAACACCTAAGAGCGGTTATACACCTTAATTTTACCTCAAAGAAAAAAATGATGGTAAGATTTATAGCAATAGGCATTATTGCATTGCTTTTTGTTTCTTGTGGAAATACTTCTAAGGAACTAGCAATGAATTCTTCTGATGAAGAAATGCAACAAGAAAAAAAATACGAGGTTACTAAAACCGATGAAGAGTGGAAAAAACTATTGACTTCTCAAGAATATAACGTTTTACGAGAAGCAGGAACTGAACGTCCACATACAAGTCCGCTGAATAAGCAGTACGCTCCAGGAACTTTAATATGTGCGGCTTGTTATGCACCAGTTTATGAAAATGAGCATAAATTTGACTCGGGAACTGGATGGCCTAGTTATGACCGAGCTATTGAAGGACAAGTAGAACGAGATGTAGACTATAAAATAGGTTATGCCCGTACTGAATTAAAGTGCAATACTTGTGGATCGCATTTAGGACATGAATTTAATGACGGACCTAAAAAGACTACTGGTAAGCGTCATTGCATTAATGGAGTTGCTTTAGACTTCGTCCCAAAAGGAGAAGAATTACCGGCGTTGAGGAAATAGTTTTTCAAATACGTAAGATTTATAAAAAGCTCCTGACTTAAATTAGGAGCTTTTTTTGTTCCGCTTTCGCGAAAGCGGAACTTCAAACAATAATTTGACAAATAATAAAAAAGATGACTGAAAAAGAATATAAAGATAAATTGACTCCAGAACAGTATTATGTTCTAAGAGAAAAAGGAACAGAACGACCGTTTACGGGAGAGTATAATACACATTATGAAGATGGTGTTTACAGTTGTGCAGCTTGTGGGAACGATCTTTTTAAATCCGATCAAAAGTTTGATTCTGGTTGCGGCTGGCCATCATTTGACGATGAGATAGAAGGAGCAATAGAGCGCAAAAGGGATACAACCCATGGAATGATAAGGACAGAAATCATGTGTTCTAACTGTGGCAGCCATCTAGGTCATGTGTTTAACGATGGACCTACGCCTAGTGGTATTAGGCATTGTGTGAATAGTTTGAGTTTGGAATTTAAAAAGGAAGAGTAGTTATTAGTCACAGTGTCAGTTTTCAGTGGCAGTAGTCAGTTTCATTTATTCGCTTTGCTCTTAAATGTGAGTAGAGAGACAGACAAGACACTTCTACAGATTTGTTCAACTGGATTTGTCTTCCTGAAAAATTTGGCTCGGTATTTCTGAATGAATAAATATAGTGATCTCCAAATTTGTTCAGGATCTGCCAGATCCTTTCGAAATGTTATTGAAGATTATTTTTCACTTAGCGCAGTATCAAAATCATAGTCAATAGTGTCTTTTTGATGAATTTTAAGCGATTTTTGAGCTGGCGGCGGTGGCGGCAAAATTTTAAAATGATCCCAACTGTCGAACAAAATCCTCATTGAATGTTTACTTTTAAATTCGTCCAATTGTTCTTTATTAGCTTTGCTTATATGTAAATTGTTTTCTTTTTGATATAAGTTCTTTGCAAATTCAAGATAAGCTTCAATTACATACCCTATAATTTTTTCAGTAATTCTTTTTTCAACCTTCTTGTCTATTTTGTAATGTAGAAGAAAACGTTTACGATCTCTTTCAATTCCATTCAGAAAATCCAAGGTTTGCTTTTTAACAGCATCATGTTCTATTATTCCATAATAATCTATAAATAACTCGCTATTCTCTTTTACATTTATAAATAATGTTCTAGGGTCAGCTACAGGCGGCGATTCATGACAGTATTCCAATGCCACACTTTGAACTTCATATCCAGCAATCTTATAATTAAAATGGAATGTATCAAAACAACCTTGTTGTGTATAATTATCGATCACTTTAAAAACTTCGTCTGCTGTTGAGTTTAATGGGAATTGAAAAGTTGGAACGTCATCATTATCCTTCAACAAATAAGCGCGATAATTAAGGTCATCTTTTTCAATAGTTCTTTCGTCTTGTTTGCACGAAATACTAGAAAGCGATATTAAGATTATAAAAAGTTGAGATAGCTTTTTCATTCTTCAATAGTATCAAAAGTTATACCTGAAAAATAAGTTGTTATAATTTGATGTACCAAATATTTATTTTGGCACTATTTAAACTTTTCTTCAAGTTCGACTTCAAATTCAATTTCCTACGAATTCCACTCTAGTAAATCTTCCATCCATATTTTTAATTTGGTTTTCTTTTGAATGACACGTGCATGATTGGATTCCTCTTTTGTAACTAAAGAGATGGCTGTTCCTGGATTTTCTGCACGACCGGTTCTACCTATTCTATGAATGTAATCTTTAGGAGATCGAGGCAATTCGTAATTGATAACGTAAGGCAAGAATTCAATATCGATACCTCGAGAAAGCAAATCTGTAGTTACCAAACAGCGCACTCCAGGCTCTTTACTATTTTTAAAGTCGGCTAAGTTTTTGTTTCTAACTCCTTGAGATTTTTTACCATGAATCGCTTTGGATTTGATTCCGTTGGTGTTGAGCTTATCATTTACATGCTCCACTTGATAAGTAGAAGAACAAAATATCAAAACTTGTTGCATGTCATGTTCTTCTATAAGGTGTCTCAGTAAGACTCCTTTTTTCTCTGGTGTTACTCGATAACCTAGTTGTTTTATGAGCGAGTAATCTTGTTCTTCTTCCTCAATTTCAACCACTACAGGATCATGAAGTAGTCCTTCTTGAATATTTTTAACTTCGTTACTTAGTGTAGCAGAAAATAGAAGGTTTTGCTTTCTCTTAGGCAAATGATACAACACCGCATCCATTTCTTCTTTAAAACCCATAGAAAGCATCTTATCTGCTTCATCTAGCACTAGAATTTTACACTCTTTAAGAATAACAGCATTTGCTTCTACCAGCTCAATCAAACGACCTGGCGTAGCGACAAGTACGTCTACTGTATTCATTTGCATCATCTGTGGATTGATGCTCACACCACCATAAATAGGCATGGTGATTAATGGCTTGTCTAGTGCTTTAGAAAATGTTTTGATCACATCGCTTACCTGCACGGCAAGCTCGCGAGTAGGAACCATTACTAGCGCACTGATGTGTCTGTTTTTAGAGGTAATTCCTTTTAAATTTTGTAATAATGGTAGCGCATAACCAGCTGTTTTACCAGAACCAGTTTTGGCAATTCCTAAGACATCTTTTCCTTTTAAAATGTAGGGTATGACCTGTTCTTGAATAGGAGTAGGTTCTAATAATTGTTGATCGTTAAGAGATTTTAAAAGGGCAGGATCAAGACCTAATTTTTCAAAAGACATAAAAAAATATTCTAGCTACAAAGGTAACAGATTCTCAAGGCTTTTGTTGATTAGATTTGCTATCCTTTTCATTAATGGCCGTAATCTTAAATTCAACTCTACGATCAAAATAATCACCTTTTCCTGTTTTAAAGTTCGCCATTTTTCCAACTGCCGTAAGACGGTTTGCGTCTACACCTTTTTGTACCAGCAACTCTCTTACTCTTTGAGCACGCAGTAAGGATAAGAATGTTTCTCCTGTATTGATTTCGATCCCTTTCTTGTTTGGTCGGCTACAGCATATATGACCTTGAATTTCAATTTGATATGCTGTATATTTTTTTAAATCTGTTGCGATTTGATCTATAACTGATAAAGATTCAGGTCTCACGTTTTTTGTACCACCGATGAAAATAATGTTATTAAAAACTAACTTCTCATTTACTTGCAAATTGTCAGTAAATACTGGTGTAGAAGAGATGGGCTGGGTTTTGCTATTGATTCTATTTTCAGTAGAATCATTCATTTCTACTTCTACAGCTGGGTATTCATAACTCACATTTATTTGAACGCGTCTATTGAATTTAAAACCTCCTTCTAGGTATTCTAAATCTCCTTGGGCTATTTCTCCACGAGCTTTTAATTCAAACACAGATTGATCAAATTTACGTTTAGAATTGAAAAACTCTTGTACACTTATCACTCTTTTTAAAGCAAGATTTTTATTGTAAAATTTTGAACCACGTTCATCGCAATATCCTGTCAATACGATCTCCTTAATAATAGAGCCATTATCTAACAGAAATAAATCCTCTATAGCTTTTTTTGAATCAGGGTGCAATCGATCGCTATCTGTTTCAAAATACACAGTTGACATTGAAGATAAAATTTTACTATTTTCTAATGATTCTAAAGAGTCTTGAGAAGAAGAAAAATTAGCGACAAAAAGTAAACCTATTATTAAAAAAGTCTTAAGCATCATGAGTAAAGGTTGTAAGTGTGTTATTTTTAGGTATGATCAATAATCTTTCCAAAAAATTACATACTTCCTATTATCTACAAAATGATGTGGTAAGCATTGCAAAAGATCTGATAGGAAAAAAGATCGTTTCTAATATTAATGAAGAACTAACCTCTGGTATTATTACCGAGACAGAAGCCTATCGCGGTTATGACGATAAAGCTTGCCATGCTCACTTAGGCAGATTTACCGACCGTACTAAGATCATGTATGAACCTGGTGGCGTAGCCTATGTTTATTTATGCTATGGGATTCATCATTTGTTCAATATTATAACAAATTCTAAGGATCAAGCTGATGCCATTTTAATAAGAGCTGTAGAACCTATAGATGGAGTAGAAGTGATGTTGCGACGCCGTAATAAGGAGAAACTAGATAAAACACTTACCTCTGGACCAGGGAATTTTAGTAAAGCTTTTGCTCTTTCTAAGTCACATTACGGTGCAAATTTAACGGGAGATGAAGTGTGGATCGAGGAGAATGAGGAATTCCGCTTTCGCGAAAGCGAGATCACCACCAGCAAAAGAATAGGTATTGATTATGCAGATGAAGACAAAGATCTTCCCTGGCGATTTTATCTCACTACTTCTAAATTTGTAAGTAAAAGATAATTAATCTTTAGGCTGCTGCATTTTTTCTACCATTTTAAGCAATACTTTTTTAGGCGTAAAAGGAATGGTAGCGAGCATGGCTTTTTGAGAAAAACTCAAACCAGCTTTGACGTCCATATCACCGTTGATCATAGCGTTATAACCTGTTTGAGCCACATCTTTGGCGCTTGCTGTTTGATCAAATAAGGATGTTTTATCCATTCCAGAAGTTTTACCAAAATCGGTTTCTGTAGCTCCAGGCATTAAATTAGTTACAGTTATATTAGTCTCAGATAATTCCTGAGAAATAGCATTGCTTAAAGATGCAACAAAGGCTTTTGTAGCAAAATAAACCGCTTGCATAGGACCAGGCATCAAGCTCGCTGTAGAGGATACATTAAGAACCCTACCAGAATTACGTTTTACAAATTGAGGTAAGAACACCCTGCACAAATGAGTGAGCGCCATAACGTTCAATAAAATCATATTTTGATCACTGGACCAGTCTCGCTCATGAAATTTACCTATACCGCCAAAACCAGCGTTATTTATAAGATAATAAATTTCAATCCCAGCTTCTTTGATCTCGTCATAAACTTCTTGTGTAGCATCTGGTGCCGTGAGATCTTTTACGATCACATGGACGTTTACCTTATGTTGAGATTCAAGTTTTGATTTAAGTTCGTTAAGTTCTTCCTCGCTTCTAGCAACAATTACTAAATTACCGCCGTTGCTCGCATGAATGTTTGCTAACTCTTTTCCTATACCGCTGCTAGCTCCAGTAATTAATGCTGTCTTCATAACTCCTATTTGTTTTACTTTAAAGATAGAAGAAGATCTTGAACATTGCAGTTCATTTATTTCAAGTTTAACACGTGAAATTATCCTTTTAAAAAGTTAATCTTGCGAGGTAATCATGATGGTCGCCTCTATAAACGCATTCTATTTGAAATCCAGCAGCAACTGCATAACTTTTAAGAAGTTCAAAATCCATGTACAACCAGTCAAATAATTCTGATTCCGCTCCTTTGTATTGCAATGAAAAGCCTACTTCTCCGTAATATTCTTTACTAGAATCTACCCATAAACCACCATCTTCTGGGTCTTCATATAGAAATTTTAAATCAGAACTATCAATTAGAATCTGTCCATTTTTGTGTAACATGTTTTTAAGCATTTCAAGACAAAGCGGAACTCTTTCTAACTTTTCAAATATTCCAGTACCATTCATGAGCAATAAAATGGTATCATAACGGCCGTTGTGCTGCCAGATATTCTCTTTTATAATTGTAGAATTAGGTTTTTGAAGTCTTTGATGGAGCACTTTTATGGCACCATCGCTTTGGTCTAATGCGGTAATATTAAAATCTTTGCTCTCTAAATAAACGCTATGCGATCCAGCGCCTGCGCCTACGTCTAATATATCACCTATACAAAAGGATAGAGCCTTTCTTTCAATAGCAGGCATTTTATCATGTGATCTGAACAAATAGGGAAGTGGTAACACATCATCTTCCATAGTAGGACTTAACACTTGAAGATCTTCTGTGTAATTTCCGTTTTGAAAGTCAAGTAATGCTTTACCGTATATATCAGAATGCTTGTCCAATGGTTTTGATTTTGAGCAAAATTAAACTTTCTACTACGGTTTGTTCTCTCGTAGAAGTAGTTTTTAATACCGCTTTCGCGAAAGCGAGTTTACCAATATCTATGTGTCAAAAAATATAGCTACTGCTTTAATTGATTAAGAAATTCAGTACGTTTTGCCCTGCTTACTGGAATACTGATATCTCCTTGAAGTACGACGTAACCGTCATTTAAATACCGCTCCACATAAGACATGTTGATGATGTAAGATTTATGCACGTGATAAAATTCACGTTCATCGAGTAATTTTTTAAAATGGCCTATGCTATGAGAGCTAAGCATTGATTTTCTATTGGAAAAATGAATTTTAGTATAGCCATCAACGCCTTCAAAATGACTTATAGTTTTTACTTTCACAAATTCAAGACCATCGGTAGATGGAATGACTATTTTCTTCTTTTGAAATTTTTGGATTCCTAGATTCTCAATGAGAAGCTTATTTTTTTGAAGCGCATTCTTATCTTCTATATTGCGCCTTGCATTAATTACCGCCTCGACAAGATCTTCATTATCGATAGGTTTTACCAAGTAACCGATGGCACAATGTTTAATAGCGTCCAAAGCATATTGATCAAAAGCTGTAGCAAAAATTATTTCAAAATTAGGATGAGTGAATTGCTGTAGCACATCAAATCCAGTCATGCCTGGCATCGCAATATCTATAAAAATGAGATCAGGCTGTAATTCGTTTATAGTGTCAAAAGCTTCCTGTGGTTTACTTACTGAGGCAACAATTTCCAATTCTGGACAAAATCGTTTGATTTTATTTACTAGAATTGCAATTGCCTTAGGCTCATCATCTATGATTACGGTCTTGATACTCATTATTCTGAAAGGTGTTTAAAGGTCATGTAAATAGCCGTTCCAGTAGTGTTACTTTCTTGTGATCGATCTATTATTTTATAGTTGATTTCCCATTCTTCACTATCATTAAGAATGGAAATACGTTCTTTAATTACTTCGCTGCTGTGAGCTTTTGTACTGGCTTTATTTTTATTACGAAGTTCTTTTGATTTTTTGAGACCGATACCGTCATCAATGATGCTCAATTGATAGCCTTTTTTTGTGTCATCTAGTTTAAATGATATTTCTATGAAACCTGCGTCAGGTTTATGAAAGATACCGTGATTTACGGCATTTTCTAGCATGGGTTGTAATAACATGGTAGGTATTAAACATGCATCAGTATCCAGTTGTGGATCTACTGTTATGTGGTAGTTAAGTTTCTCTTCAAATCTTAGTTTTTCAATTTGTAGGTATTTGTTTAAAAAAGAAATCTCCTCTTCTAAGGTAATTTGTTTTTTACGAGAATAATCAAAAAATAATCGCATCAACTTAGAGAATTTAGTCAGGTAATCCTCTGAAATTTCAACCTCGTTGCGCTGGATGTAATATTGAATAGCGTTTAAACTATTGTGTACAAAATGCGGATTGAGTTGACTACGCAGTGCATTTAACTCGCTATTGTGTTGTCTTTTTTGTGCAGCGAGCTGATCTTCTAATTTTTCTTGTAATAATTGATTTTTGCGATTATTGAAGGTAATAAACAATGAAATGATTCCTATAGAAGTCAACACTATAAGTAATAGACTGCCTATGAGTAGAACATTATTATTCATCATTTGATTTCAAACTTAAAGCATATGTTATGCAGCCATACAATGCTATATTAATAAAACTTAGTACCAAATTTAATTCCCAGTCGAGCCTGCTTAAATTTGGTAAAAATAATAGCACTGGCATTAATGTCACTTGATATATTAATAAGCCTATTGAAATCCAAAACGCTCTCAGTTTTAAGTAGTCTATATGCTGATTATTTAATATTTGATTTTGTAAAAAAACGAATACTGATATCAAAACTATGATCGCACTACTTACTACTCTGATAGGAAACTCTGACTCAATATTTGTATTATATAGCAAATCCAAAGAATAGGAAACGATAAGTAGAATTATTGAAACGATTAATAATAATTTATTATTTAGAAGTTGAAAATACCACCAAATGATAAAGGATATGAATATTATTCCATAAATATCACTGGATTTACTTGCGCTTATTTCCATTGCCCAAACCATATAAATTGCTATCGCATCAAATATTAAGGTTAAGGTTATAAAGTGAGGGAAGTATTTTTCACTCGTTCCTTTGATAGTTTTATAGTTATAAATACCAAAAGATAAGGCAGTCAATCTCGTCCCATAAATGATAATGCAAGAAACCCAGTAATAAATCATTATTGTTTAAGGCTTAATAAAACTAATTGGCGGCATGCCCGACTGGCTATCATTGAATGCTCCAGAGTCGTTATAATTATCATTCAAATCTTCTCCTTCTACTGTTGGTACAAAAAACAGCTCTGTTTTCCAATTACCATTTTCATCCATTTGTGCTCCTAAATAAGCTCTTAAGCCAGTTGTGGTTAAATCAAGAGAATCTCCCACATGAGCAGCATAATCAATCATTTTTTGTAATTCTTCATTTGAAAACCAAAACTCTCGATTGTCTTGATAATTCAATTCTTTACCATAAATGTTATTCACATAGTTTTGTTCTCTTTCCTCTGCAATTTCTTTTGAAATGTGACCGTCAGGTTTAATTCCTTTAGGTTCACAGCTCATTAATGTACTTATGAGAATTAATAGTGTTACTAATTTAATCAAGGTAATTTGTCTAGTATTCATAAAGTTGGTTGTTATGTTAAGATTTAAAGGTATGTAATTAGTTTTTATTAAAATTCTATTTCTTCAGCAATGATTTTTAGAACATCATATTTACCAATGCTTGCAATAGCGCTGTTGATTCCAGGTGCTAGCTGTTCATGAGATTTGAACTGAGCAAGTAATGATTCTAGGTAAGCTGTAAAGTCATTATTCAAATCATAATTAATCATTCCAGCGTCTTTAGCAGGTATCATGATTTGTTTGATCATTGATCTTACTGTTTCAATTTTTTGCTCCAATTCATTGAGTTTATCGCTCAACAATTGTTGTATAGGTTGTACTGTCGCAAGAGCAGCCTGACGTTTTAGCTTTGAGCTTGTTCGTTTTTTTTTATTAGTTGAGCTCATATTATTCAAGATTGCAGCTCGATATCCTGAAATCTCAGCCGTTTCTCTATAACCATACTTCTTGAGTAATTCTTCTAGATTTTTTATGAATGTCAACCATAGATCAGTGATTTCAATATGTTGTGCTTGGAATTTATCAACTAGCATTGAAATTTTGAATAGTTCCTCTTTAATTTGAGCCGCTGGTTCTATAACTGATTTTCTCATTCTTATTCTGGTGTTAGTACGGAGGTTCTATCTCCATTTTCATCTTCAGAAGTATGCCATTCCATGCCGTCCTCAAAAAGTTTTAGCTTAATACGTACAATATTTTCATTAGGAATATCTCTTAACTTTGCTGCTTCAACAATGACCTGTGCATTTTCTAATTTATTTGTTACTTGTCTTGTTTTAACATCGGCAAAGACTTTTTTCTTCAAAATTCGTCGATATTGAGTAATCATCTCCTCACGATCTTTCACAGATAATTTATCCATTTCTATAGCATCAGAAAAGGCAGTTGTCATTTTTTCTTCATATTTGGAAAACGCTGTTTCTTTTGACTCATTTGCTTTCATTTCTTTTTCCAGTTCCTTTGATTTTTTCGAAATCTCAGAATTTAGGAATTTAGATGTCTCTCTAGAAAAAGAAGATACTTTGGCAGCATCTTTCATACTTCGGTAAGTGTTGCTATTAAACGACTTGTTATCAATAGGTTGGTAATCTTCTACAGCTTGCTCATCAAAACTATCTATAGCTACAGGTATATCTAGTTCTACATCTTGCGCCCTGAATCTAGGGATAGGGAAGTGTTTTAAAATGTTATCACTTGCATAAGCCTGCGCGATCTTGGCAGACTCAACGTCTGCCATTACACGCGCTTGGTTCACGCCAGAGATTAATGTTCCTAAATAATCTTTAAGCTTTACCATAGTTGGTTGGTTTTAGTTTCCTGATGGTTGTGCTACAATTGCTCCTTCAAGAATATTAAGAAGTTTCTCCATTCCTTCAGGCATCTCGTCTTGTACCACTTTAATTTTTACACCCATGTGAAAGGTCTTATCCACTTTACTTCCTTGACGAGTATTGCGTTGATACGATATATTGGTCTTAAGATTTACAGTATTGACGTTTTCATTGAAGTTAAAAGAACCAGCAAAGGAATAATTCTTATTCGTATTCTTATTAGTCATTGAGGCACTGGTTCCAAATTTAAACTGAGTTCCCACGCGACTATATTCCATACTGGTAATTTTTGCATTGAAGTCTATATTACCTTCCTCAACGCGTATAAAAGGAATAGGCATCATCGTTAGGATAGGAACTTCTAATTTCATCTCCTCAAAAACAGCTGGAATAGAAGAAATATCTTCGGTAGTAATGTCAAATTCACCACCAGTTCCTGCTCCTCCTATTCCAGGAACATCAGTAGCTGCTGTGATATTATTCGTTCCATCGGCACTATAGGAAATTGTCAATATTGCACCTCCAGAGTCTATTGTGGCAACTGTAACAGATAAACCTGAAACGCTCAATACATCGCCTACTTCGTAATCACTTCCACCAGTTTTTACGGTAATCTCGTCAAGCTTATCGACAACTCCTGGTTGATAAGGTTGTACCATTTTAGGATATTTAAAACTCACATAAATAGGCTCTCCTGGTGTAATTTCTCCAGTTGTTTCATCTTCACTATCTGGAGTGAATCCTACACTTTTTACAAAATCTACAGTAGATAATGCGGCTTTACTCTGAGCATCTACTATTGCTCCTAACGGACCTCCAATAAGAGATGAAAAGTTTAGGTCAGATAATTCTTGACCTGGGTTGTAATTTGATGGACTATTTGCCATAATACATATTTTTTAATTGATCCCTACTCGTTGAAACAGGCTTTTCGGGCTCGACCTGAAATTGATCTCGTAGATCAATATGAGTGAAGGAGAAATATCATGGAGCGCTGTTACCACGTTATCCATAATTACTGACAAAAGTTCTTATTTTTGCCTAGACATAAAAGTATCAATCTAAGATCAGTAGTTTTGAATCGATAAGATCTTGAATATTAAAATATGAAAATCTATTTATGTCAAGCTTAAAGGAAAGAAAAGCCGGGCAATTTCTCGCCGCGGCTCCTTCCCCTAAAATCATATCTCTGAACTTTCAATGAACCATGCAAATATGAATCGTATGGAGAGTTTATTAAAGTTGCATTTGAATATCGGTAGATCTGAGTCCATCAATGGTAGTTTTAAAGGAACAAATTGCTGCCAGCTTGTCACGATAATGGAATTGGTACGAGGCTTGAAATGGTTGATTTGTTATTGAAAAGTACGCTTTCGCGAAAGCGGAACACTTAAAACTATAAATAGAACAAAATAATATTATGTCACAAAAAGGAACCATTAACGTAGCGGTAGAGAATATTTTCCCGCTTATTAAGAAGTTTTTATACAGCGATCACGAGATTTTCTTGAGAGAGCTCGTATCCAATGCTACGGATGCCACTCTTAAATTACAGCATCTCGCCCGAATAGGGGAGGCAAGTGTTGAGTTAGGAGACCAGCAAATAGAGATCAAAATTGATAAGGAAGGCAAGAAACTTCATATCATTGATCAAGGTCTAGGAATGACGGAAGATGAGGTGCAAAAATACATCAACGAGGTCGCCTTTTCTGGTGCTGAAGAGTTTCTTGAAAAATATAAAGACACCGCAAAGGATAGCGGTATTATCGGGCATTTTGGTTTAGGTTTTTATTCTGCTTTCATGGTTGCCGATCAGGTAGAGATCATAACTAAGTCTTTCAAAGATGAGCCAGCAGTTCACTGGACATGCGATGGATCTCCTAATTACACTATCGAGCCAGCAGAGAAAGAAAACTTTGGTACGGAGATCATTCTACATATCTCAGATGATGAAACAGAATTTCTAGAAGAAAGCCGTATTACTGAGTTGCTGAACAAATACAACAAGTTCATGCCAGTGCCGATTAAGTTTGGTACTAAAACAGAAACTTTAGAAAAGCCAGAAGGGGCAAAAGAAGAAGATCCAGCACCTACTCAAGAAGTAGATAATATTATTAATAATCCTGATCCAGCCTGGACAAAGCAACCAGCTGAATTAGAAGATCAAGATTATAAAAATTTCTACCGCGAGTTGTATCCTATGCAATTTGAGGAGCCGTTATTCAACATTCATTTGAATGTAGACTACCCATTTAATCTTACGGGAATTTTATATTTCCCTAAGATGACTCAAGATTTGAACGTACAAAAAGATCGCATCCAGCTGTATCAAAACCAAGTTTATGTAACAGATAACGTAGAAGGAATTGTACCAGAATTCTTAACCATGTTACGAGGTGTAATCGATTCGCCAGATATCCCACTAAATGTTTCTCGTTCTTACTTACAGGCAGATGGTGCTGTAAAGAAAATATCAAGCTACATCACTCGTAAAGTAGCAGATAAACTGAAAAGTCTTTTCAATGAAGATAGAAAAGCCTTTGAAGAGAAATGGAACGATATCAAGATCGTGATCGAGTATGGTATGTTAAGCGAAGAGAAATTCTTTGATAAAGCAGATAAATTTGCTTTGTATCCTACCGTAGATGGAACGTATCATTTATGGGACGAATTACTTGAAAAAATCAAGCCAGCTCAAACAGACAAAGATGGTAAAACGGTAATTCTTTATGCTTCCAATAAAGAAGAACAACATTCTTACACAACAGCGGCCAAGAAAAAAGGATATGAAGTTTTATTATTAGACTCTCCTATCATCTCTCACTTGATGCAAAAGCTTGAAACTTCTAAAGAGAATATCTCTTTTGTAAGAGTAGATGCAGATCATGTAGATAATTTGATTAAAAAAGAAGAAGAGCAAATCTCAAAACTTTCTGACGAAGAGAAAGAGACCTTGCAAAAAACGATCACAGAAACAATCGCCGATACGAGCTATACAGTACAAGTGGAAGCGATGAGTAGTGATGCAGCTCCATTTATGATCACACAACCAGAATTCATGCGTCGTATGAAAGAGATGCAAGCAACTGGCGGCGGTGGTATGATGGGCTTCGGTAATATGCCAGATATGTACAATCTTGTTGTTAATGGTAACAGTGACCTAGTACAATCGATCTTTAATGAAAAAGACGAAGCAAAAAAGTCTGGTTTGATCCAGCAATCTGTAGATCTTGCTAAATTATCTCAAGGTTTATTGAAAGGTGAAAAGCTTACAGAATTTGTTTCTAGAAGTTACGAGTTGATTAAGTAAGAGGTTTTAATCTTAAAAGAGAAAAGAGCTTGTCTATAAAAGATAAGCTCTTTTTTTATGATTATTATGTATGGTAATTTTATTCTCCAGAAAGATCGGTACTTTCAAAAGCACCTGCGTCTGGATCAACAAGATCTCTTGTAGCTCCAGAAATATCTAAAGCGGTATCTGTTGTTGGGTTTGCGATACCATTTGCACCACCTGTGTTATCTATGCGTAATTTGAAAGCATCTACATCGTCAAATTGAGGATCTACGTTAAAAACACATTCTTGATAAAGGTTGACATTATTAAAATCGTAATCAGGTAACCCATCAAAATTGTTAGAAAAATCGTTAAAACGGATCAAGGAATTCTCAAACTTAAAATTAAAAGCAGAAATCCCATCATCTAAAAGTCCTAGCTCGATATTACGATCACCATAAATAATACAATTGGTAAAATTAGCAGCAAGTAAGTCTGCTGTGAAATCAGTATTAGGTATGGCGTTAGAAATGAACAAGGTAGCATCTTGTCTGAAACTGCCGTTCCAGTAATTTGAAATTGTACAATTATTGAAGTTGTACTCTCCACCAAATCTTCCAACAACAGTAGACTGACCTGAGTTGTGAAAAATAGAGTTGCTAGCTTCTATGGAAGCAGTTGTTCCTATTAAAGCAGAATTTGAACAATTCAAAATTTGCGAATTATTAATTTTTAAAGTGGCACCGTTAGAAGTAGGATTATTATTATCCATTATGATTCCAACGCTAGCATTTTTTATCGTAGCATAATTAATCTCATGATCTTTACTACCACTGGTTAACCATATGGCAGCCCATTGTCCAGCAACATCGTCGTATGTAGGTTCTAAACGGTCGCCTTCAAAAATCACTTCGTTTTCTAGTTCTTCTGTCATGGAAAGTGCGCCGTTTACTTTTAAAGTAGCCTCATCTGCGACTATAATCCCGCTTTGAGAATGAAAATGAATTCTAGCCCCAGGATCTATCGTGAGCGTTTTATTAGATGGCACTCCAGCAAAACCATAAATAACATAAGGTTTTTCATTAGTAAATCGCAACTCATTGTCATCTAGGAAAAAACCTGATATTCTCAATTCGTTCCCATCAGGATCAGTGTCGAGAAGTATGGTTTCTTGTATTCCCATGGCATCTCTTTCTGGAAAAAGAAATACAGCATCTTGAATTAGAGTTACTAATTCCACTTTTTGCAGGTTTCCACCAGAGTCAAATTCAATCGTGTCTTCATATAAAAACTCAGTGTCTGAAGTGAAATCCATTATATCTACCGTAGTTTCTACAAATACAAACATGGAGTCTTTTGCAAGTAATTCTACATCTTCAAAAACTTGTCCTGGTACACCATCAACTGAGATACGGTATTTAGAATTAGTGCCTTGAGCGAGTGCTACTCTAGGTATTACAATATCGTCACTACTGTTATTATAGACTTTAAACGTTCTGGTACTGGAACCTATGGTAGAAAAAACGGTGTCCAAATAAATAGTATCCTGAGAAAACTTCAAATCTCCCGTGCTAGCAGAAAATTCAAAATCATTTCTACAAGATGAAATGAGTACCAAAGTGATGAAGCAAAGTAAAGCAGTAACTATATATTTCATAAAGTTTCAAATAAGTCTCTTATCTCTTGAGATATTTTAACAGGTTTTCCAGTTTTGTCTATCGCGCACCAGTCAGAAGTTGTTTTTGCAAGTAAATCCATGCTGCTCGCATTGTATATTTCTATGAAACGTTGATAACGTACGTTTGTTGCTCTACCTACTTGAGTTCGCAATAGAATTTCATCTCCTAGAACTGCTGCTTTTTTATACTCGATACAGTGCTTGAGCATGATCCAGCCATAATTCTCTAGCATTTCTGGTGTTCCTACGGTTTGCCAGTGTTCGCTTGCTACATCTGCTGCCCATTGAACATAAACGACATTGTTGACATGATTCAGGTCGTCAATTTCTGAAGCCGTTACAGTTCGTTTTTTTTCAAAAACTGGTAATTTAGTATCAATCACTATTCAGTAATTTCTATTTCAAACATCTTAGGCCATCTTTTACCAGTAATAAATAGACGGTCGTTCTTCTTATCGTAAGCAATACCATTGAGTACATTCTCATTTTCAGAGTAATTAGATATTTCTTTAACAATAGGGCTCATATTTATGGCTCTTTCTACTTTTCCGTTTTCAGGATTGATAACCATGATGACATTAGTGGTGTAGACGTTTGCATAAATTTTTCCATCGATCCATTCTAATTCGTTGATTTTTGAAACAACACGATCGTTAGTTACTACTTCTATGTATCCTAATTCTTCATAAGTATTGGGATCAATTTTCCATATTTTAGAACTTCCATCACTTTTGTATAAGTAAGTGCCATCATTTGTAAGTCCCCAGCCTTCTTTACTTTGATTGTATTTGAATTCGTCTAGTTTATTAAGACCTAAATCATAGACATAACCTACTTTACTTTGCCAGGTAAGCTGATATACTTTATCATTTAAAATGGTCATTCCTTCAGCAAACTGGCTTGCAGGTAGATCAATTTTTTTAATATTCTCTCCGGTTTCTACATTTGTAATTCTCAGGTCACTTTCACGGAACTGACCTGTGCTTTCATAAAGAGAATCACCATAAAATTCTAATCCTTGAGTATAGGACGCAGTATCGTGGTCATAAGTGTTGATTACTTTATACTTGTATATTTTCACTTTCTCTTTAGGCATTCTTTTCACTTTGGTAGCAACCGTAGCATTCATTCCGTTTCTATAAACAGTTGCTTTAAAAGTTAGGTTACCATAAGGTTGATTTTTCAGCTTTCGCGAAAGCGAGACCTCATCACCACTTTTTATAAAAGCCGCATTTTGAGTCCATACGACACTGTCGACACCTATAGAAGCTTCATCTATCAAAGATATTTCTACTGTATCGTCTTCGGTCCAGTTCAATTTTGAATTAGTTATCTCTAACTTGTAATTTTCTTTAAACATTTCTATTTCGGTTTTACAGCCTGATAACGAGAGTGCTGCAACCAGTAATAAAAAAGAATACTTCAATTTCATAATGTGATTTTATCAAGGCGAAAGATAGCTATAAAAAAGCATGGGAAAAACCTTTGTGTAAGTAAAACTAGACTGTATATTTGCACCGGGCAAGTCCTACACAACCAGCTCCTGCTGAACTCCTCCAGGGCGGGAACGCAGCAAAGGTAAGCGGTCGTAGCGGTGTGATGTAGGTAGCTTGCCTTTTTTTATGCCTTTTAGTGAAATCTAATCAACTGATTTAAAAGAGTTTATGAAAAAAGTAGTTCTAGTTACTGGTGGTTCTTCTGGTATAGGAAAAGCAATTGCCTTATTTCTTCAAGATAAAAATTACACCGTTTACGGTACCAGTAGAAATCCTTCTCGTTATCCAAATAGTCCTGTTGCACTGCTCGCGCTAGATGTTCAAGATCAGGCGTCTATTCAAAATGCAGTAAATGAATTGATCGACAAAGAAGGTCAAATAGATATTCTTATCAATAATGCAGGCGTAGGAATTACAGGACCTATGGAAGAAACTCCTATCGACGAGGTAAAAAACGCTATGGAGACTAATTTTTATGGTCCGTTGCGTGTTTTGCAAGCTGTTTTACCTCAAATGAGAGCTCAAAAAAGCGGTCGTGTCATTAATATCACCAGTATTGCTGGCTATATGGGATTGCCATACCGTGGTATTTATAGTGCGAGTAAAGGAGCATTAGAAATCGCTACTGAGGCTTATCGCATGGAATGTGCTCATTTGAATATTCATTTTAGTAATGTTGCTCCCGGAGATTTTGCTACTAACATTGCTGCAGGTAGATTTCATGCACCAGTAATTTCTGGATCTGATTATGAAGCCGGCTATGCGCATACTTTAAAACTAATTGATGAACATGTAGATGACGGTCAAGATCCTATAGACGTTGCCACAAAGATTTACGATATTTTACAAAAAGAAAACCCTGGTATCCATTATAAAGTAGGGAGCTTTTTGCAAAAGTTTTCTATTGTTCTTAAAAAAATATTGCCAGAGAAAACGTATGAAAACATGTTGAAGAAACATTATGGACTTTAAAGTAGCTAATTTCTTCCCACCTATGACTAGAATTTTAGGTGTACTTATTTTTGTGATAGGCGTTGTAGGCGTTATAACAAATGGAATTCAAGTTATTTTTATTGCATTAATAGGCTTTGCTATTGTGTTTTCTACTAAAGGCGTATTGATCGACGTATCTGATAATAAGCTAAAAGAATACAACAGCTTCTTTTTTATAAAATTTGGTAAATGGCAATCCTTTGATAAGTTTCCGCACATTACGGTTTTAGAAATTACAGAGAAGACTAGTGTGAGCAGCCATACGACACTAGTAAGCGCTTCTTCTCGAGAAATGGTTTATAGAATTACTTTGCTTAGTAAAAGTCATTATCAAAAATTGTTATTGCAGCAATTAAAGGATAAAGAAAAAGCACATCAAGAAACAGAGAAACTTGCCGATTTGATAGGCTTGAAAAAGGTAGTTTTTAGTCCTGGCGCTTACTTGGATTAATGTATTAGCGCTGCTTTACATCAAACGTGATATCCCATTGCTTAACATATTCACTCAACGGTTCTAACCCAACTGATGCACGTCTTTTATCAACAGTTTCAGGGTTTTCCAAATCATAAACTTTATAACCTCCATTTTCTCTATCGTCCGTCATTTGAGAACCGTAGATTTGAGGTTTTCCATCATCCATAAGCATTCGGTCTTCCATAAGAGCCATTTTACTTTTTTTCAAATCACCGTTTTGTGCCGCATTCTTCAATAGATGGAAGTACTTTTTACGATGATAATTATCTCCATGTTGAAAAACGAACCAGATGGCATTCATTTGCTTTTGATTGATCTCTTTTAAAGTGGGCATCCCACATTTTTCTAGTAAACTAACTACGGTGACTAAATTATCTTGATCAATTGAAGGATCGTATTTACTTTCATCAATTCTCATATTTTGATCGAGAGCGTACACTTTATCAAGAATTTTGCTCATCTCATCACAATTGATGTCAATAGTTATAACTGGCTCAACAATTTTCTCATTGTAAATGGCATATAAGTTTCTTTTAAACTTTTTATCGTTTTCAGTCGCTTTTCTAAAGACGATTATTTTTGGTTCATCATTATCATTCAAATAAATATCCTTTGTAAGATTTTCGTCAGAAAAATATTTTGATAAAGAATCTTTACTAATTACACTACCATTTTCCTTTTTATAAACGACATTTTCATAATTGAAACTTAATTTGGCTTTTGCCATTTCAATTTGCTCAGTATGCGTCATTTTTCTCAAGCCTTCTGGTTTATATTTATCGCCAGATTTACACGAGGTAATGATTAATATTATTAGAATACAAGAAAGAATATTGATTTTCATAAGGCTTTATAAGACCTCTGTAAAGTAATAATTATTCCGCTTTCGCGAAAGCGAGACCATCATCTAAATAGCTCGAACAATTGCAAACTATTAACTTGGTATTTTAACGTTCAAATTCCATGAGAAATCCATCTGCCGCTATGTTGTCATCTAATTGAAGAGTGTTGCCCTGTAAATCGATAGTTCCTTTATCTACATTGTCAATAAAAAGCGTTTCAGTGGTTCCGTTTTGTTCAATTCTTATGGAATAAGTTCCACTGTCTAGTCCAGCATAAATATCCTCAGGACCAGTGGTAAGAATATTATTTGTGATGTTAACGGTGTTGTTATTTAAATTAAAATCATAAAAGACTTCGCCACGAGTATAATCTATGTTGATTCCCACAAAACCACCACGCACGTTTTTCAAGTGCCAAGTTCCGTTAATAGTAGTTGATGAATTAGTGTTGTCATCATCATTATTACAACTTGGAAAAAGTAAAAATGTGACGCAAATCAGCAAACTTAATTTGATGTATTTCATAGTCTTATGGTTTGGTTCTTCATATAATAGATGCAACTAATGCCATAAGGTTGCGTGAGAAAATGATCAATCTTTTTTAAATGGTTCTAATAATTGACTACCAAAATCATCAGGATAATCTTCATCGCCTGGAAATCCCAATTCTAATTCGGCTTGATGATAGGGAATATGTGCAGTACCAAAAAGGTAATCCCAAATGCTGAGAGAAAGCCCGTAGTTGACTCCATATTTGGCACCTTCTGGTAACTTTCTTGCGTGATGCCATAGGTGCATTTTAGGATTGTTTAAGATGTATTTAAAAGGTCCATAATCCCAGTTTAAATTGGCATGATTCAAATGCCCAATCAATACAGCAATCATATGAATTACAATAAACTGATTGATCCCAAAACCTATCATCGCCAGCGGTAAATACTGCAAGGCTTTATAAACGATAGTTTCCATAAAATGAAAACGGAACTGCGCTGCAAAGCCCATTTCCTTCACACTGTGATGCACTTTATGGAATTCCCATAAAAAGGGAACTCGATGCAAAAGTCTGTGAATGTTCCACTGTATAAAGTCGGCTATGACAAACATGATTAATAATTGCACCCAAAACGGAAAACTACTTACTTCAATAGCTACCAAATTTGTGATGCCTATACTTGCAAGACCGTCATTAAATAGTTCTATAAACACATCAGAAACGGCGTTGTAACCAATTAAAGAGAACAAAAAGAAATTGAAAAAGAGGTAAAATAAGTCGAGCCAAAAATCTTTGCGCATTACTTTCTGATTCTTTCTCCAAGGCAGCCAGATTTCCAAAGCAAATACCAATAAAGAAACGACGAGCAACCAATAAAAATAATTGGTCCACGAGGGATTCATGATTTCTTTCCATAAGTAGGATGCATATCCATTAAAAGAATTGATAAAAATATCTACGTATTTTTCCATGCTTATTGTAGTCGTTTTGAAGACTGTAAAATTACTACATAAGCAGCATAACGAAAACGTTGTATCATATTAGGATTCTATGTTGGTATAAAATGAACTTCTTATTTTATTTTTACGTTCAAATTACGCTTCCATGAAACACTTCTTTTATTTATTATTGATCGCAATAGCTTTTATCTCTTGTAAAGAAAACGAGAATAAAGCTCAAGAAAAGGTTGTTGAAAAAGAACATGCTTACTTCGATTGGAGCGCTGCAAACGTTTACTTCTTGCTTACCGATAGGTTTAATAACGGCGATACTTCTAACGATAAAATCATCGATCGTTCTAAGGAAACTGGAAAGTTACGAGGTTTTGAAGGTGGCGATTTTGCAGGAATTATTGAAAAAATAGATGAAGGTTATTTTACAGATTTAGGGGTAAACGCGATATGGTTGACACCTATCTGGGAACAAATTCACGGTGGAGTAGATGAAGGTACTGGATTTACTTATGCTTTTCATGGATATTGGGCAAAGGATTGGACAGCAGTAGAACCATCTTATGGAACGATGGAAGAGTTTAAAACACTAGTAGAAAAAGCACATGAAAAAGATATAAGAATTTTACTAGACGTCGTTATCAATCATACTGGTCCTGTAACAGATCAAGATCCTGTATGGCCAGAAGAATGGGTACGTACTGGTCCTGGATGTTCTTATCAAGATCAAGCTACTGCCGTTACTTGTACGTTAACTAACAATTTACCGGATATAAAAACAGAAAGTACAGAAGAGGTCGACTTGCCAGAACATCTTGTGGCAAAATGGAAAAAGGAAGGAAGATACGAGCAAGAAATTAAAGAGTTAAATGACTTTTTCGCTAAGTCTGGTTTAAAGCGAACTCCTGTAAATTACATTATCAAATGGGTCACCGATTATGCTCGTGAGACTGGTGTAGACGGTTTTAGAATCGATACCGTGAAGCATGTGGAAGAATCTATTTGGGCAACATTTAACGAACAGGCAAAACTAGCTTACGAGCAGTGGAAAGAGAATAATCCTAGTAAAACCATTCATGATGACGATTTCTTTATCCTTGGTGAGCTTTACGGCTATTCTGCAGTAAATGGTAGGTCTTATGGTTTTTCCAGTGGTGATGTTGATTACTTTGATTCTGGTTATGATGCAATGATCGATTTTGGATTCAAATATTTTGCAAATGAAGATTATCAAAAGCTCTTTAAAAAATACGATAGCATTAGAAAGATCCTACTTACTGAAAAACCTAATGATCCAGTATATTTCATGAATTACATCAGCTCTCATGATGATGGACAACCGTTTGATCCTAGAAGAGAACGAGCGATGGAATCTGCTACAAAGTTGATGTTATCGCCTGGAATGTCACAAATTTACTATGGAGATGAAAATGCAAGATCATTAGATGTAGAAGGAACTGTAGGAGACGCAACTTTAAGATCTGTTATGGATTTTGATAAAGGGAATCAAGAGATTTTAAAGCACTGGCAACAGTTAGGAAAATTTAGAAATGAGCATCAGTCTGTAGGCGCGGGCGAGCATTTTTCTCTTGCTCAAGAAGGAGAAGGAACACTAGCGGCACGATTTTATAATAAAAACGGTCATGAAGATATTGTTCTCATTGGAGCTGGATTGCCAGATGGATTGATGGAGATAGATGTCATTAAAGTATTTCCAAAAGCAAAACGTCTACGCAATGCCTACACCATCAAGAAATTGCCTGTGGTGAATGGAAAAGTTACTGTTATGGTTAAAAATGGAGTAGTGTTGCTGGAGAAGATGTAGCGATCCATTATAATTATAGCTTATTTTTAACTTTAATGATGTAGAAATCAGCAATTTTTGTATTGTTAATTTCAACAGATGAAAACCTATTTCAAAAAATTCAATTTAAGATACCGCAAATTCAAATTAGGGTTAAGTCCTCAGCAAAACTTATTTTATGGCTTTCTAACTTATGTTTTAGTTGGTTTCATTTTACTGTCTCTACCATGGTTGCAAAAAACAGATACTTCTTTAATCGATAATTTATTTATTGCTACAAGTGCCGTTTCTACGACAGGATTAGTCACTGTTAGTGTTTTTGATTCTTATAATTTTGCTGGGCAATTTGTGGTGATGTCTCTTTTTCAAGTGGGTGGAATAGGATATTTAACCTTTACCACATTTATGCTTCTTTCCACAACTAGGCGAATAACGCACTGGCATAAAAGACTTCTTAATACAGAGTTTACCTTACCTGCCACCATAAAGATCAAAGATTTTTTAAAATCTGTTGTCATTTTCACAATAGTTATGGAAACTATAGGTGCAATTTTATTTTTTATTGCATTTTATTCCGATGGAATGCCGGTAGGAGAGGCGATCTGGAATGCGGTTTTTCATAGTGTCAGTGCTTTTTGTACTGCTGGTTTTAGCCTATTCAATAGTGGTTTTACGGAGTATGTAGATGATGGTTTTGTAAACTTTATCATTGCTTTTCTCGCAATCGCTGGTTCTTTAGGATTTATAGTAGTTACAGATTTAGTAATGTGGATCAAGGATCGCACTCATAAACTAAGCTTTACTTCCAAAATTATTTTCATAGGTTTTGCATTTTTATTAAGTACTGGTTTCTTATTCATGTACCTTTTTGAACCGACCATTACCGCATTATCAGGCTCAGAAAGACTTTATGCAGCCTTTTTCCAAACGATGTCTGCAATGACTACTGTTGGTTTCAATACAGTAGATTTTGGAGCTTATTCTTTACCGATCATTCTAGTTACCATTTTTCTCATGTATGTAGGTGCATCACCATCAGGAACTGCTGGTGGTATTAAAATAACGACGCTTACAGCTGTTTTTTCTATTATGAAAAGTAGGCTTCAAGGTTCTAAAAACATTACGTTTTTAGGCCGCAAGATTCCATTTGAGAGATTGTACATAGCAACTTCCTCATTTATATTTTACACTTCTCTTATTTTTTTATTTACGCTCGCCATGACTTTTACTGATGATTTTGGATTAGAAAAAACACTATTTGAAGTGAGTTCGGCATTAGGAACAGTAGGATTGAGCATGGGAATTACCGGCGATCTTTCTATTTGGGGTAAATCCATTATTGTCCTGATTATGTTTATAGGTCGTTTGGGTGTGTTAACTTTTGGTTTGGCTATATGGTCTAAATCTACTATTCAAGATAATGTCCCGATTTTAGAAGACGATATTGCGGTTTAGTTTGTGTGACATCTCGTTTTCTATTTTCATCTTTGAAAAAAGAAATTTATCTGAATTAGCTCAAGGCGAAAGCGTAACAATCAACAAAAGGTCACAACATCTTATTTAGTCTTCGGGATAAAAGGCAGTTATTTGATTTTTTCAAGTTAAATTCTTTCATCAAAAGATCATATAAACTAGTAACTATTCCAGTTCTTTTCTATTTTGGAGATGATCTTTTGCATTTAACTTATTAACTATCTTTTTACCTGTTTTATCTTCAATTTCCTTGCGAGTGTTGCCTGCGATAGTACCACCTTGTTTGGCTATTTTTTTACTTTCTGTAAATGTTTCAGGTTGTTTCTCTTTACTTATTTCTGTCGTAGTTGCTTCGGCAAGCATATTAAGTACGAGTTCCAGATTACTCATGTTATCTCGTAAGTTTTCCTTTTTTAAACCTTTTAATTTCTTATAATTTTTCACATCCAGACCGCTCCACGCTTTTGTGATTTCATTAGTTAGTATAGCATATTCTTGTCCTTTTTGTACACCTCTATTTTCCCATTCATCAGTTAGTTCTTTGCGTACCTCTATACTTTTTAATCGCTGATTGATCCATTGTTTGCTATAACCTTTCTTGAGATAAGTTTCCATTAATCTGTCAAAACCCAATTCTGGATCTTCTATTTCATCTACGCGTTCTCGGGCTACTTTTGCAATCCACAATTTGAAAGGTTCAGCTTTTGGTGATGGAACGCTTTGTATAAGTCTAAAGAGCTGTTCTGTATCGGCTACATCAGTTTTGCGCATTTTGCCGTCATCAGCTATCATTTTCAACTGTCCTATTTTTTCGGACAGTTCACTTCCTTCCTTTTTTAATTTTGTTTTTAGATCGCTCCAGTATTTTCTTGGTCTTTCACTTTCAGTTAATATAGAGATAACATCGATAATGGAGAAGTACCATTTCTCCTCTTTCTCGATCCATTGAGTTCTCACTTTTTGTTTTTCAAATAATTTTATTGCGGTTTCTTTAGTCATAAAATCGTCTTTCTCTAGAGGTATCTAAAAATACAAAATATGGACCGAACGAATTTGTAAATAATTGCTCTCTTTTAATAAATGATTGGATAAGTTTTTTAAAGATCAATGTTTACAATTAGACTTTTTAAGGTTGAAATTAAGTGAGTTACAAATGATCTTTTCTAATCCGCTTTCGCGAAAGCGGAACAATCCTCAAAAGTTCCATGACAAACTATTATATTTAGAGACTTAACAATCTTTACATATGAAATACGTCATTTATGCACTTTCTATACTTACTCTTATAAGTTGCAAAGAAACTGTAGATTCAGAATCTTCTAATGAGGTCAATGTAACGCATGAGGTCAATGTAACACAAATTGAGGTAGTTGAAGATCAAATCCCAACACCTCAACTCACCCTAGAACAAGCAAACAATTTAGCGCAACTGCCTTTACATTGCATCGAGGATGAATATCCTAATAAAATGGGACACGTTACTGCAAGTCCGGAAGATCAAAAGCGCCCAAGCGTACAACATCCTGTTTTTTACGGTTGTTTTGATTGGCATAGTGCAGTTCATGGTTACTGGAGCGCTGTGACTTTATTAAAACAATTTCCAGAGTTAGAAGCTCGTGAGGAGTTACTTCAAAAAATACAACGCAACCTAACTGCTGATAATATTAAAGTAGAAATTGCCTACTTAAACACTAAGGATAACAAAACCTTTGAACGAACTTATGGTTGGGCATGGTTGCTTAAATTACAACAAGAACTAGATACTTGGGATTCAATAGAAGGAAAAGAAATTGCTCAAATTTTACAACCTCTTACTGATGTGATCGCACAACGATATGTAGATTATTTGCCTAAATTGAATTATGCCATAAGAGTTGGAGAGCATTCTAACACAGCATTTGGGATGGCATTTGCTTATGACTATGCAGTTCACGCACAAAATGAGGATTTAAAATCTGCCATCATAAGTAAAGCAAAAGAATTTTATAGCAATGATGCCAGTTGTCCGATTTCTTGGGAACCTAGCGGTTATGATTTTTTATCGTCTTGTCTTGAAGAAATAGATATCATGCGACGTGTTTTAACTGCTGAAGAATTTCATGCATGGGTAAAAGAATTTTTACCTGGAATCGAAAACGGAAAATTAGACATCGAGATAGGAAAAGTATCAGACCGTAGTGATGGAAAACTAGTTCACATAGATGGCTTGAACCTGAGTCGTGCTTGGGTACTTTATGGTCTTGCCGCTCAATATCCAGAATACAGCAACCTCAATGAAATAGCCGATGCCCATATCACAAACACCTTACCCAATCTAGTTGCAGACGATTATGCCGGCGGACATTGGTTAGGAAGTTTTGCTATTTATGCATTGCAAAATGCGTCAAATGCTGAGTAAGCTATTCAAAAATATAGGTCCAGCAACTTTAATTGCAGCAGCATTTGTTGGTCCTGGAACGGTCACCATTTGCACGCTGGCAGGAGCTAACTTTGGATACAGCCTATTATGGGCAATGTTGCTTTCTATTTTTGCCACCATTATATTACAAGAAATGGCAGCTCGGTTGGGATTGATTTCTGGCAAAGGATTGCCAGAAATCTTACGTGGTGCGATCTCTAATAAGATTATAAGAATCACGCTTATCATATTAGTTCTTGCAGCTATTGCGGTAGGAAATACCGCTTACGAAGCCGGTAATTTGAGCGGTGGCGTATTGGGGCTACAGATCATTTTTGGCGAGCAATGGTATTTTCCATTGTTGTTGGGTTTGATCGCTTTTGGTTTACTATTTTTTGGTAACTACAAAGTGCTAGAAAAAGTGCTCATATCGCTAGTGGTCATTATGGGTGTTTCTTTTATCGCGACAGCTGTAGCCATAGGTCCTGATATCACAGAAATTTTTAAAGGTCTTTTTACTCCCGAAATCAATAGCAATAATATTCTCACCATCGTAGGTTTGATAGGTACGACAGTAGTTCCTTATAACTTGTTTTTACACGCCTCGCTAGTCAGTGAAAAGTGGAATAATAGGTCAGATTTAAGTGCTGTGCGAAAAGATACAATAATAAGTGTTGTCCTTGGTGGACTGGTTTCTATGTCCATTATAATTGCAGCAACCGCGTTGCAAGGTCAACAGGTTTCTAATGGCGCAGCACTTGCTACTGCTCTAGAACCTATTTATGGATCTTGGGCAACCTACGTTTTTTCTATTGGTATTCTAGCGGCAGGAATCACGAGTGCAATTACGGCACCACTTGCTGCCGCTTATGTAGTTAAAGGTTGTCTAGGCTGGAAAGGAAACATGAAAAGCTGGTCGTTTAGAGCGGTGTGGATGTTTATTCTCATTGTTGGAATCGTCTTTTCAAGTATAGGATTAAAACCGCTAGACATCATCACATTTGCACAAATCGCAAACGGATTATTACTTCCTATCATTGCGATTTTATTGCTTTGGCTGGTGAATCAAAAGTTATTAGGGTCGTTTTCAAATAACTTATGGCAAAACATTATGGCGTTTATAGTGATTTTAATTGCTGTAGGATTAGGAGCAAAAACCCTTTTTAAAGTCTTCGGAGTACTATGATAACTATAGATTTAAATTGTGATCTCGGAGAAGGAATGAAGAATGATGCGATGCTTATGTCACACATCAGTTCGTGCAATATCGCTTGTGGTGGTCATTATGGCGATGAAAATTCCATTGCTCTTACTTTACAATTGGCTGTGAAACATAACGTAAAAGCCGGTGCACATCCTTCATTTGAGGATCACGAGAATTTTGGTCGTGTGTTTAGGGATATTTCTAGGTCTCGCTTTCGCGAAAGCGTAACTCAACAAATACATCTTTTTCAAGAAACCGCTCAAAAAGTAGGCGTGAAGATGCATCATATAAAAATGCACGGCGCCTTATATCATGCGACTGCAAATAGAGAAGATTTTTCTGACTGGTTAGTGGAATTTATGCTAGAATTTTATCCAAAAACAATTCTTTATGTGGCGCCTCATTCTATTTTGGAAGAAAAATGTCAGTTGTATAAAATTCCATATTGGAAAGAAGGTTTTGCAGATCGTCTTTATGATAATGATGTTAAATTAGTATCGAGAACTGAACCTGATGCGTTGATTACTAATTATCAAACCGCTGCACGACAAATAGAGCAGATGGTAAAAGAGCAAAAGGTAACGTCAAATAAAGGTATCGAAACCAACTTGTCTATAGATACGATTTGTATTCATGGAGATAATTTGGAATTGACTAAAGACTTAGAGCAAGTAGTAGCGCAATTGAAATCAAATCATATCAGCATTGGGTAAAAGCGAGGTTTTTTTTCACAATTACAATGAGAATTCTGTTTTAGTTAATTGGAACGAGAACACGATAGATATTATTTCTCAACGAACAGCTTTTGAAATGGAAGTTAAAAAGGTGTTTCCTGATGTAATCGTGAATCATGGCGCTTATTCCATATTATTATTGTGGAAAAGGAAAATCCATCATAACGAGGTTATTGATCGATTAATGAAATTGCTGATTGATATGAAAACTTCGGAAGCCAATGGTATTTCCTGGAGATTACCGATTTATTATGAGCTCGAAAGCGAATTGGTCGATTCTTTGAGTGAATTTTCTAAAGAAGAGATTATTTCTAAACATCAAAAAGGAATTTTTACAGTAGATTTTATAGGCTTTTTGCCTGGATTTCCTTATTTAAAAGGCTTGGATAAAAGTCTTCAATTACCTCGTAAATCAACACCAGCTTTACAGGTAACGGCGGGAACAGTTGCTATTTCTAACGATTATTGTGGTATTTATCCATCTCAAAGTCCAGCAGGATGGCATGCTTTAGGGAATTGTCCTTTACCTATGTTTGATGTTAAGAGAAAACAGCCTAGTTTGCTTGCTGCTGGAGATCGTGTGCAGTTTTATCCTATTTCTAGAGAAGAACATAGCTCGATGAAAAATCAAATAGCAAATGAAAGTATGACCCTAAAAAGCTTTCAGATAGATGGGTAACATGACTATTGTAAAATCAGGGTTTTATTGTTCGATTCAAGATCTAGGAAGAATAGATTACCGTCATTTAGGAATTCCACATAGCGGTGTTATGGATGAGTTATCTGCCAGTTATGCAAATGCTTGTCTTGATAATAAAAAAGGTTCAGCCGTTATAGAAATCATAGGAGTAGGAGGAACTTATATCTTTTCTGAACCTACTTTTATTTGTATCACTGGCGCAAAAGCTATGATAAAAGTAAATTCCATAGCTATAGAGCAATATGACAGTATCAAAATACAAACAGGTGACCAATTAGAAATAGGAGCGGCTGTTGATGGTAACTTCATTTATTTAGGTATTGCAGGTGGTTTTGAGGTTCCAGAAGTTCTAGGAAGTAAATCTTTCTTTAAAGGAATAACAAAACAACAATTGACGAAAGGAGACACTATTTCATACCGACTTGGAATGAGCTCCACAAAATCTGTAGCTAAATTCCCAAAACCTACGAATAGTTCCATTCTGAAATGTTTTCCTGGTCCAGAATTCCACTTTTTGAATAGAAAACAGCAAGAACAACTCTTAAACTCAAGTTTTACTGTTTCTAAGAATTGGAACCGAATGGCGTTTCAATTGAATGAAAAAATTGACAACCAATTGATTCAATTAAAAAGTAGTCCAGTACTGCCAGGAACAGTTCAATTAACACCAAGTGGACAGTTGATAATCTTGATGAAAGATGCACAAACGACAGGTGGATATCCTAGAATACTTCAGTTAGACAAAGCATCTATTTCAATTTTATCTCAAAAAAGAAAGGGAACTTCAATAGATTTCTTGATTTTATAAAATTTAGATAAAATTTACTGAAAACAGTTAAACTATAATTAAGTCTCTATAATTATTCTTAAATTCTTAGTTACTTCGCAATATATGAAGGCTACAACACCAACAGAATCATTTAAATGGAAGCATTTACCATCTCTTTTATGGAACAGTGCAAAAAAATGGAATAGTGACGATGTGTGGCAATTAGGAGCCAGCGTCGCGTATTACGCGATTTTAGCACTTCCAGGGCTTATGGTTATAATGATTAATGTTATAAGTACGATCTGGAAGGAAGATATTTCTACTGGTCGATTAACAAACGGTCTTTCATCTTTGATAGGTTATGATGCTGCGTCTGATCTTAATGAAATGCTGCAAGCGGCACGACTAGATGATGAAAGCTGGATTTCAAATATTATAGGAATGGTAACATTAGCTTTTGCGGCTACTGGAGTATTCTATCAATTGCAACTAGCTCTTAATAAAATATGGAAGCTTAAAATTAATCCTAAAACACCATGGTGGAAAATGCTTACCGACCGAGTAAAGAGTTTTGGATTTATTTTAGTTTTAGGTTTTTTAATTATGATTAGTTTTATTCTGTCTGCAGTAATTGCCATATTACAAGACTGGATTCAAGCTAATCTGGCCGATTACTTAGGCTCGCTTGCGCTTGCGGTTAATTTTTTACTTTCTTTAGTAATTATTTCGGTACTTTTTGGATTGATGTTTAGGTATTTACCAGATGCGCGTCTCAAATGGAAAATGGTTTGGCCAGGTGCATTATTGACTGGAATTCTATTTGAAACAGGCAAGTTTTTACTTGAGATTTATTTCACGCAATCTTCTCCAGCTAGTGCTTATGGAGCGGCTGGATTAGTTGTTCTACTATTACTTTGGGTTTCTTATTCGTGCCTCATCCTTTTCTATGGAGCCGAATTTATTTTGGTCTATGCAACAAGATATGGGAATGGTATCACTCCTAATGCCAAAGCGCTTAAATATAAAGAAGAACTTATTGTGACAGATAAAGGAAGCGATGTAACCGATAAGGAAATAGAAGAAATTTTGGAAGCAGACGATAACAATATCGTTGATGCCTGAAAGTAAATCATTCAAATTTATTAGGAAGGTGCTTGTTGTAGTCTCGCTTTCGCGAAAGCGGAATTAAGAAAATAACTAAGATATCTATAAGCATGTTTGTGAATATCAAGTTAATTCATATTTAATTAGTAAAACTCCTACTTTATTAAAGTAAATTGAAAATAAAAAATGAGTACTAAAAATCTAATCCAACAAGAAGCAAGAGAAAAATACCTAGAAATGGCTAAAGACATCAAAACTGCAATGATGTTAACAAATTTAGGAGAAGCTCCAGTGCACGCCATACCAATGGGATCAAAAGAAATACTGGATAGTGGAGATGTTATTTTCTTTAGTAAATCTACCAGTGAGCACAACACAAATATTGAAAAGGACAATAGAACGCAATTGATTTTCTCTGACAATTCTTCTAAGGAATTTTTAAGCGTTTATGGAACGACAGTAATTTCTAAGAATAAAGAATTAATCAATAAATATTACGATAACCTAGATAACAACTGGTTTGAAAGTAAAGAAGATCCTACGCTTACTGTGTTGATTTTTTCACCTACTGAAGGGCATTATTGGGACACAAAGACTAATGCAATTATCACTCTTGCAAAGTTAGCTTACACAAAAATTACTGGTGACGAAACTCAAATAGGAGAATCAGGAAGTTTAAAATTATAAATAGTTAAAAACCAACCATATGAATATTTTTGAAGCATTACGAGAAGATCACGAGATTCAAAGAACATTAATAGATAAATTAGTGAACACTTCTGGAGATAATGATCTAAGAAAAAACATGTTTAATAAATTAAAACGTGAACTAGCTATACATGCTGATGCTGAAGAGCGTTTTTTCTACGTGCCACTTATTGAAGAGGACTTGACACAAGAGAAAGCAAGACACAGCATTGCCGAACATCATGAAATGGATGAACTAGTTGAAAAACTAGAAGATACCGACATGAGTAGTAGTGCATGGTTAGTTTACATGAAAGAACTAGCCCATCAAGTAGAACATCACTTAGATGAAGAAGAACAAGAAGTTTTTCAATTAGCTGGAAAAGCACTTACAGAAAAAGAAAAGAATAAACTTGCTGATGATTATCAGGAGTTTATGAAAAAGGAAAGAAAAGAGAGATAAAAAAAATCCGATCGCAAGATCGGATTTTTTTATACATTATAAATAACTCTGAAATGGGATGCTTGAGTTTTGATTTTGTGCATCCTCTGTGTGATCCTCACTTGAATCTATAGTTTTACGTTTATAGTCGCTGTAACCGTTTTGAGAAATGATTAAATCCATGAGCTTTTTTTTGGTGTAAATATAAACCTATGCACGCATAACAAATTTTAAATAATTCTTAATTAATTGGTTCTTTAATGTAATATTTAGCCCTATTATATTTAATAGTTGAGTGTAATTTCAAAAACCTAAAAGTTTGAGATTAAAATTATTAATTTACATTTATGAAATTATCAGTAGATACAAAAAATCGGATGGAATTTATCAATTTACCTCTCTTCAGATTAGTAGTTTTGGCTCTTCTAATCACAAGCTGTAAAAACAATCAAAACGAGCAGGAATTAGAGTCAGGAATAGTAGATAATTGCTGGGATATTGCAGATTCATCTTCAACCGATAATAGAGAAAACGGAGACTTTACTGCTCCATTTACTTCGATACCTGTTCAAATAGATGGATGTGGGAAAGATCAAATCTGGGAAGCATCCAGCTGGTACGGAATGAATTACTTGTGGATGGGAGAAAAGGTAAATACAACAGATTATCAAGGAAAGTTCAAGCTCGCATGGGACGAGAATTATTTATACTTACTGGTAATGGTAGAAGACGACACGCTGCACCCTACGCTTCAGGACGGAATTGAGAACTATTGGAAAGGAGATTATGTAGAAGTGTTTATAGATGAAGACAAATCTGGAGGAGATCATAAGTTCAATCATCAAGCCTTTGCATATCATATTTCTACCGAAGGTCATGCCATTGATCAAAGTACGCAACAAAAACCCATTTTTCTAGATGATCATATAAATGTATCGAGAGCCCAAAAAGGAAATACTTACCTATGGGAAATAGCCATACAGTTGTACGATAAGGATTTTGACGATCAAGACTTATCAAACAATGAGCCTATAAAGTTAACAGCTCAAAAAGAAATAGGCTTCTCCATTGCTTATGGCGATAATGATGGTAATAACCTTCGTGAGAATTTTATGGGTTCTAAAAAGAATCACGGTACTAACAACGATGACGGTTACATTAATTCAGATGTTTTTGGTAGTTTACTCTTAATTAAATAATCTTTTTTAAATAAATATTAAAAAGTTGCCTAATCAGAATAGGCAGGTTCATCAGGCGTATGCTCCAAAATCACATTTTGCTCTCCATATTTTTTTAAATAGGATCTTATGATTTGATTAGTATGGTAATTAGCCACCTTGCGATCTATAAAATCTTCACAATCTGAAATAGAGGCAATCGATGCATATTGATCCACATAACCATAACCTTGATATTCACCATCCTTGACCATTACAAAACAACTTTCCTCAGCCGTACGTCCAGGTTGTTTGATGATATAATTAGGATTTTGATTATGTAAAGATGCTATTGCTTGAGTAGCTCTAATATTGTAAAGAGAAACCAATTCTTCCTTTTTACAAACACCTTTACAGTTTTTGATTTTATAATGAGAAGAGCAATCGGCTTGAGTTTTAAAGCTGCAATAACGTGGGCAAAGATTGAAGTCTTCGCAGAGTTGCTCTAATTGCTCTACGGCATGCGCACGATTGTAATGCGTCACTACCGAATAGTCATAGGATTTTACCAGCCCAACGGCAAATTGAATCACACCTAACTGATTTTTATAATGTAAAATTTGATAGGCCTTACGAGGCTTTTTTTGTGCACTATTAAATTTAGGATAGTAGTGTCGTATCAAATCTGCTTCTTGAAGTAAGGCTACGAGCTCATTACCAGTAGGAATATGTTCAATGTGATGAATCTCTTGACACATAAGATAGGACTTACTTGTTTTAGAATAAAAATGAGAAAGCACACGTTTTTTCAAACTAATCGCTTTCCCGACATAGATCACTTTGCGAGCTTGATTTTTAAATAAATATACACCAGGCGCATCTGGCAAATTGTGAAATAGATTGCGATCTAAATGTGGTGGAAAGGTACCTTCTTTACTGCTTCCTTTTAAAAACTTAGAAAACTCGGTTCCATCTTCATCTATTTCAAGAAGCTTTTGAAAAAGCGTTACCGTTGCATCTGTATCGCCCTCAGCGCGGTGACGGTTTTCTAAATTGATTCCTAATGAATTACACAACTTTCCTAAACTATAAGAATTCATTCCAGGAATGAGTTCTCTAGAAAGTCGTACAGTACATAGTTTTTTACGTTTAAAATCAAAACCTATGCGTTTAAATTCGTTCCGTATAATGTTATAATCAAAGTTGACATTATGCGCCACAAAAATACAATCACGAGTCATGCGTTCGATTTCTTCAGCTACTTCAGAAAATAATGGTGCACTGGCCACCATTTCATTATCGATACCAGTGAGGCCAGTTATAAAGTCTGGAATTAGACTTTCTGGATCAATGAGCGTTGTATATTTTTCTTCTATTTTATTCCCAAGCATGCGCACGATGCATATCTCGGTCATGCGATTATTGCTCATTCGGTTGCCTGTAGTTTCTATATCTACAACGCTGTAATATTGTTCTTTAAAATTCAAATGCTGTTCAATTAGGAAATGTTCCAAAATTATGGAATTATTCCTAAATAAATAGGTAGATATTTATTTTTAACAGAGTTTGTTTTTATCTCGCTTTCGCGAAAGCGAGATTGTTATTAAAGAATGAAGTGAATGGATTAAATGTTCAAAAATATTGTATGAAGCTTAGAAGGTTTCATTCTATTATTCTTCCATTGACTAATGTTTTGTTTTGGTGTTTTAATATACTGTTAACTTTACCTTGACTTTTAATAGGTACTGATTTATTAGCTCCATCAGAGTTTAGTAATGTAGAAGCGTTTGAAGCAAGAAAGTATTCTTTTTCAAATGGATTATAGATAATTATATCGTTACCAACCTTACTAGACGGAAAATGTATTTCTGTCTCGCCAGCTTTAAGTATTAATTCATATCTTCTATAGCTAAATCTCTTCACCACGGCTTTTTTGGTGTCTATATTTTTTAGTTGATTTCTATAGACTATATTTTGCTCTATTATGTAAGGATCTTCTTCATCAGCTCCAATTTTGACCCATTTTCCATTATCGTCTAGCCAATTTTCATATTCAAATTGATTTATCCAATTGCCATTTTTATCAAATTGATAACCAAAGGATGATTTCACTTTTCCTGCTGACTCTAAAGCGACTATTAATCCATTGTGGTACGTATAAATTAAATGATTTTTTAAGACATCACCGGGAGCATATTCCATCTCATTGATGACTAAAAGATCGTTATCCTTTTCGTAGGTATATTTGGTTGTTATTCTATCTCCATTGTACACAGTAACATTTTTGATTATTCTATTTTTACCGTCATACGTATAAGTAGAAGTAGTGCCTTCTGTTGCAACGGCTTCCATTTTTGACAGCAACCCTTTTTTATTATAAGAATAGCGCGTCTTGTCTTTTTTTCCTTTGTAGTAAATAGTCTCCTCAACTACTTGACCTTTTTTATTCTTTTTTTGATAAACACCATTATACTGCTTGGCAGATTTTTCATCATTAAAAAGCATAGGATCTAAAATCATATGGTCTTTATCGTAGCAAAAGTCATTAACCATTACAACATCACCTTTTATCAGGGTTTGACTGTCGTAGCGACTTGCTGATGTTGGGTTAAGCGGATTTAGCGGTGCATTTTTCCAATCATGCTTCATTTGGGCATGAGTAACATGGGTGAGTGACAATAGAAAAATCAGAACAATATTTAAACTTTTCATTACATCTTTAAATTTAAGTAAGACATTCAATTTAGATTATAAAATTAATAAAAATAATTTAAATTAGATTTACTATATTGAATATCAGATCGTAGCACGAGGAGCTCTAATAGTATCATCCTTTTATTATTGAACAAAGTGACAATTAATTTTGAGCATTAGTTTCTTGAAAATATAATAGCTTCTACAGTTCCATCTTCCTATTCCGCATCCCATCCATTAAATGAATAGTTCTTGTTCCATAAGAAGCATTTTTTTCGGAGTGTGTGGCTTGTATGATCGTTACACCTTCTTTGTTCAGTTCTTGAAACAGCTTCATTATTTCCTCACTTTGTGCAGAATTCAAATTACCTGTTGGTTCATCGGCTAGTAGTAGTTTGGGTTTTGCAATTAAAGCTCTTGCGACGCCTACGAGCTGCTGTTGTCCTCCAGAAAGTTGTGATGGAAATAAATCTTTCTTGCCTACGATGTTGAAACGATCCAGCATATCGGCAACAAGTGCTTTACGTTCTGAAGATTTAATGTTTTTATAGAGTAGTGGCGTTTCTATGTTTTCATAAACGGTAAGCTCATCGATCAAATGATAGGCTTGGAATACAAAACCTATGTATTCTTTATAAAGTTTTGACTTTTGCTTTTCTTTTAAAGAGTGAACTGATTCATCAAGAAATTCATACGTGCCTTCTTGAAATCCGTCCAGCATTCCTATGACATTTAATAGTGTTGATTTTCCCGAACCAGAAGGTCCCATAATGGAGATAAACTCGCCTTCTTCGACTTGTAGATTGAGGTCATTGAGCAAGAAAACGCGTTTCCCGCCTTGATTGACCCATTTGTAGATGTTGTTAAGTTGTAATAGCATGTTTTTATCGTTAGTAAGTTAGTCTTTGAGTCTTTGAGTCGCTGAGTTATTGAATTGTTAGCGAGGCTTGCATCCACCTATCCACTGATTTTTAAATTAGATATTATATTTATTAAAAGAATATGCCTCCATCTTAATGAGCAATATTTCCAGCTTTTTTCTCAACAAGTCTCACACACAATTCCGTTTTCATTTTCTTGTTTCCTGACTCTTGTATCTTAAATCATTTATTTTTCTATATTCTATATTCTATTTATGTAGTTCCGCTTTATATTTTCCAAAGAAAATATAAGTTTATCCTGAGGTAGCTCAGGGCGAAAGCGAGATCATTATGATCTTTCTTTAATTATTCTGTTTTCAAACTATTTACTGGATTTGCTACAGCAGATTTATAGGAAACTATACTTACTATAACTGCTGAAAGGCAGAAGACCAAAACGCCCACTACGATAAAAGCTAAAGGTTGGACCGGTGTGCGATAAGCAAAATTATCCAGCCATACATTTGCGATCCACCAGGCGATAGGTGTACTGATGACCAAAGCAATGAGCACAAAATAGATGTATTCTTTAATCGAGAGTTTTAGTATTTGTACAATAGAAGCACCTAATACTTTGCGGATTCCTATTTCCTTAGTTTTACCTACGATAAGTAGTAAAGTAACTCCTATGATACCTAGTGATGCCAGTAAAATAGCTATGCCATTTAATATAAAAATAAGCTGTGCTGTTTGCTCATCGTTCTTATGAAGCTGTTCATATTTTTCATCTAGAAACTCAATCGTCAACGGGAAGCTACGATTAGATGTAGCATAGAGCTCTTTAATTTGAGAAACCGTATTTGCCGTAGCATTTTTATCAAAGGAAACGATACTCATGCCTCCCATACGTACTCGATCGGATACCGTTATAAAATAGGAGCTGATGGATTCTTTGAGGGAGAACACATTGATGTCTTTAAAAATACCATCGATAGTTATAGGGAAACCATAACTTCCATCTTCGTTTTGGTACTCAGGTTCTGTAATTATTTGAGTTCCTATTAATTCTTCAACGGTAACACCTTTCATCTCTGCAAATCGGATTGCTGCAGATCTGTTGATGAGGTTGCGATTTACCCTATTCTCACTAGAATCAAAAATTTCTGGTGATAAGGTAGTTTGAAGATCATAAGCTTGAATAGCCGCATAATCTAAATAAAACTGATTGCTGTCATCAAAAACAGTTTCAAATCCATCTAATCGATAACGCAGCTGATTAAAAGGCTCTAGTCCAAAAGAAGACCCATTTCCTACATGACGTACTCCAGGAATGGCCTTTAGTTTTTCTTGAAATACATCTAAATCGTCTGGAGAAGTGAATGTATATAAAACACCTTCTTTCTGAAATCCTAGATCTTTGTTGTTGATAAAAGAAATCTGCTGGTACATGAAAAAAGAGATAGAGCTTACTCCTATAAGAATTACAAACTGACTTATGATAACATACTTGCGCAACGAGAAGTGCTCAAACTTGCGATCGTTCAATTTTTCTTTTAAAAGACCTAAGGTATTTTGACTAGCAAGCATTATAGAAGGAGCGATGCTCGCAATAATACCTATGATTAAAGACATGGATAATACAATTCCTAAAGCTTCTAGATTTATAAAAGGATTTGCGGTAATCGCTACTCCCATGAAAGTATTAAAATAGGGAACAACTATAAAGATCGTGAGTAACAAAAAGGGCAGTGATAGTAAGGCCAGCAATACTGTTTCAATAAAAAATTGTAGCGCAATAGAAGAATTACTTGCTCCTAAAACTTTTCTAACACCTATTACTCGAGATTGCTTTGATTTTAATGCGATGGTAAAATTAGCATAGTTAAACACTGAAATCAGAATAATAAGTAATCCAAAAGCGCTTATTAAATAGATGTAAGTCGTATTGCCTGGCGCTTTAAGTTCGTATAAAATATTAGATTTCAGGTGAATATCTGTTATCTTCTGAAAGAAATGGTTTTTATAAGTAGGATTAGTAGCAAGACCTGGATTTGCAATCAAAATATCCTTATCAAATTGTTTTAAAACATTCGCTGGATCGCTTTTCTCGTTCAACTGTACGTAAACATTACTACCCCAATATGGAATTTGATCTCGATGAGTCGCCATCTTAAAATCAAAGTGAGAGTTTTGAGGAACGTCTTTTATGACAGCAGCAATCGTATAAGATTCTCCAGCAATTGTTAAGCTGGAATTAATGAGGTTATCTATAGATCCTGTGTTCAGTTTTTTTGCAATTGTCTCATTGATAATAACACTATTCTCAACGTCACCAAACGTCTGGTAACTTCCAGAAAGTAATTCCCAACTGAACATTTCAGTGAAGCTTTTAGGTGTATTAGTTGTTAAAATACCTTCTTCAATTAATTCTTTATCACCGTAATTGATAAACTCTGTGTCGTTTGAAATTATAAAATGTGTTGTATTTTCAATTCCTGCAATATCTTTTATGATCTGTATTTGTTGTTTCTGCTTTTCGGCAGTAGTTTCAGCCCAATTGCCAAATCCTACCGTAGCATAATCTTGCGTTCTCTGTGTTCTCCCTACACGATAAAGCTGTTCGCTATTTTCATGAAACGTATCATAACTATTTTCAAATCTCAAATAGCCTATAGAAATATAAACGACAAGTAGTGCTATGACGAGACTTATCATATTGAGAATAGTAAATGTTCTATTGGCCTTTAGGCTTCTCAGTGAAGTTTTTATAAGTATTTTGAGCATGATAGTATATTTTTTTATTCCGCTTTCGCGAAAGCGAGATCATTATGATCGTTTTTCAATTATTCAGTTTTGATACTATTTACAGGATTTGCAATTGCCGCCTTAATGGCTTGAAAACTTACTGTGAATAAGGCAATTCCTATAGCTAAAGCTCCTGCAAGGGCAAAAATCCACCAGCTTAAATTCATACGGTATGCAAAATCTTGCAGCCATTGATCCATAACAAACCATGCGATAGGCGTTGCGATCAAAACAGATATAAGGACTAACTTTAAAAAGTCTTTGCTTAACAGGTTCACAATTCCTAAAGAAGATGCACCAAGCACTTTACGGATTCCTATTTCCCTGCGACGCTGCAGCGTACTGTAAGAAGCCAGACCGAATAGTCCTAAACATGAAATAAAGATGGCGAGTAAGGCAAATCCTAGAAATAGTTTTCCAAACAACTCTTCGGCTTGATATTGTTCATGAAATAAATCATTTACAAATTCATAATAGAAGGATTTATTAGGAAACGACTTGTGAAAACTCTTTTCTATTTGAGCAACAGTTTGTTGAACGTTTACACCAGATATTTTTACGTTAATTAAAGAATTCCCTGTATTATTATACACCATGCTCAAAGGGGCGATTTCTTCTTTTAATGTAGTCATGTGAAAATCTTTTACAACGCCTATGACTTGACCTTGTCGTCCCCATTGGTCAAACCCTTTTCCTATCACTTCTTGAGGATCTGAGTAGCCTAAAAGTCGTAAGGCTTTCTCATTAATAATCATCGAGTTTAAACTATCGGTAGCCAATTCTCTAGAAAAGTTTCTACCTGCTAACAATTTTAAACCAAACTGATCGATGTATTCATCGTCAATTCTATAACGCTCTATAGTGAGTGTTTGCTCATTTCCTTGTTGATTTACGATCTTACTTAACGCTTGGCTGTTATCTCCGCCACCGCCAGGAACAGTCGCCGCCGTACTAATAGAAATGATACTAGGTATTTTTTCTAATTCATCAATCATTCTCTTTTGTTGTGCGCTACCATCAGTTTCTACTATCATTACTTGATCCATATTGAAACCTAGATCTTGATTGCGCATAAAATTAATTTGATTATAAACGATGATGGTACTTACTATCATCACTACAGAAATAGTAAACTGACTTATCACAAGTCCTTTACGTAATAAAGCACCACGAGAAGTTGAAGAGAATTTACCTTTTAGTACTTGAATAGGCTTAAATGAAGAAAGGACTAATGCTGGGTAAGAACCAGCAAACAATGCGATTAAAATAGCTATTCCAAATAAGCCTAATGGATACAAAGGATTTTCCCAAATACTAGCGGCGATCTCTTTGCCTGCAAGTTCATTAAAATAGGGTAGTGCAACCCATGTAAATAGGACCGCGAGAAAAAACGCAAACAAACATATCAATACGGACTCACTCAAAAACTGAATGGACAGTTGGCCTTTTTGAGCACCTATTACTTTACGTATTCCTACTTCTTTGGCTCTTTCTACAGAACGTGCAGTAGTTAGGTTAATAAAGTTAATCGAGGCAATTAGAAGTATGAATAAGGCAACAATAAGAAATATAGTCACATTACCTATTTGCGGAGTAGATCCTCTTTCAGAGTAGAGGTAAATATCTTCTATAGGTTCTAGAAAATAGATAAGTTCTAATTCTGTTTCTTTCATTGCGTCTCCATGAGCACGTTGATTGTATGCTTCAATTTTGGTCTCAAGAGCTTCTATATCAGTATTTTCATTAATCAGTACAAAACCACGGTTACTAAAGTCTGCCCAAGACTGATTTAGAGTAGGATCTAGCACTTCTGTATAAGTGGAAATTGAAATCAATAAATCACTTTTAATCTGAGTATTACTAGGGTTATCCTCCATTATTCCGGTAATGGTCGCAACTCTAGAATCATCCATGATTTTTAAGGTTTTACCTAATGCGTTCTCGTCTCCAAAATATTTCTTTGCAGTCGTTTCAGATAATACCAGGCTAAAAGGTGTTTTGAGAACTTCAGCTGGATTCCCTTGAAGTAGTTTGTAGTCAAAGATTTCAAAGAAGGTATCGTCAACTCCTAAAACTCGGTCTTCATTAAAATTAGTACCGTTTATTTGTACGTCAAATGCGGTGTCAAATAATCTAGTGCTATTTTGTATTTCAGGAAATTCTGTAGTGATCTCGCTCAAAATGTTCCAATCTACAACTGGTGTTTTGTAATCGTCAGATGGTGTTTTTATATCAGTCACTACTCGATATAACTGATCTTTATTAGAATGAAATGATTCATAGCTCATTTCATACCCTATATAAAGCAATAACAAAAACCCTGCAGTCATTCCTACAGCCAGTCCACCTATATTAATTGCTGAGTAACCTTTGTGTCTCCAGAGGTTTCTAAATGCTATTTTAAAATAATTCTTTATCATGAGAATGAATTTTATGTTGGTTACACTTTCGCTCTGAGCTACCTCAGGATAAACTTCCATTTTAAAAAATGGAAAGCGAGAACAATTATATTTTCTATTTTACAGGTAATAACAATGCCAAGTATTTAATAAATTGAAAAACAGTAATTTATGATATTTTATTATTTTACTCAGTGTACGGTTTTGATACAGTGGTGTCCGATTTTAAGTCAGTAATTCTATTCTTACTCAGTTTTCAAGCTTTTCACTGGATTCTTCAGAGCTGTGCTTATGGTTCTAAAACTCATGATGAGGATAGAAATAAATATCATACTCACGCCGCCAGCCAGAAATACCCAAATACTGATGTCTGTACGGTAGGCAAAATCGGTAAGCCAATTATTCAAAAAGTAATAAGCAATAGGTGTTGCGATTAAAAATGCAATCAATACTAGTGATAGAAATTCTTTGCATAACAACGCGTTGATTTGCATAATTGAAGCGCCTAAAACCTTGCGGATTCCTATTTCTTTGGTACGTCGCTCTGTAGTATGAATGACTAGGCCTAAAAGTCCGAGACAACTTATAAGAACAGCAAGACCAGTTGACCAGTGCAATAGTTTTTTCATTTGCTGTTCTCGTCTGTAGAAGTTAGCAACAACTTCGTCTACAAATACAAGCTCAAACGTGGTGTCTGGATATACTTTATTGTATTCGGCTTCTAGTTTCTCTATCACATCAGAAATTTTGGTTTCTTTATTTCTAGGTAAGTTAAAGTGCACATTGGTAAACTGTGACCAGTTTTTACGAGAAGTATCACCTGTAAAAGCAAGCGGTGAGATCGATGTTTTAAGCGATCTCTGATTGAAATTAGACATCACACCTACGATAGGGAAGAATTCTCCATCCATCTCGATTTGTTGATTAATGGCTTCTTCTGGATTTTTAAATCCAAACGCTTTAAGTGCTGCTTCATTAATAACATATTCTTTAATAGTATCATTTAATGGTTTTCTACCGGCAAGTAATTCTATTTGATATAGGTCTAAATAAGTTCCATCTCCGTTTGAAAATTCTATTTCTGTTTTAAATTCTTGACCGTTATTGAGTAAACTCGCATTGTTAGAAAAGGTGCTGTTTGAAGCTGGTGGCATGTTAGCTAGACTTACCGTATTGATTTGTGGTATTTTTTTGAGTTCGCTAGCTAGAACTTCTTTTTTACTAAAGTCTTTTGAAGAATATGGTGTTTTGATATAAGCAGTTGTATCTGCGTTAAAGCCCATATCTTGACTCATTAAAAACTGAATTTGTTGTCCTACGAGTAACGTCCCAATAATATATACTTGAGCTATTGTAAATTGAAAAACAGTCAAGGTTTTTCTCAAAGGACTTTTTACGCTAGTATGATTTGCATTTCCTTTGAGAACCTTACTAGGCTTGAATCTCGATAAAACCATTCCTGGATAAAAACCTGCGGCTAGCGTTACTATTCCCAAGAGAAATATTGTACCCAATAGAATCGCTGGTTGCAATAAAAGCTGCATATTGATTTCTGGAGATATGAAATCCTCAAAAATTTGAAGCAAAAACATAGCGAGGAAAATACTCACGACTGCAGCGGTAAGAGTCAATAAAAAGGTTTCTCCTAAAAACTGATAAATTAACTGTGATCTGGAGCTACCTAAAGTTTTGCGTACACCTATCTCTCTTGCTCTTTTGGTAGCTTGCGCCGTGTTGAGGTTGATAAAGTTGATAATACCTAACAACAATAAGAAAAGAGCAATACCGGCTAAAGCAAGTAATACAGGCTTACTAGCTTGATCTAAAGAATAATCATAAATTCCATAATCTTCATTAAAATGAATATCTGCCAGTGGCTGGATACTGAAAAAAGTTTTGTTTCCATAAGAGAGGTCTATCTCGCTTTGATGTTCATTAGCAAGTTGGTCCAGTTGGTTTTGGATGGTGACTAAATCTGCATTCTTTGAAAGCTTTACAAATAACTGATTACTAGAACTAACGGTGTCCCATCCGTTCTCAAAAACCTGTCGTTTTTGATTGGTTTGATTTGCTGTAGAAATAGAAATAAACTCTTGAAAAACAAAATCACTATTTTCTTCAAAGTCTGCTACTATTCCAGTTATGGTTGCTCGAGTTTGACCATAGTCTATGGTTTTTCCTACTACTTGATTTGGTGATAGGTCAGGAAAATACAACTGTGCACGACTTGCTGTCATCACAACATTATTAGGCTCATTCAAAGTTAAGGCAGCATCAGCCGTGATCCAGTCGTAGGTAAATATTTCAAAGTAACTAGGTTGTGTAAAAGTTATTAAATCTGGATTTCTAAGTTCTTTAGAAGATTCTACAGCTGTAGATTTTTCCATCCACCAGCGGTAAAGAGCAGTGCTATTTTCAATTCCAGTAATATCATTTTTGACCGATTCTCGCAGTGGAATAGGCGATCCTAAATTATGGAAGTCTCCTGAGCTGGTCTCAAAATCGGTTACCATTCGGTAAATACGATCGCCATCTTTGTGAAATTTATCAAAGGTAAAATCATGATATACCATCATACCTATCACAAATGCGGCACTCAATCCTATAGAAAGACTAATCACATTGATAAAGGAGAATATTTTATTCCTCCACAGGTTTCTCCAGGCTATTTTTATATAATTTTTAAACATGATGGTTTATTTATTTTGGTTAGTAATTCCGCTTTCGCGAAAGCGGAAACAGGATCTAAATTATACTCCTATTCAGTCTTTTAAACTTTTGACTGGATTTGCGCTAGCCGCTTTTGTCGTTTGAAAACCTATGGTTATTATTGATACCGTAAGTGCCGAAACTCCTGCAACTGCAAACATCCACCACGATATTTCAGTACGATAGGCAAATCCTTCTAGCCATTGGTTTAAAAAAAAATAGGAGATAGGCGCTGCAATGATCGATGCGATAGCTACAATCTTTACAAAGTCTTTGGAGAATAAAATCACAATACTGCTCACAGACGCGCCCAGCACTTTTCTTATTCCTATTTCTTTGGTGCGTAATGTGGTTGCCTGTGCAATCAGTCCTAATATTCCCAAAGCGGCAAGCAGCATACTCAAACCAGTAAAAAAGCTAAAAAAATGCTGCAATCGAGTTTCTCTATCATATTGCTTTTGCACGGTTTCATCAACCCAATTGAGATCCAAAAGTTTTACCGGATAAACCTCTTTCCATAACGCTTGCAATTGCACCAGCGATGGCTTAATTGACAACGGATTCATTTTTATCAACATACCTCCATATTGCGGATTTGATTCTGCTATAATAACATTTGGAGTCATGGCATGTCTTAAAGATTCACTATGAAAGTCTTTTAAAAGACCAACCGGAACGGTTTCAACTCCAGTGATCACTGTATTTAAGTTTTGAACATCTAAAGTCTGTGCAGTGTATTCTGATATTAAAGAGGACTGCATGTTGACCTTTTTAATTGAATCATTAAACACATATCTGGTTTTTGAAATAGGTGCATCGACAACTCGATTCTTATTGAAAACCCTGCCTGATTCCAGTTTTAATCCAAGAGTTGCGGGAAGATCTACATCGCCTTTAATAAAGTTCACTTCCAAAAATTGACCTTGATTGAAAGGATCTTCAACCTTTTTAGTCATATACGCAGAACTAGTTCCCGGTAAAAACGAAGTAATACTTGCGTTTTTGATTCCAGGTATTTTAAGTAGTCTGTTTTTGAAACTTTCGCCTTTATTGTCCCATGAAATATTTGATATACTCAACAAATTCTCTGTATTGTAACCTAGATCTTTATTTTTCATAAAGTCCACTTGATTATCAACGACAATAAGACCTATCAAGACCACCATTGAGATTACAAACTGAAATGTTACTAGTCCTTTTTGTACAAATGGCTGTAAATTTGCACCAGAGCTTCGAAATGACCCTTTTAAACTAGCAGCTGTTTTCAATCGTGACATCAGTAAAGCTGGATAGAGACCTACAAAAATGCTTACAAGTAATACGATGGCATATCCAGTCGCTAACAAACCTAAATCTTGCGCAAAAGTGATTGCAATAGGATGCCCCACATAAAGTTCAAGAAGTGGTAATGTCACGTAATAAATGGCGGTAGCGATGACCGTCGATATCAAGAAATAAAGGATGGATTCCACTAAAAATTGCTGAGTTATAGCCTTATTATTTGCGCCTAAAATTTTTCTCACACCTACTTCTTTAATACGTTGTAAGCTGCGGGAAGCACTTAAGTTAACAAAATTGATACATGCAATTATTAATAAAAGAAGAGCAATTCCAGAAAGTATAAAAATGGAGTTGTAATCTCCTTGAACTTCTTGAGCTTTCTCAAATTCGGAATGTAAGTAAACATCGGTTATAGGTTGGAATTCGTATTGGTAGGTACTTTCAGTTCCAATAAAATCCTTATACCATTGATTTACTTTTTCTGTCAAAGAAGGAATATCGGTTCCAGATTTTGTGACCATATAATTTTGTCGAAATGAACCATATCCTTCTTTATACAGTTGTTCTCTTCTGGTTGGCTCAATGACTATTGCTTGAGCTCTTAAATGAGTATTTGAAGGAATATCTTCAATAATTCCAGTTATCAGGTATTCATTGGCATCTGCTCCATAAACTGGTGCATCTTTGATGATAAGTCCTACTGGATCAACATTGGGGAAATAAGTGTCCTTATAGCCTTTGGTAATAACTAGATTGTCTGTACCGCTAATAAATTCTTTTGGGTTTCCTTGTAGTATTTTAAAATCGAAAACGTCCCAAACCTTAATTTCTGTGGTTAAAACATTTGTCTTAGTGGTATTGTCGCTATTCGAATCGGTTTTAAAATTAGTAGCTCCTGAATAAAGGGAAACGAGAGTTTCGATTTCTGGAAAGTTTTCTGGTAACGCATATTCTAATCCTGCAAAAGAAGCCGCCATTTTCTCGCCGCTGCCTTTATTTACAGGCATTATGGTAAGCACTCGATGTATGTTTTGTTTGTTTTCCCAATGACTATCATACGACAAATCATCAATTACAACAGTGGCCACACTCAAGCATGCACAAAGACCTACCGAAAGTCCAACAATGTTTATTATTGAAAAAAGGCGATTCTTTTTTAAGGCTCTCCACGCTATTATAATGTTGTTTTTTATCATGATTTATAAATTAAAGCTTGTAATTATTCCGCTTTCTATTTTCTTTAGAAAATAGAAGTTTATCCTGAGCTAGCTCAGGGCGAAAGCGGAACATTAATACCTAGTCTTCTTTATTACTCTATTTTCAGATTCTTAACTGGATTTTCTAAAGCTGCGCTGATCGTTTTAAAACTCATAATGATGATAGCTAAAGCAATCATTCCTAAACCACTACCAGCAAAAATCCACCAACTGAACTCTGTTCTTGTGGCAAAATCTTGCAACCAATTATTCAGACCCCAATAAGCAATAGGTGCAGCAATTAAAAATGCGATACCGATGAGCCAAAGAAAATCTTTACACAAAAGTGTATTAAGTTGTACAACGCTAGCACCTAAAACTTTACGGATTCCTATCTCTTTAATGCGTCTTTCTGTATTGAACATTACGAGACCTAACAGTCCTAAACAACTGATCAAGACTGATAATCCCATCGCCCAGTTCAGAAGGTTTGAAGTACTGCGTTCTTTTTTGTAAAAGTTTGCCACTGTTTCATCCATAAAGTTTATCGTGCTATTAGAATCAGGATATACTTCGTCAAATTTGGATTGAATCAGTTCCAAAGTATTAGATATCTTCTCACCAGAACCTGCTTGGATATTCATATGTAAGGTGCCAAATTGAGAAAAATACTTTCTATAAATATCTCCAGTAAACGCGACAGGTTCTATTTCATATTTGAGAGAACCGCTGTGAAAATCTTTCATCACACCAGTAATTTGCATTGGAGATTGATTTGGATTTACAATTTTGTTTAAGGCTTCTTCTGGCGTTTTAAAGCCTAGATCTCTAACCGCAGTTTCATTGATCACAACTTCCTTAATAGTATCATTTATGGGTAATCTTCCTGTTATTAAAGAAATGTCATAAAGATCAAGGTAGTTCGTATCTCCAAAAAGTACACTGATGTCCATGACTTTCTCGCCGTCTTTACCTTCATGTTTGAATACAGTTCTAAGAGTAGATGAGGTAGGTGGAGTATTTCCTATACTTACTTTAGAAAGTTGAGGAATCGTTTTTAGTTTTTCTGCGAGGAGTTCTCTACTATTAATTCCTTCTATTTGATCTGGCGTTTCAACATAAACGATAGAATCTGTCTGAAAACCGAGATCCATGTTTAATAGGTATTGAATTTGCTTACCTACGAGTAGTGTGGCGATAATGAAAATGTAAGCGATAGTAAATTGAAAAACGGTCAAGAACTTACGCAGTCCTATTTTTCCATCTTTAGATTTGTTTTCACCTTTTAAAACTTTGGCAGCTTTAAATTTTGATAATACTACACCAGGATAAAATCCAGAAAGAAGTGTAACACAAATGATCAATAAACATAAAAATCCAATTAAGTAAGGATCTAAAAGCATCTCAAAGCTGACACCATCTGCAATAAAGTCTTTAAAAATATAAATCAACCATACCGATAGACCTAAGGAAACAATTCCAGCAACTACTGTTAGCAAGAATGTTTCTCCTAGAAATTGAGTGATGAGCTGTTTTTTAGAACTTCCTAATGTTTTACGAATTCCGATTTCTTTTGCTCTTTGTGATGCTTGAGCAGTATTGAGGTTTATAAAGTTCACACAACCTAATAGAAGTAAAAACAGTGCGATACAACCCAGCATAAACATTACATCCTTATCTGCAGTAGTTGTGGTATAATCAAAATTGCCATAACGTTGATCAAAATGTAATTCTGACAGCGGTTGTGCATAAAACTCTCGACTCGCATTGTACTTTTTATCTTCAGGATCTTCATGTGCAAGTGCCGTTTGATTCAGTTGGTTTTGAAGGATTGTAGTATCTGTGCCTTCTTCTAACTTGATAAAGAGCTGCGAACTCGAATTTACGTTTTGCCAGTTGGGATTTAAGAATTGTCCATTTTGATCAGTTTGCTTGATGGTTTTTAAAGAGATGAATTCTTGAAAGACAAGGTCCGTTCGTTCTTTAAAATCTGCAACTATTCCTGTAACTGTAGCGTTTAAGGAATCGTTGTATATCAACGTTTTACCAATTAATTGAGCAGGATTTTTATTTGGGAAGTATTGTGCGGCACGAGATTGGGTAAGTACTACTTCGTTAGGGTTTAAGAGTTGGTTTTCACCAGAACCTGCGAGCCAATCGTACTTGAAAATATTAAAATAGTTCTCATCTGTATAAGTAACAAACTTGGGTTCTTTAAAAGCTGCATCTTCCTTAGAGGCCAATACACTATAAGGTCTTGTCATAAAAATATAAGCGCTTTCTTCAATTCCAGTATAATTTTTATCGACTTCTTCAATCAGTGGAATAGGAATTCCAGCAAAAAATGATGTTCCTTCTGGATCTTGATATTTACTAGCTACTCGATAAATACGATCACCATCTGGATGAAATTTATCAAAGGTAAAGTCATAATAGACTATCATTCCTATTACAATAGAAGCACTCAAGCCTATAGCGAGGCTAACGATATTTATTAAAGAGAAAATTTTATTCTTCCACAGGTTTCTCAAGGCTATTTTGATATAATTCTTAAACATGACGGTGTATTTAATTTGGTTTATTATTCCGCTTACGCGAAAGCGGATTCTCTAAAAAACTTTATCCTGTTTTTAAACTTTTCACGGGATTTACTCTCGCAGCTTTAATGGCTTGAAAACTTACGGTTACAATTGTTAAAACAATAGCACCTATACCTGCAATTATAAAAACTGATAAACCTATTTCTGTGCGATATGTAAATTTCTGAACCCAATTCCCCATAAAATAATAGGCTAGAGGCGCTGCAACTAGAATAGAAATCAGGACTAGAATCAGAAAGTCTTTAGACAGTAATAGCCATAAATTTGTTATAGAAGCACCTAATACTTTGCGCACTCCTATCTCTTTAGTACGTTGCTCTGCCACGTAGGATGCTAGACCGAAAAGGCCCAAGCAGCTTATAATAACTGCAAGTATGGTAAAAACTTTTGCAAGACTCGCAACTCGTTCTTCACTTCTAAATTTCTGAGCAAAGTTTTCGTCTATAAATTCATATTCAAAAGGCACATCTGGATAGTTGGTTTTAAAAACTTGTTCGATGGTACTTAAATTCTCGCTTATAGTGTGATCTGGATTTAGTCTTAGGTTGTAATAGCTGGAATTTTCAAAATTATCAAATGGATAAATGTGTTGCTTTACCGGTTCATAAGGCGATTGAACGATGGCATCTTTTACTACACCTATGATTTTCATAGGTGGCTCAGCCTCACGATCTGCACTATCAGTTATGTATTTTCCTATTGGATCTTTAATATTCATATACTTTACTGCTGTCTCGTTTAGAATTACCGCATTAGAATCTGTATGAAAACTTCTTGAAAAATCACGACCTGCGATAATTTCCATTTGCATGGTTTTCATATAATCGTAAGAAACAGATGTAAGTGCTAGATCTTCTTGAAAACCTTCGGGCTTACCATCCCAATCGTATCCTGCGGTATTAGACCATACCTCTGTAACAGGACTACTTGATGATGCAAAATCGATAACTGCACCACTATTTAAAAATTGCTCACGAGTGAATTCATAACGGCCTTCAAACGCATTACTGAATATGGGAATTTGTATAATGCCATTATTGTTGTAGCCTGTAGGTCTGCTTTTTGTATAGTCTATTTGATTCATCACCACTAGTGTTCCTATGATAAGTGCTATGGAAACAGTAAATTGAGTCACGACTAAAATCTTGCGTGGTAATGCTGCTAGTTTTCCGATTTTAAAGGTTCCTTTTAATACTTTAATAGGTTTAAATGAAGAAAGGTATAAAGCTGGATAGCTTCCAGAAATCAATGCCGTGATTATTATAAATACGATAGAAATGATCCAAAAGTAAAGCTGATCATAAGGAAATGAAATGTTTTTACTCGCTAGATCATTAAAATAACCTAAGGAGAAAAAGACGATAGCTATTGAGACCACATAAGAAATAATCACTACCAACAAAGACTCGCTTAAAAACTGATTGATCAACTGCCCGCGAGTTGAACCTATACTTTTACGTATCCCAACTTCAAGTGATCGTTTTTCTGATCTAGCGGTACTTAGATTCATGAAATTGATACAAGCAAGTATCAAAACAAATATCCCAATGATTCCAAATAGCCATACGTTTTCAATACGACCGCCACTTTTTATACCATTCACATAATTATCTCTCAAGTCCCAGTCTGCCATTGCATTGACATGAAGCGTAGGGTTGTGTGTGTTTTCAGGTTGTGCTTTTTTCTTTGTATCTCTTACCAGAGCATCTGCTTGATCCATGGTAACACCATCTTTCAATTGTACAAACATTTGAAAAGAATTATTATCCCAGTTATCAGCATTATCTACGATCCATTCTCTAGAAGTTTTGTAAAACTCCCATGGAATGAGATAATGCATGTCTCCAAATGATGATCGATTAGGAACGTTTTCAAAAACTCCTGTTACTTTCAAATCGGTACTATTATTAAGATTTATGATTTTACCTATAGGGTTTTCATTACCAAAAATAGCTTGGGCACTTTTTTGAGAAAGCATTATACTTTTAAGGTCATCCAGCCCATTAGGATCACCTTGTATAATGTTCAAGTCTAACATATCAAGGATGTCTTTACTGCTATGATATCCTTCTATACTTAAATTTTTATCTCCATATTTAAAAATTTGATCACTATTCCAGCTGGACATGACGATATGTTCAAAAATATCAGAATGCTTTTCCTTCATTTCAAATTCTAGAGGCAACGGTATCGCAGCACCGGTAAAAATCTCTCCGTTAAAAGTCTGACTCTGATAAATGCTTGCAATCTTAGATTTATTTGCAAAAGAATCATTTCTACTCAATTCATCTATAATCCAAAGACCTATCAATACAGTGACTGCCATTCCTAAGGCAAGTCCAAATACATTAATGAAAGAGTACACCTTGTTTTTCACAAGGTTTCTCCAGGCTATTTTGATATAATTCTTAAACATGATGGTGTATTTATTTTGGTTAGTTATTCCGCTTTCTATTTTCCAAAGAAAATAGTAGTTTATCCTGAGGTAGCTCAGGGCGAAAGCGGGCTCTTGAGCAACTTTCCTTTGAAAAGGAAAATGAAATCGGTTTTTGAAGTAGATTACAGGTAAAGTCCTCTACAGATCATAAGTGCTATAAATAGAATGAAATACAACATTATACTTGCACACCGCTTTTATAGTCTGCTAGGATGTTTTCTGTCACTTTCTGACCGTCCAGCATTCTTATGATTCTGTGACTGTATTTGGCATCGTGCTCGCTGTGCGTTACCATCACTATGGTAGTTCCAGCGGCGTTCAACTCAGTAAGTAAATCCATTACCTCATTACCATTACTGCTGTCTAGATTTCCAGTAGGTTCATCGGCGAGGATTAATTTTGGATTGTTTACAACGGCTCTTGCTACAGCTACTCTTTGCTGCTGTCCACCAGAAAGTTGTTGTGGAAAATGCTTGCGTCTGTGCATGATTTGCATTTTTTCTAGTACTTCATCCACGCGTTTTTTACGTTCTGCTGGCTTTACTCCAGTGTAGATCAGTGGTAATTCTACGTTTTCAAAAACGGTCAATTCATCGATGAGGTTAAAACTTTGAAATACAAAACCGATGTTATGTTTTCTCAAATCTGCTCTTTTACGCTCGTTAAAACCAGAAACCTCGATATCGTTAAAGACAAAGCTGCCGCCGTCAGGATCGTCCAGCAATCCTAAAATATTAAGCAAGGTAGATTTACCGCAACCAGAAGGTCCCATGATAGCGACAAATTCTCCTTCTTGTACAGAAAAGGAGAGCTTGTTTAAGGCTACCGTACGCACTTCTTCTGTAACGTAATACTTTTCTAAGTCTGTAATGGTGATCATATTATTCATGTGAAATGATTTTAAAAAGTTGGTTTTTTGAATCTTGAAGTTTTCGACTGATTTTTTACAAAAGGTCTATTGTTCCAGACTTTATTTAATCGCAAAGGTGTGTTCGTATTTTTCATGATTTTTTATTTTAATTCCGCTTTCGCGAAAGCGTGCTACTAATTATTTTATAGACAAATTCTTAATTTCTTGAATCCATTTACTCTTTCAAGACCAGCTCTTCTACATCGCCGTAGTTGTCATAGCTGCTTGTGAGGACTTTATCGCCAGGTTGCAAGCCGCTTAAGACTTCGTAGAATTCGGTGTTTTGACTTCCTAGTCGTATTTCTGCTTTATAGGCTGTTGAGCCATCGTCACTTATTTTGTAAATCCAGTTTCCACCAGTGACTTGAAAAAAGCCACCTTTAGGAATTAATAATGCTTGCTTTTCTTGACTTAGCGCCAGTCGTATTTGCAAACTCTGACCACGACGGATTTCTTCTGGAATTTCTTGATTAAAAACCATGTCTACTTGAAAGCGACCATTGGTTACCTGTGTAAAAACCTTCTTGATCTCTAGCTGATAATTCTCACCATTAAAAGGAAAGCTACCAGTCTGTCCAGTATAAATTCTTGAGATGTAGTGTTCATCAATTTCGGCTCTTACTTTAAAACCGCTCAAAACATCTATCTGACCTAGGCGTTCTCCCTTATTTTTAGATTGTCCTATTTCTGCATCAAGAGAAGTAAGTTGTCCATCTACAGGCGCTCTTACCACAAGATCGGCTACTTTACGACGCATTAATTGTAAAGCGTTTTGTGTACGAGCATAAGAACTGGTGATTTGATTGCCTTCTTGTTTCACCGCTAGAGAATCTTCCTTAAGAATCTCTCTGGAAAGATTCATGCGTTGCTTCTGGTAGTTGTAAGCGTTCTCTGATTGAATGAATTCTTGTCTAGCGATCACATCTTTTTCAAAAAGGGTTTTATTGAGGTCATAAACTCTTTTGGCTTCTATTAAACTGTTCTCAACATCAGTAAAGTTGTTTAATTTCATGATAGTATTTTGACTGGCTGCATTTTGAGAAATTTGCATTTGAGTCAATAAATTATAAACCTGTGTTTCTTGATTGACAAGGCTTAATTCTAAATCTGTATTTGATAACCTAAGAATAGGATCTCCTTTTTTCATCACTGCGCCATCTTCAACAAATTTTTCTTCTACACGTCCACCTTCAAGGGCATCGAGATAAATCGTAGTGATAGGTAACACAATTCCATTAACAGGAATATTTTCTTGAAAAACTCCTTTTTGAACTGCGTTTATAGAAATTCGTTCTTTGTTGACGTTAAGTTTTGAAGCTCCTGTCGACGATAAAAGAACAAAAACAATCAATGCGGCAAGTGCTACAATACCTGCGGCTACTAATATCTTTTTGGTAGTAAATCGTTTCTTTTCTAAAGGGATGTCCATGGTAATAATTTATTTTCTTGCTAGTTCTATTGTGATAATGATGCCATAACTTTAACATGTTGATATTCAATAAAATAATTATTTTAAAGCTTTTAAAAGTGTTCGGTTTTGATACACTATCTGTATGAAAGCGATACAGTTTTTCCAATTGAAATTTTAAAAGACCAGATTTGATAATAAAAAATCAAATAATTGTAATATTGTAGGTATGCAACTTAAAAATGCCCAAATTTTAATAATTGATGACGATGAAGATGTACTCATCGCATTAAAATTGTTACTCAAGTCCAAGGTCAAAGAGGTCGTTACCAATAAGAATCCAAATAATATTGAACGACTGATGGAGACTCAGAAGTTTGATGCCGTTATTCTAGACATGAACTTTAATGGACTTGTAAATACTGGAAACGAAGGTATCTTCTGGCTCAACAAAGTCAAATCCAAACATCCTGACGTAGACGTTATTTTAATTACTGCCTATGCAGATATTGATTTAGCTATTAGATCATTAAAAAAAGGCGCCACTGATTTCATGGTAAAACCTTGGAAGAATGATAAGATGGTGCAAACCTTAACTGAAATCCTAAAAAAAGTAAGTGCCTCAAAAACAAATCGTGTAGAACTAGCTACTAAAACGGAAATGGTAGGCGAGAGTGATGCCATTAATGATGTGCTTATTAAGATCAAAAAAGTAGCTCCTACTGAAGCTAATATTCTCATTTTAGGAGAAAATGGTACTGGTAAAGAATTGGTTGCACAGTCTATACATGAAAACTCTAATCGCAAAGACCAGCCTTTTGTAAAAGTAGATATAGGTTCATTAACGACGTCGCTTTTTGAAAGTGAGTTATTCGGTTATAAAAAAGGAGCGTTTACAGATGCCAAATCAGATCATATCGGGAGATTTGAAGCTGCGCAAGGCGGTACATTATTTCTGGATGAAATAGGAAATATTACTCTACAGCAGCAATCAAGATTATTAAGCGTTCTTCAAAACAGAAAAGTAATTCCGCTAGGTTCTAATGTTCCAGTGCCTATCGATATACGATTGATTTGTGCCACAAACTTAACTATGAGCCAGCTGGCAGATGAGAGTCGCTTTAGAAAAGATTTGGTTTATCGTATCAATACGGTTGATATTGTGGTGCCACCATTAAGAGATCGAGGTAACGATATTACGGTTCTAGCTCATCATTTTGCAGACTATTATGCTGGCAAATATGGTAAGGACCAAATGAAATTTAGTCCAGAATTTCTGCATAAAATTAAGAACCATCCTTTTCCTGGGAACATACGAGAATTACAACATGCACTTGAACGAGCGGTGATTATGGCTGACGAGTCTTACCTAAAAGCAACAGATCTCGCCTTTCCAGAAATTGAGCAATCGGAAATTACTTCCCATCAAAAACCTACTAATTTAGAAGATCTTGAAAAAAATACCATTCTTACCGTAATTGAAAATAACAATGGTAACATTTCAAAAAGCGCTAAAGAATTAGGATTGACGCGCACCGCACTTTACCGTAGATTGAATAAATATGACTTATAAAAGCTATGTTTTTTCGCTTACGTGGCGTGTGTTTTTATTGATTGCTTCGGTAACTTTTTTAGCCTTTTGGATTTCTTGGTCTGAGTTGTACTTAATTGTAGGTGCTAGTTTTGTTACTATTCTTGTCATTATCAATTTGTACAAGTTTGTTTTGAAACGCTTTATTGAAATGGATGATTTTTTTGAATCTGTTAAATACCGTGACTTCTCGAGATGGTTTGTAGAAACTAAAGGTTCGCAAGATATAAGAGAATTGCATAAAGGATTTAATCTCGTCAACAGCACTATTAAATCCATCAATAGAGAGCGCCAGGCGCAATTCGTTTACCTTCAGAAAATACTCGAGATGGTAGATGTAGGGATCATAGCTTATAACGTAGAAGATGGATCTGTGTTATGGACTAATGATTCTTTGCTTCAAACACTGGATCTACCTAGTTTTAAAAACATCAGTTTTATAGAGTCGCGCCGTCCAGAAGTCTATCAAGAACTCTTTGAAACCTATCACACTCAAGCCGATTCCATCACGTTGAAGATGCGCCAAGAGGAAACCAAAATCCTCATTTCAGATACTATTTTTGAAATCGAAGAATCTTCTTTTAAGCTCATTGTGCTACAGAATATTGAAGAAACCCTTAATAAAAATGAAAGTGAAGCGTGGAAAAAGCTTTTAAGCGTGATGACGCATGAGATCATGAATAGTATTGCGCCTATTTCTTCGTTAGCTGAAACCTTGGAAACTAATCTCAAATCTTCCATTGAGCAACCACAAGAAAACAATTTAGACTCAGAAGATATTTTGGCTGGAATAAGTAGCATTAGAAAACGTAGTGAAGGATTGATGCAATTTGCAAAAACCTACCGCAGCTTGAATAAAGTCACTCAAATCAATAGATTACCTGTGCAAATAGATGAATTGTTTGAAAGTATTGAACAGTTGCTGCAACCTACAATTTTAGAAAAGAATGTTACACTAGAATTTAAAGTTACGGAGCCAAATCTTATTATTAAAATGGATAATTATTTGATAGAGCAAGTACTTATCAATTTAATCATCAATGCGATAGAAGCTGCAGAAGAAAAAGAGAATCCTACGGTAATTGTTACTGCTGGTAAAACTTTCAAAGGTAATTTTCAAATTACGGTACAGGATAATGGTACTGGAATCACACAAGAAGTTTTAGAAAATGTATTTGTACCATTTTTCAGTACTAAAAAACGTGGTAGTGGAGTAGGACTCAGTCTTTCTAAACAAATTATGAATTTACACCAAGGGAAAATCCAACTGCGCAACATAAATGAAGGTGGCACCGAGGCAAGATTGATTTTTTAGTAATTGAGCAGCATCTTTTCAACCTTTCCGACCAAAACTCGCTACCGCTCGTTTTGCCCACCTTTCCTTTTTTAAGGAAAGGAGTTGTCTATAATTCATCAAAAAGCTCCTTGCCTTAGCAAAGGCGAGGACAGATGGACCTCGTCGCACCAGAGGCGATGCCATCAGGAGTGGTTGGAACGTTGCTGGAATTTTTCAAAAGACTTTATGCAAATCATCGCTTTCAACCTATGAGACCAAAACTCGCTACCGCTCGTTTTGCCCACCTTTCCTTTTTTAAGGAAAGGAGTTGTCTATAATTCATCAAAAAGCTCCTTGCCTTAGCAAAGGCGAGGACAGATGGACCTCGTCGCACCAGAGGCGATGCCATCAGGAGTGGTTGGAACGTTGCTGGAATTTTTCAAAAGACTTTATGCAAATCATCGCTTACAACCTTTCCAACCAAAACTCGCTACCGCTCGTTTTGCCCACTTGTCCATTCCTCTCTTTTCGCAATCTCCATTCGTCGGATGTAATATTTAAGGAAAGGAGTTTTCTATAAGGGATCAAAAAACTCCTTGCCTTGGCAAAGGCGATGCCATCAGGAGTGGTTGATACAGTTTTTGAAAATATTTAAAAGTTTTTAATCAGATCAAGAAAAAAAATTACACGTGTAGAATATTAATTTTATACTTAATACTAACCAATTTGTAGTCTGACCTAAATTTTCTAACAAAATACGATTCTAAAAATATGAACCAAATTGTCAAGTCGAGCGCAGTCGAGACTGTATAAGGATTTATCGTATTGAATCGTTTTCGACTGCGCTCAAACTGACTTCTCAATTGTTTATTATTTTATTTAAATACTATTACAGATTTTCTACCATCGAACTCATGTTAAATACTTCCCAACATCCTAACTACTACAACTCAACATACTACAACCTACTTTAGATCGAGCCCATTCTGGTCGTAAAGCATACCATTTTTCAAATTCTGGTTGCTCATCATATGGTTTTTGGAGCATGGTGTAGATTTCGTTTAATAGAGAATAGTCTCCTTTGTCAGCATCATCAATAACTAATTGTGCAATATAGTTTCGGAGCACATATTTTGGATTCGTAGCATTCATTTTCTGTATTCTCGCTTTCGCGAAAGTAATGATATCACCAGCTTCCATTTTCACATCCAGCTCTAGTCGTAAAATATAACTTTCTAACCAGTCCAGCCACTCTTTTCTGTGTGCGTCACTTAATTGGTCTAAATGATAAAAAGCTATAGAAATCACTTCAAAAGCATCGATTTTATCTGTTTTAGAGTTGATTTTACTTAATTCTCGATAAAAAATGGTCATATCGGTTTCATGAAGGTGCAGAATTTCCTCTAATTGCTGGATCAAATCACGATCGTCTTTATGCGTATGATAAATGCCTAGCTTATTCATCATGGTTTCCAAATACTGAACTTGATAATTGGTTCTATAGCTATCTAGGATTTCCTGTAACGGTGCTGCATCTTCAATTAGCGGAAAAAGTGCATTTGCCAATTGGAGTAAGTTCCACAATCCTATTTCTGGTTGAGCTCCATATCTATATCTTTTATTCTGTCTATCAGTCGTATTAGGTGTCCAGCCATGATCGTAAGGTTCTAACCAGCCGTAAGGTCCATAATCGATGGTGAGTCCTAGAATGGACATATTATCCGTATTCATCACGCCATGCACAAAACCGACGCGTTGCCAGTGCATGATCATTTCTAATGTACGATCAGTAACTTCTTGAAAGAATTGGATATAAGCTTCTTTACCGCTTGTTGTAATGTTTTTATAAAACGTAGAAATGGTATAATCGGTGAGCTTTTTAAGCAACTCTTTTTCGCCTTGAGCGGCAGCCAACTCAAAATTACCAAACCGTATAAAACTAGGTGCGACACGACAGACTATCGCGCCTTTTTCATGCGCCGCATTACCGTTGTACATCATGTCACGCAACACCTCTTCGCCACTTAGTGAAAGGGACAAAGATCGTGTGGTAGGAATGCCTAGATGATGCATCGCCTCACTACATAAGTGTTCCCTAATACTGGAACGCAGCACTGCAAGACCATCGCCACGACGTGAATAAGGTGTAGGACCAGCACCTTTTAATTGAAATGCCCAGCGGTTATTATTCTCAACAATTTCAAACAAATTGATTGCACGTCCATCACCTAATTGACCTGCCCAATTACCAAATTGGTGCCCAGCATAAGCCATCGCATAGGACTGTGTTTTGGGGTACAAAACTTGTCCAGTAAACAACTGCAAAAACTCAGCAGATGCTATTTCTTCCTGATCAAAACCGAGTTCCTTAGCAAGTTCTGAAACATGAATCAAACTGGCCTTTCTAAACGTCAAAGGAGTCGCCTGAGAATAAGCCACACCAGTTACTTGACGTGTAAAATTCTCTTTGATAGGATCTTCTGGTAGTGCGTTTGTAAAGCTGTTATTGATGTGGAGTTTGTGCATGGATGCAAAGGTAATGGATAGTCTTGAGTCTTTGAGTTCTCGACTGCGCTCGAACTGACATTTTTCTCGATTGCGCTCGAACTGACATTGTTGTGCTCGAACTGACATTTTTCTCGATTGCTCTCGAACTGACATTTTTGTACTCGAACTGACATTGTTCTCCACTGCAGCTTGTACTGAGCTTGTCGAAGTACTCGAACTTATATCCTGATACAAGGTCATGTCGAGCGCAGTCGAGACAGATTATTTATTCTCGATTTTAACTCGTTCATGACTGGAGCCTGTACTGTTCTTGAACCGTCAATGGAATTAATTTTTATTTCTCAAGTTTATATTCACACTTAGGAAGGAATATATCGAGTTATTGTAAATTTCTAGAGAACTAGTCAATATGTAGTATCTTGCAAATCAAATTATTACAATATGAAAACAACTAACCAACCTCTACAAAGATCTGATTATCGCATACGTTTACTCATCGGTACATTAGGAATTTTACTGCCAGTTGCTTTGATCATTGCCAAAGGCAGCGTTCTTGCATCCATAAGTCATTATTATTACCACAATGTGGCATCACTTATTTTTATCATTATACTTTCTGCATTTGGACTGTTTTTACTATCGTATAAAGGCTATCGCATCGATCCTAAAACTGAAATCATAAGCGATGACTTTATCACAAATATAGGTGGGCTGGCAGCATTGCTGGTTGTTATAATCCCTACTTCTTGTGATGGAAGTGGTAGTGCAGTAATAGATGGTTTATGTGGTAATGGCCTAGAACCTTTATTAGGTCACTTAAACAATACTAAAAACATAATTCATCTAGTAGCTGCTGGGGTTTTTATACTTACTATGGGATGGATGTCTAGTTTCAAATTTACACGTGGCGATGATGATGGATACCATAGCCTTTACCGTTGGAGCGGTTACCTCGTTTTTATATCTGTAGGACTCTTGCTGATATGCAAATTGCTAGTAGCGCTAGATGTAAACATTTTTATTCAGGATTATTATGTGTTTATATTTGAAACTACAGCGATTATTCCTTTTGGTATTTCTTGGCTCATCAAAGGTAAAATGGTAGAAAAAGTACAAGTCATCAGTAAAAAAATGTTTAACTAATAATCGCAAGTCTCAATTAGTACATGAATTCGCAATTAAATTTTCAGTTTAAATTGCGCCTCATTTCCTATCTTCACCATTCCCCAAATCACTATCTTTTTCCTACAAGGAAGGTGAGGTGTGTTTTGGGATGATTTTTAATTCAGAATCTTACTATTTTCATGTCCATATTCCAGCCATCGGTTCTTAAGAGCCATATTGCCTTATTAGATCATAAAGCTGTCGATAAAGCCTATAAACAGTTTGCTAACTATTTTCTGGATCTTAAGATTCAGGAAAATATTAAAGTGGCAAAAGAGGAGCAATATCAAGCGACTTTTCTTAACGAGTTGTTTGTGAAAACCTTTGGTTACACACTGTTTCCTGATAAGAATCACAATCTGGTGACTGAGCAAAAGAATGAAGGCAACTCGCGCAAGGCAGACGGCGCTATTCTTAAAGGCGATGCTGTTACTGCCGTGATAGAATTAAAAGGGACGAAGACTAAAGATCTGGAGAGTATTAGAAAACAGGCTTTTGACTATAAAAATTTCAATACAGGCTGTAATTATGTGATCACCTCAAATTTTGAAAAGCTGCGTTTTTATATAGACGATGCTAGTAATTTTGAAGAGTTTGATTTGTTCTCGCTTTCGCGAAAGCGGTTTGAACTTCTATACCTGTGCATCAATAAAGAGCAGTTATTGCAGCATACACCCAAATCTATAAAAGAGGAATCTCTGGTAGAAGAGGAGAAAATCACCAAATCATTTTATAAGGATTACTCGCTTTTTAAACGAGAGTTGTGGAAAGATCTAGCAAAGAATAATGTAAAATCACTCAAGCAACTGGCGGCACAGCATAGAAGTGTAGAAAAGGAGCTGGCCGATGGTCCTGCTACCGAAGCAGATGATGAGCTGAACAGACTAGAGAAAAATGTAAAACGCACACTTTTTAAAAAATCGCAAAAACTCATAGATCGTTTTCTATTTATTTTTTTTGCTGAAGATCGTGGTTTGCTGCAACCCAATTATACGCTTAAAAGTATAGAAGAATGGGAAACCGTGCGCAAACTAGGTGTGGAAGAATCGCTCTATGATCGTTTTAAAAAGCACTTTACTTATCTAGATCAAGGACGCAAGAAAGGCGATGGCGTTAGTGAAATATTTGCTTATAATGGTGGTCTTTTTAAACCAGATACCATTCTCGATCATATCGTGATAAGTGATGAGTTGCTCTTAAAACACACTAAGAAAATAGCCGCTTATGATTTTGAATCGCAAGTAGATGTCAATATTCTAGGACATATTTTTGAAAATTCCTTAAATGAGATCGAGAGCGTTAATGCAGAGATCGATGGTGCCGACTTTGATAAACAAACCAGCAAACGTAAAAAAGATGGTGTTTTCTACACGCCTAAATACATTACCAAATACATCGTTGACAATACGGTAGGGAAACTGTGTGAGGAAAAGAAAGCCGAGTTAGGTTTTGCCGAATCTGAATATTACCGTGGTCGTAAAAACCGTAATAAATCTACTCTAGAGAATCTAGTTAAAATTTTAGACGATTACCGCGAGTGGTTATTGCAACTCACTATTTGCGATCCAGCATGTGGTAGTGGTGCATTTCTCAACCAAGCACTGGATTTTCTGATTACTGAGCACAATTATATAGACGAGTTAAAATCAAAATTGTTGGGTGGTTCTATTGCGCTGTCAGATATTGAGAATACCATTCTAGAGAATAATATCTATGGAGTAGATCTTAATGAAGAAAGTGTCGAGATTGCAAAATTATCGCTTTGGCTACGTACCGCACAACCACGTAGGAAGTTAAACGATTTAAGCAGCAATATAAAATGTGGTAACAGCCTTATCGATGTAAAAGCCGTCGCTGGTGACAAGGCTTTTAAATGGGAAGAAGAATTCCCACAGGTTTTCGCTAAAGGTGGTTTTGATGTGGTGATTGGGAATCCGCCTTATGTACCTGCTGAATATATCGCAGTTGAAGAAAAATCATTTTTAGAAAAAAAATACCAATCAGCATATGGCAGATTAAATCTTTATCCAATTTTCTATGAAAAAGCAATTAATTTGATGCGAACGAATGGATTATTAGGTTATATAACTCCTTATACTATACTGAAAAACAGATATTACAAAGAGGCTAGAAAATTTATTTTAAACGAAACTCAAATACATACATTAATAGACTTCAAAGGAATTTTAGTTTTTAAAGATGCAGCTGTTGATTCTATAGTTTTTATTCTTGAAAAATCAAAAAATGATTATAATGCCTTTGAACAAATTAGTGATGTTGTCGATTTCGAATTAGATCTTTTTACTAAAATGACTGTTCCAATTAAGGAAATTATTAATTCACCTGACTTATCACTAATTATTTCGCCTTTTGAAAAAATAATCAAAAGGATTTCTAAGGACACGATTCCTATGAAAGACGTTATAAACTTTAATCAAGGAATTATAACTGGTGGAAATAAAAAGTATCTCACTTACGAAAAGTCAGAATTAACTATGCCAGTTATAACTGGAAGTGACTTTAATAGATATTCTTTAAATTATAATGGGTTGAAAATAATTTATGACGTTAAACTACTACATAGACCTAGAAAAAAAGAAATATTTGAAGTTCCAGAGAGAATAATTTTAAGACAAACTAGTGCATATCCGATATGTACCATAGAAACCAATAAATATTACACTTTGGATACCGTTCATAACGGTTTGTTAATTGACAAGAATTTTGATTTGAAGTATATTTTGAGTCTATTGAACAGCAGTCTTATTAGGTTTTTATATGAGAAATCAATTAATGAAGATGGTAAAGTATTTGCACAAGTAAAAATTATGTATATCGACCCTTTACCTGTTAAAAGAATAGATATTAATGATCAGTTGATGTATGTTAAACTTGTTGATTCAGTTTTAGCGACAACTCCTATACTTAATATTAAATCACAATCTTTTCTCTCATTTATCATGAATCAATTCCAACTAAAAAAACTCTCCAAAAAACTCCAAAACTGGCACGAGTTGGATTTTGGAGATTTTATCAAAGAATTAAATAAGGCGATCAAAGCAGAGAATAGAAGGCGTAAAAAAGAAGCAAGTGTCAGTTCGAGCGCAGTCGAGAACGAGTCAGCATCGAGAACTAAAAACAGTCTCGACTGCGCTCGACTTGACAAGGAGAACGATTTCCAAGAGATCCCAACACTCACTAAAAAAGATGAGTTTGAATGGATGGAGCTTTTTGAAGAAAAGAAAAAAGAAGTACAAGAACTACAATCACAAATTAATCAAACCGAGAAAGAAATAGATCAAATGGTTTATGAATTGTATGGATTAAGTGATGAGGAGATTGCTATTGTTGAAGGTTCTTAAAAATAAATGATGCTGTCAGTTCCACTCGTGATGTCAGTTCGAGCGCAGTCGAGAACGTTTTGACATCGAGATCAAATAACCTGTCTCGACTGCGCTCGACATGACATCGAGAAGCGCTCGACATGACAACGAGAGCAATGTCAGTTCGAGCGCAGTCGAGAACGAGTTAGTATCGAGAATGAGTTGATCAAGTAATCAAAAAAAGGGATGTAAAATAAAGTAGTAAAATGAAAGAAATGGATTTTAATGAAATGATCATCAAACGGTTTTTCACAAAACCAGATCTATCGCCATTGCAAGATGACGAAGGCAAGGACTTTCATTATGCCTTGGTAGGAAACATAATTGGTAAACATTTTTTAGGAGTCGAAAAAAAAATCGTTTACGGCACCAAACACTTTTCTACAAATACCAAAGTAATCTTACTACCAGAATATGGCGGTATGGGACATGAAAGTATACCTGTTTATGGTAAATTAAGAAATTCTAGTAGAAAGATAAAAATAGTACTGGATTCTAGTTATCTTAAAAACGTACGTGTAAAAGCTATTTACAACTCCAAAGTTATGAAAATGATTTCAATAAGTCATTTCTACAAACATTTTGAAAATTCTAAACCTAGATTGCAAGGATTTGCACAAAGTGGCTTTGATGGAGAACGAGAAATAGAATAAAATCAGGAATGCCAGTTCTATCGGAAAGTCAGTTCGGGCCGCGGTGTCAGTTCGAGCGCAGTCGAGAACGAGTAGGTATCGAGAACTGGTAACCTGTCTCGACTGCGCTCGACATGACATCGAGAATTGCGCTTAACATGACATCGTATCGTAAAGTCAGTTCGAGCGCAGTCGAGAACGAGAACAAAGCTATTTAGGATTTAAAAAAAACTAACAATCGTGAAATACTACCATTTATATATCTTAGAATGTGCTGATGGCAAGTTGTATACAGGTATGACCAATAATTTAAAACGACGCTTGCAGGAACACGATTCTGGTTACAATCCCAGATCATTTACTTTTAAAAGAAGACCTTTGAAATTAATTTACAGTGAAAGATTTGAGGATGTACGACAATGTATTTATTTTGAGAAAAAGATCAAAAAATGGAGTGCTGCTAAGAAAAAATCTCTGGCAAATAATGATTTTGATATGTTGCAAATTCTCTCAGAATGCAGAAATATGACCCATCATAAATTCCAACCTACAGAAGAAGAAATAAGGATTGCACTGGATAAAATGGATGCTTAATTAAAAAAAAAATATCAGTTCGAGCGCAGTCGAGAACGTTTTGACATCGAGAACTGGTAATCTGTCTCGGCTGCGCTCGACATGACAACGAGAGCAATGTCAGTTCGAGCGCAGTCGAGAGCAATGTCAGTTCGAGCGCAGTCGAGAACGAGTTAGTATCGGGAACTGCGCTCGACATGACATCGAGAAGAGCTCAACATGACAATGAGGTCGATAAGACGATTAAAATAACACCACAATGAACATAAACAAAGACCGATTACAAAAAGCCCGTGATGGCTGGAGCAATAGAGGCAATAAACGTCCACCGTTTGCTATTGAGCCGGAGGAAGGTCAGCGATCTGTTTGGGATTTTCCTCGTCCACCAGTGATTGAAAAGGTGACTCAACCTGTACTGGTGCAATATCAAGGTGATACCATTGTAGATACTCAGAATGCGTTGGCAGTTTTGGAGACAGCAAGTCCACCTACGTATTACATCCCACGTGAAGATGTGAATTTAGAAATACTGGTAGAATTACAGGGAAAAAGTTCGTTTTGCGAGTGGAAAGGAAAAGCCGATTATTTCGCAATCAAGGAAAACCAGAATCGACCTGTCGCTTGGTCCTATGCAAATCCGTTACAAGAATTTGCTGATCTTAAAGATTACTTGGCTTTCTATCCACAGCACTTGGAGTGCTTTGTAGATGGAAATCGAGTAAAACCGCAACCAGGAGAATTTTATGCTGGCTGGATCACACCTGATTTGACTGGACCTTTTAAAGGAGAAAGCGGTACAGGACACTGGTAATTAAAGTAGTTAATAGATGTCCTCGTTTTCGCAAGAAGTCATTAGGAAGTATGTTATTTTTATAAAATGAAAAACTGCCCTTGCAACCCAAAAAAAGAATACAAAGACTGTTGTGCTATTATACATAAAGATATTTCTCAAGCAACCACTGCAGAGCAAATGATGCGATCGCGTTATAGTGCTTTTGTGTTAAGTGATGTGGCCTATTTACAGCGCAGTCACCTCAGTTCTTTACGACCAAATAAGCAGCAAGCTAAAGATTTAGAGAAGTGGACAAAATCTGTGAACTGGATTAAGCTTAATGTGATAAATACTACCGACGGTTTAGAAAATGATACAACCGGCACCGTTGAGTTTAAAGCTTTTTATTTACAGAAAGGAAAAGTTCAAGTCTTGCACGAAGTATCTCGATTCTGCAAAGAAAACGATCATTGGGTTTATCAAGATCAAATAGGCTAGGAGTTGTTCTCCTTTGCGGCTTGAACGATGGCTTTTAATCGCTGGGCGCGCAGTTCTTTTTCGGCACGTTTTTTATTCTTGACACGATCCATAAGTTTGGAGTGCTTGCCTTTGTTTTTGGTGTTTTTTTCACTGCCTTTTTTTGCCATGAACTCTATATATTATGCAAAGGTAAATTTAATTTGTTGATAATTGAATCTGATCAATAATCCCAAATATTTCTTGTGGGTTTATTATTGATACAAGATTTTTTTGAATTAAAACATAACAATAGATTTGCTAGCGATCAGCGATAGAATTCTAATGATTCAATAAAATTTGGTATTATTGTTTACACATTAATTACATTAAACACATTAAACATGAAGTATTTACAACGATTAGGTTTTGTAATGGTCTCATTACTTTTATTAAGTTCTTTCACGACAGCTCAAGAGAAGTTAGTCGGTAAATGGAAAGGTCAAGACAAAGGAGACATAGGTTATTTAATATTGACTGAAGATGGCTATGCGACCTTTCAATTAGAAGATCAAGTATTTGGTGGTAAGTCATTTGAAATGAGAGGTGTGACATCTAAAATGACTTATGAAATCGATAGAAGTCAGTACCCAAACGCCATAGATTTTATTATTACAAATACTGATAACAATAAAGAATTGGGACGAATGTATGGAATTATTCAAATGCTGTCAGAAGATGAATTGCAAATGGCCATGAACTTTGAAACTAAAGAACGACCAGCAGACTTCAGTAAGGATCAGATTGTTTTTGAACGAATGAAGTAAATACAAATGAAATATTTGCTATTATTTACGACTTCAAACAGAAATTATTTTAAATGACTGTACAAGATTTAGTCGGTGAATTTGCAATTAACGGTCAAAATCAGGATGCAACGCAACAGCCTTATCAAGGCAAGCTTAAGTTGCAGCTAGATCAATATCAGCGTATCATAGCACATTGGCAAATAGGCGACGACCAAATACAACACGGTACCGGATTCTATAAGGATCAAATTTTAGTGATCAACTTCAATTATTCAAATGAACGCCATCAGGTTTTCAAAGGAGTCGTGGTTTATAAGTGTATTACTAAGGATGTGCTTGACGGTTTTTGGTCAGAAAAACATGGCGATCCTCGATTTTTAGGCACCGAGCAAGCTTTTAGAATCTCGAGTAAAGAATTATTGCATTGATGAGGTTGTAATTCCGCTTTCGCGAAAGCGAGAAAAACAACTAACTTCTTCAATGAAAAAGTAATTTTACCTGTAACTATTGTAAATTGTAGCTGTCTATTAACCGGATCACTAAAACCAACTTATGAAATTATTTTATACATGGGCGCTGCTTCTCACGGCAATAAGCCTACACGCACAACAAGACGCTGGATGGCTGCGTCACAATACCATCTCGCCAGATGGTTCACAGATTGTTTTTACTTACAAAGGAGATTTATACAAAGTAGCGGCCAGCGGCGGTAATGCGCAACAGCTCACGTTTCATGAAGCGCATGATTATCAAGCGGTATGGAGCAAAGATGGTAAACAACTGGCTTTTGCGTCTAACCGATATGGAAATTTTGATGTGTATGTGATGAATGCAAACGGAGGACCAGCAACTCGATTAACATACCATTCTGCAAATGAGCAGCCCTTTTCTTTTTCCCATGATAACGAGTCAGTATTATTTGGCGCTGCTCGTATGGATGATGTGAAGCATAGGCAATTTCCTACAGGCTCACAACCAGAAGTATATCAAGTTCCTGTTACTGGTGGACGTGTGGACCAACTATTTACTATTCCAGCAGAATATTTGAATGTAAGTAAGGATGGAAAAACAATTCTATACCACGATAAAAAAGGTGGTGAGAATATATGGCGCAAGCATCATGAGTCTAGCATCACGAGAGATATATGGAGCTATGACGTAGTAAATAACACTCATAAAATGATCACCACTTATGCAGGTGAAGATAGAATGCCAGTAATGAGCGGTGATGAGCAGTCTTTTTACTTCTTAAGCGAGCGCAGCGGAACTTTTAATATTCACAAGTCCGGCTTAAATGGTACAAACGTATCTCAGCTTACTTCTTTTGACTTACATCCAGTTCGATTCTTATCTGCTGGAAATGGTACGCTGTGTTTTAGTTATGACGGTAAATTGTACACTATGAAAGAAGGACAAGAACCGGTAAAATTGCAAGTGAATATCACGACACAACCTATAAGTAACAGCGATAAATTCATTTCTATAAATGGTGGTGTAAGTGAGATGGAAGTTTCGCCTAATGGTAAAGAAATCGCATTTATAGCTCGTGGAGAAGTGTTTGTGACTTCTATTGAAGAATCATTTACCAAAAGAATTACCAATACTCCAGAGGCAGAGCGATTTGTAACTTGGGGACCAGAAGGTAAATCTGTAGTCTATAGTAGTGAGCGCGACGGGAAATGGAGTGTATATAAAACCGAAAAAGTACGAGAAGAAGAACCTTTCTTTTTTGCGTCTACTCTTATAAAGGAAACAGCAGTTCTAGAAAACGGTAAAGATAATTACCTCGCTACATATTCTCCAGATGGTAAAAAACTGGCTTTCATAGAAGACCGTCGTACATTGAAAATTAAAGATGTAAAAAGCGGAGATGAAATTACTTTAATGACTCCTAAGGAACTTTTTCATATGAGAGATGGTGATAAAGATTTTACCTGGAGTCCAGATAGTAAATGGTTATTGATGGGTTGGGATTTATCATTGAGCAATACAGAAGTACTCCTTCTTGCAGCAGATGGCTCTAAAAAAATGAATCTAAATGAAAGCGGTTACTATGATTACAGCCCACAATGGGTAAACGGCGGGAAACAGATGATCTGGTTTTCTAATCGTGACGGTTTAAAATCTTATGCAACTAGTGGTTCTTCACAAAGTGATGTGTACTCCATGTTCTTTACGCAAGATGCTTGGGATGAATTTAATTTGAGTAAAGAAGAATTTGCACTTCAAAAAGAAATCAAAAAACTAGCTGACGAAGCAAAAAAGAAAGCCGCCGAAAAAGACGACAAGAAAAAGAAGAAAAAGAAAAAAGATGATGAGGACAAAAAGAAGGACAGTCTAGAAGTGAAATTTGACTGGGACGAGATGAAGGACCGGACTAAACGTTTTACTATTCATTCTTCTAGTTTAAGCGATGCAGTTCTTAATAAGGATGGTAGTAAGCTATATTACCTAACAAGATTTGAAGACAAATTAAATCTTTGGGAAACCGATTTGAGAACTAAAGAAACCAAAATGGCCATTAAACTCAATGCCTCTTCTGGAAGCTTGCAATGGGATAAAGAAATGAAGAATTTATTTCTTTTGAGTAATGGTAGTATTTCTAAGATTGACACCGATAAAAACAAAAAGGAAGGTATAAAAATAGCAGGAGAGATGGAATACGACGCAGTAGCAGAGCGTCAGGCTATGTTTAATCATGTATGGATACGTACTAATGCTATCTTTTATCATCCAGATTTTCATGGAATAGACTGGAATATGATGAAGAAGGAATATGAAAAACACCTTCCTTATATAGGAAACAGCAACGAGTTTACAGAGATGTTATCTGAAATGCTAGGAGAGTTAAATGTATCCCATGCCGGAGCTGGAGGCGCAAGAATGAAAATGAGCAATCCAGATGCTACTGCTTCTCTAGGAATATTCATGGACTATAACCACATAGATGACGGTATTAAAATTACCGAAGTTATAAAAGGTGGACCGCTGGATAAAGCAGATTTTGACGTGAAAGCAGGAATGACTATTCTTAAAATAGATGGAGAAACAATCAGCTCAAACAGAGATATTGCATCCTATCTCAACCGCAAGAATGATAAATTTACATTGCTAGAAATCAATGATCCAGAAACTAAAAAAAGCATGACTATTACCGTAAAGCCTATTAGTCTAGGAGAAGAACGTGGTTTGTTATACAAAAGATGGGTAAAGAAAAACGAAGAAGAAGTTACAGAGAAAAGTAACGGTCAGCTAGGTTATGTCCATATTCCAGGAATGGGCGATGGTCCTTACCGAGATATTTATGAAAAAATGATGGGTAAATTTTACGATCGTAAAGGGATGATTGTTGATACTCGTTTTAACGGTGGTGGCGATCTAGTGGCAGATCTTGCCATGTTTTTCACCGGAACGCCTTTTATTACTTATGCAACTGAAGATAAAGTAGTAGGTGGAGAGCCTACTTCTAGATGGGTGAAGCCTACACTTGCCATGATTAACGAGGCGCAATATAGCGACGGTCACTGTTTTGCATGTGGTTACACCGATCTTAAAATAGGAAAAACTGTAGGAATGCCTACTCCAGGTACTTGTAGTTTTGCAGGTTGGGAAGGACTACCAGATGGCTCATATTGGGGAGTTGTACCGGTAAGTGCTAAAGATATTAATGGCAAATGGATGGAAAACAGCCAGACAGAGCCATTAATCAAGGTTAAAAATATGCCCGGTAAAATTGATCAAGGCATAGATCAACAGTTAGAGCGTTCTATTATAGAATTACTTAAAGATGTAGAGTGATTTGGTTTTAGTTCCGCTTTCGCGAAAGCGGGATTACAATAAGTTTTATCTACTTAATTCACTAAAAGAGGTGATCTCAAAGTCTGAGATCACCTCTTTTATTTATCCTCAAGACAAAAAGGAATTTAGGAATAGCTGTGTTATCATTAAAAGCAGTTGCCTGAGTAATGAATTAATTGTTGACTTTTTCTACTGTCAAAGAAGTACCATTTAGAATGCTCACGTTAGTATTAGTATCTAAAGAAACAATTTCTAAAGTTGCATTTGCAGTCGTAACTTCATAGAAAATAGTATTGCTATTGCTCATTTGATCTGTATATTGATCTGTATCTGTATAAATACGAGAGCCAGGAATCTCAACGCCATTGTATCTCAAATAGAAATCTACTTCTTGAGTACCGCCACCATCTCTTTGAATGCTAACGCTATAATTGATTTTATAAGTTCCTGTGGTATCTATTTCTAGACCATTAGTAGTTTTGGTCATATTGGAAATGGGACCACTAACGGTTAGCTCAAGAGCACTGCCGTTAGTAACGTTTCCGTAGGTGGTACTGACATAAGCCATTCCATAAACTCTATCAATAGGTGGTGTCCATGTTGCTATTCCATTTGCATCACTTGTTAAAATAGCTCCGTTGGTCTGATTTGTATCTGTAAATTTAAAACTGCCATTAACATCTAAGGTTGCTTCTGGATCAGGTTGATTAATCCCTACGTTTCCATCTTCTCTTATCACCATACGATCCACTGTACCTGTGGTTCCAGTAGGTGTAGTTGCAAGAACAATTTTACCTGCACTTGAAGTACTGCCTGAATCTCCATCGCTCTGGAAATATATTTCGGCAGCAGGTCTAAAAGTATAAGCGGCAGGAACAGTAATTGATTGCGCTCTCAGTCCACCTAATCTAGTTCCATCAGTATTAATAGCTGGAGTTGCCAGCGTTCCTCTAGTTCTAAATAAATCGATGTCTAAATCGTCAGTAGCACTGTCAATAAATCTAAAGAAAAGGACATCTCTCGAGTTTTCTGTGGTAATATGCAATGCTCCTAAAGGGTCATCAGTACCTATCCCTACTAGACCAGAAGTGTAAATGTTTTGAGAATTAGAAGTAGCCGGATCTGTGGTGTTTGCTTCATTCCATGGCTCTACAGTTGTATCAATAGGTAACCAGTCACTTGCTGCTGTACTCCAGTAGTGAAAACCAATAGAATCACCACCGCTCGCTGTATTTAGAAAAACTAGCTGACCATTTTCAGTTCCTGCTACTGCGAGTGAATTGACTCTCGGTACTAAAATGCCATCTGTAGCTGCAACAGCTCCAAGATCGTTAGTTCCTCTCACATCCAAAGTTGTTAAAGGATTATCTGTGTTTACTCCTATCTGTGAATAGCCTTTATCACATATTAAAATCAAGAAGGATAAGATTATAAGACTTGTTTTCATAAATGCAATATACATATTTTAATAAAAAAACGCAAAGTTAACTTGTTTTATAACAAACGGTTACAAGGTAAATAATTCAAATGTTAATAGAAGATACATTAATAACTTACAAATAATTTAGGGCAATTGCCTTATTGATTTTATTGCTAAAAATCTGCAATTTGCCTGTGATGTTTAAAATTATGAGTCATGAAGTTATTACCTGTTAAACCTATACTTGCTATTTGTTTGTTTTTGATTTTTACTCCAAATCTTATTGCTCAAAAAGTAGATTTCGTAAATGCGCCTCGTAATCCTATAGGTTTTAAAGCTCACAAAAAACATTTTAATCTAGAAGGAGATATTTTTACATCAGCTGGGAAGCTATTTCTTCCAGATGGCAAACTAGTATATAATTATGGAACGCGTTATTATTATGAGAATGACCGTATAGTAGGTAATAATTATGAGGATACTTTTGAGTATGATGCTAAAGGTAACATCATTAAATTTAAGTATAAGAACGGCAGTACAACCACCTATGGTTTCAATGAGAAAGATTTGCTGGTCTACGAGAAAAATACGTATGATGAAGAGAAAACACATACATACGACAGCAAGGACAGAATTATAAGTACAACAGTAAATAAGAATGGTGTCTTTTACCAAAAAAGAGAGTTTGCTTACAAAACTGATAACGGATTACTAATTATCGATTTACAGTATACTGACGAAAATGGCTCGCCAGGATTCAAAGGAAGTTATGTTTATAAAAATGGTTACTTAGTAAAAGAAATTATTTCATCTGGAACCTATGAGTATGCATATGAATTTGATAAAAAAGGGAATAAAATAGACTTCTTTGCAGCAGGAGATCCAGATGCTAAACATTATACTACTTACAATCGATATTACAGTGATAAAAACAAGAATTATAAACTAGAATACGGTTACTATCAACCTGGAGGCAAAGGTGACAAGCTCAAGACTGCCTATATTGACGGTGTAAGAGCTACTGATCTCATTGTTTCAAAAGGTGTAAAGCCTAATGAAAAGATTATCTATGATCCTCTTAAATTGAATTATTATTCGGTAAGTAATGTTTTTGAAGATGATCATGATGTTTCTACTCGCATTGAAGTCAATAATATTCTTTCAACAAATGAAGAGTGCATGAGTTATGCCTACGATGGAAAATTTATCAACTACGTTCATGGTAAGAACATGGTGAAGAGTCGAGAGTTTTCTTTTTTGGGACCACATATGATAGATTATAGAGTTGAAAAGAGTGTAGGGTTAACTTATATTATAGATGATTACAAAAATCAGTCTAAGTCTGTTAAAAAGATGAGATTGCTTACTGATGATGAAGCTTCTATAGTTTATACCAGAGAATTAGAAAAGGATAATTTTTTTATCATTGTTAAAGGTGAGCATATTGATTACAAAAAGGCGCGGTTTGAATATTTAGAGAATGGAGATCCGGTAATTTTCATTAACGATGTTCCTTTATATATTTTAACTGGTTTTAAGAATGCAAAAAACTATGAGGTAAAGTTGGGGAAACCTTATGAAGGTGAGCTCGATAATCGTGTTACTAATGAAACAACTAAAACAGTAGAAACAACTTCTACAACTACAGATTACCAATGCGTAGAAGGTGATTGTAAAGAAGGTTGGGGAAGAGTAGTGGTTAATGATATCATTACAGATGCTACATTTATCAATAGCGAGATGACAGGAGTCGCTTATATCACATATCCTAGTGATTCCTATTATCACGGAGAGTATGTGCAAAATAGAAGATCTGGTGTAGGAATCTATAAGTGGACTAATGGGAATCGATACATAGGTAAATGGAAAGATGGAAAACAGCACGGCTACGGATTTACTATGAATAAAGAGAATCAGATCACAAGTGCAGGATTATTTGAAAATGGCAAACTTCTAACTTCTTATTACGACGACTATAATAATGGAAAAAGTACTGGGAACTGTACAGGCAATTGTTTTGATGGATTTGGAATGTATTCCTATAACAATGGTGACAAGTATTGGGGATTTTTCAGTTCAGGAAAAAGAGCTCATATAGGAATATACTCCTGGAACAACGGTAGTATTTATACTGGTTCTTACATGGAGCAAGGCAAAAGAACAGGCTATGGAATGTACTCCTATGTAGATGGTTCGATTTTCAAGGGAATGTTTATTGACGATAGGATTGATGGACTTGGAGTTATGCAGTACAAAAAGACTGGAAATGTAGTTCAAGGCGTATTTAATAATAAAGGAGCAAAGGTTAGGGATTATTGAATGAACTTACAAAGCTTCGCGTACTAATTCGAAAAAGTAAGTATGAAGATTGTCATTCATCGATAATTTATCTAAGGTTAAATTTTTGTACTCAACTGTATATTATATACTTACTGTAGATATAGTTTAGATGTAAGAATTTTACCAAAATTATTTTATTTTAATTTCTAATTAAAGTTCACAAATAGTAGCTTAGGGAAGTTTAGTGATAATTACTATAATTAAACTAAGAAACTATATGTCAAAAAAGCATACTGTATTTTACTGTCTATTCCTATTTATTCTCTTTACAGGTTTTGCTCAACAGGATGTTGAAGTTTATCATAAAGAGAATTTAAATTACGACGAAAAGCAATTGGATTCTGTCTCTTATGTTTTAATGGAATACTACAATAAAGGGACCTTTGAAAAAATATTAGAGCAATCTCCAGCGCTTATTCAAAATGCCATAAAAATTGATGCCTATCAGTTAGAGCTGCGATTCCGTAATATTTTAGGAAGTACTTTCATTAAACTAGATGATATTGAGAATGCAAACATTTTCTTCAATCATGCCTTACAAACTGCTAAGAAAAAGAAGGACTCGATAGGAGTCATGATGATGTACATCAGTCTTGGTAACACGCACTTTAAAGATGACAAAGAAAAAGCCTTAGCTTATTTTAATAAAGGTTTAGACTTTGGTTATAATGGAGACCGCAGTGAAGATGGGAAATTTATTATTCATCACAATCTTGCCGAATTATATATTAAAAAGAAGAACCTCGCAAAAGCAAAATATCATTTAAGTAAAATTGTTGATAAAATAGATCAGCAAGAACCTGCTGTAAGGCGCAAAGGTTATGCAGGCACCACAAATTTCATCAAAGCAAGCATTCACTTAATGGAAAATCAACCAGCACTTGCTATTGAGGATGCTTTACTGGCTCTAAAGACCAAAGATGATTATGATGAAACGTATCTTTTAGAAACTTATATGGTTCTTATGGAGAGTTATGAAAAACTGGAAGATTTTAAAAATGTTGTTTTTTATAATAAACTATACGATAGCTTGAGAGCTGTTCAATATGAAAAAGATAAAATCGAGCAGCAGCAAATTGCAAAGGTAGATTTGCATTTTGATAACATTGAAAAAGAACTGAGAGCTTCAGAATTAGAAAATGATCTTATCAATCAAAAAGCCACCGAAAGTAACTTGTACTTAATTTTTTCTATAGTAGTAGGTTTATTATTGTTTTTGATCTTGATGCTATTATTAAAAGAAAAAACTAAACGAGATAAGCTACTCAAAATACTTACTCAAAAAAATGCAGAGTATTTAAAGGCAAAAGAAAAATCTGAAGAACTAGCTAGAAGCAATACTAAGTTTCTATCTACTATAAGTCATGAATTGAGAACGCCGCTTTATGGTATAATTGGCCTATCATCTTTATTTTTAAAAGAACCCAAGCTGCGACCATTTGAAAATGATTTTAAATCCTTGAAATTTTCAGCAGATTATCTTTTGGCATTAGTAAATGATGTTTTGCACATCAATAAATTTAACTCTAAGAAAGGTCAGGAATTACAAGAAGTCCATTTTAACCTTTCTACACTTTTATTTAATATAAAAAGTTCCTTTGATTTCCTTAATGAGAAACATAATAATGACGTTGAGTTAATAATAGATCCCAAAATTCCTGAAATCCTTTACGGCGATCAAACTAAAATTTCTCAAGTTTTAATGAATTTGATGAGTAACGCGAGCAAGTTTACTGAAGATGGATCAGTGAAACTTGAGGTTATATTTAATGAAAAAAAGGACGACCACTACCACTTGCTATTTAGAATTCAAGACACAGGAAGAGGCATCCAACTCGATCAACAAAAAGCAATTTTTGAGGAATTCACCCAAGTAAAAGATGTCAATGATTTAGAACATCACGGGACAGGATTGGGAATCCCAATAGTCAATAAAATACTATTTATTCTAGGAAGTACGCTTGAGCTTGATAGCACTTATAAAGTAGGCAGTACCTTTTCATTTCAATTATCTTTAAAAGAAGGAGAAGCTGAAAATATAACACAAGAGGTTGCTTCAAAAAACATAAAGTCATTAGCAGGAAAAAGAGTCTTAACAGTGGACGATAATAAAATTAACCAACTCGTCACTCAAAAAGTATTAGATCAAATAGGCATGCTACATTCAACCGCGAGTGATGGTTTAGAAGCAATAAAAATGGCAAAATCTAGTGACTTTGATTTTATTCTCATGGACATTAATATGCCAGTCATGAATGGAATAATTGCTACCCAAGAAATAAGAAAATTTAATCAAAATACCCCTATTATAGCTTTAACGGCAACTATTTTTAATAATCCAGAGGAAGAAATTTATTGTTATGGATTTAACTCTATCATCGTAAAACCCTATCGTACAGCTCACTTAGTAGAAGCTTTTCTAAAAGAGCTATAATTGCTTGATAGGTATTTAATCACATAATTTTTAATTAGTGCTTTGTTGAGTTACCGTCGTTTCTGTCTTATTGTTAAAAATATTTACCCCAACACCAAGACCTAACCACAATTTACCGTTGTTTTCCCACTGAAAATTTTTCTGATTATTAATATGATCCCAGCCGCCATAAATACCTATTTGTATATCACGGTGCGAGACCATAAAACCAGTGAGTATGGAAAGAGTTCTTACATCCTGGGCTTGAATGGTTTCTGTACCATTTAGGTAGTTGGTATTAGATTCATTTAAGTTAACTGAACCTAAACCAGCTCCTATTTGCAGGTTTAAATGAGTGTTTTTATAACTATACACTCTAACATTTGCAGTACTATTAAAATTGAATTCTGTATCAAATGCAACATTATCACCAGTTATTCTCGCTTTAAACGGCAAAGTAATAATCCCTATAGAAATGCGATCTGGAATGGTAGCGTATTTGTACAAACGAGCAAATTTTTTAAAATCATCGAGATTCACCGTATAAACTTTATTATTATATTGATTTCTTATTTGTTGATTTACTATGTCGCTTTGTTTAGAAGATAAAAAGTTCTTCTTGTCTTTAAAATTGATTGCTAGTAATTCTACAGTGTTAGCGGTGGTGTCTATCTCAACAACATGAAATAAATAGCCTTGTTGAAGTATTGTAACATCATTTGAAGCGTCGGTTTGTGCTGTAAGTCTCATAACTGTTGCCCCAGTTTTAACTTTTAATGGTGCAATAAGTTTGACTATGTCACCTACTTCAATGGTGCTTACTTTTTGTGCTCGACTATAATTGGTATTGAGAATCAAAACAAGGCAAGTAATAGAAAATAGAGTTTTCATAAATGTTTAGTTTGGCTAAAGTTAGCTTAAAAATTAAATCGATGGCATACCCTTTAAATAGTATTTGAAAGAATGAAATTGAAATATTTCCATGATAACTGTTTTAGTACCGCTTTCGCGAAAGCGGATTCCTAACCATTTGTAAACTATTTTCATAAGCAGAGCGATAGAATACGGCATTTGTCCTATGGTAAACTTATACTTATAGAACCATTTTTGTAAAAATTTAATAGATGAAAAAATTAGGATATTTTATAATAATAGTTATAATAGCTAGTTGCACTAGTGAAACGCCAATGGACGAGGAGAACAACGGTCAAAATGGAGATGATAATGATAATCAAGATATGATAAGTGTCATGGATAGAACTGATGAGATATGGAATGTAGTTAACAATGATCAAATCCAGCCAGTTGCCACCACCCATCAATCAAATGTATCTAATGCAGGCTTTTATTTAAACAAACAATATCATATCAGTAATATCTTTACAGGTTTTCAAGCAAGCTCTGAATTTTGTGAGTATAATGAAGGTCAGTGGTCTAATTGTACTCCTGCGCAAAATTATATTTATAATATAAATGAAACAGGAGTATTAGGTTTTTACTGTGAAGACGCTAATGCTAATCATGGCACTCCAGCAGAAATTTTTACCAGAGAATATAATAGTAACACAATGCAATTTGATGACTATACTCAAACAGGTATAGGAGTTAATTTTCTCGATGCTAAAATTCTTAATGTTAATAGTGTCTATCATGCCATAGTGATGAAATGGGAGTCTAACCGTCCATTCGTTGTGTATGAATGGAATAGTACAAGTAAAACGTGGACATTAGAAAATGAGTTTGAATTGCCATTGATGCTAGGGGCAAAGTTTGATGCGGTAGCTGGTAATGATGGAAATATCATTTTCTCAGGACAAGAATTTAATACATGGAATCGTGTTGCCTACTCGTACGATGGAACGAACATCAGCGAGTTTTATAGAGAAAATAATTACAGAGTAAATTCATTAAAAGCGATTTGGAAGATTTTACCAATGCAACAAGATTATTATTTGATTAGTTCTAATGGCTTGAAATCTATCAATACTAATGAGGTTATAATAAATGGATCGATTTTAGAGGCAAACATTCACTCTGAAATGTTAATTGTTTTAAATGGGTTTATAGGAAATCTTGATACACAGAGTGTAAACGGAGTTTCTGTTTATGATCCTCAACAAAATTCGATTACAAATTTTGGTACAGAAAACAACGGTTCAGATTTAGATAGTAGATTTAGCGGTCCACAGAACCCTGTGAATTGGTTTTTTTATATAAAAAATAATACACTTAACATGATAGCAAACGTAAATCAAGGTGTAGGAGGAGCTACTGGTAACATCTCTACCGATTCTTATCATTATACAATTAACTACTAATATATACACGATAGCTTAATTTACATGAAGAAGTGAAGCTTTTAAACTAAAATTATGACGTTTCATCTGTAAAAGACGATTTTTGCCGTGCATTTAACTTTAGTTACTTATTCATAGTGTTAATTTGTGGAGCCGAATGTATTCTCAAAAATGCTTTCAAATTTAGTTTCCCCTAATTAAGCACTTCATTTCAATGCAAGTTTTATTCATCGTTTTTATATTTTCTCTAATAGGATTAATACTATACACGATTCAGATGATTAAAAAAGTGCAAAAAATGCGTTCTTCAGGATCTACTTCATTTAAAGACAAATGTTATTATAAATATTATTTGAAATATTTCATCAATAATATGCCAAATTGATTTTGTCTAATACCACTAAATAATCATTTAGTGAATTACTTCCCGATACAAAACTGACTAAAAATATTTCCTAACAACTCATCATTTGTAATCTCACCAGTAATGATACCTAAAGACTCTGCAGTGGCACGTATGTCGATGGCTAGAAATTCACTTGAAACCTCGTTTTCTATTCCGGTTTGCACCTCAATTAAAGAACTGTAAGCGTTTTGTAGAGCATCGTAGTGTCTAGCATTGCTGACTATAGAATCATCTTGAGATAACGCGCCGCTATTAAAACTCGCTACTAATGCCGTTTTTAATTCTTCCACACCAGCATGAGATTTGGCGCTCAGTGAGATAAGAATAGTCTCTGGTGATTTTTTGTTAATTTGCTTAGTAATTTCGGCATGCTCCAGGCCTGTGATTTGATCAATTTTATTGAGTACAACAACAAGCGGTTTATCTGGAAATTTTTCTCGCATTATTTGAATGCGCATCAAACAATGTATGATACGTGGTGAAGTATTGAGATGTGTGGCGTCCAGTAAGTATAAAACTAGTTTAGATTGTTCAGCTTTTGCATAGGAGCGTTGTATTCCCATGCCTTCAATTGTATCAGTCGTATCTCTTAAACCAGCGGTATCTATCAGCCTAAAACGTACACCTTCTATATTGATTTCATCTTCAATAGAATCACGTGTCGTTCCTGCAATGTCGCTTACAATTGCTTTTTCTTCATTGAGTAAAGCGTTAAGCAAGGTAGACTTACCTACATTAGGCTCGCCCACTATAGCAATAGGAATCCCAGTTTTGAGTACATTTCCTAAGGCAAAAGAATCAATTAATTTTCTTAACGTTTGCTGACTTTCGTTTAGCAATTTTTTCAAATCATCACGATTTGCAAATGCGACATCTTCCTCGCTAAAATCTAATTCTAACTCTATCAAACTTGCAAAGTTGAGCAATTGTGATCTTAATTCTTTAAGCTCGTTAGAAAAGCCTCCGCGCATTTGTTGTATCGCAATCTGGTGGGCCGTTTCACTTTCGCTCGCGATTAAATCAGCAACCGCTTCGGCTTGTGACAGGTCCATTTTTGCATTTAAAAACGCTTGCAAGGTAAACTCGCCAGCTTGTGCCATGCGCGCTCCTTTTTTTAAACACAAGGAAATTATTTCTTGCTGTATATAGATGGATCCGTGGCAGGAAATTTCTACCACATCTTCTCCGGTGTAAGAGCGAGGTGAGACAAATTTGGTAAGTAAAACTTCATCTATAACTCGGTCGTCGTCTTTGATGTGTCCTAACGTGACTGTATTTGCACCTAATTTGGAATAGGTTTTTTGAGATGGTTGTGATTCCGCTTTCGCGAAAGCGGGAACAAAAATAGCACCTGCAATCACGTGAGCCTCAGGTCCAGAAAGCCTTACCACCGCAATAGCACCAGAACCAGCTGGTGTAGCGAGGGCAACAATGGTATCATTTTTATACATAACACAAAGGTAAATAGAAGCAATCGTTTCTAAGTAAGGAATCTGAACTTTAGCTTTAATAATATATGTATTTAATCCAGATTATTGAGAACAAAAGTTAATTTTGCCATATGTATTCTAAGCAAGAAGCAAAACAGATCAGACAACAATTCTGGACCATGTTCGGTAAACGATATGATCGTAAATGGATGTTATACGATACAAAACTAAAGGATGTAGTCCTCAAATTTTCTTTTGAAGATAGGCGTGCGTTAGTCTCTATAGATATTACTCATGAAGATGCCATTTTTAGAGCTTATTATTATGAAAAGCTGCTTAGCCTTAAAAGTATCCTACTTGAAGAAGTTAATAACGAACTCATCTTTGAAGAAAATTACCAATTAGAATCTGGCAAAATTATATCTAGAGTATTTGTTATGCTTGAAGGTGTAAAAATCAAAAAACAAACTGACTGGCCAGATGTTTACGAATTTTATTACGAGAATATGAGTAAACTAGAAGCCTTTTTTATTGAATATAAGGACTTTATAGAGGCTTAAAGCTGCTCTTTAGTATAAGCGACTTGATTGTTAACGTGCTCATATTTTTCATTGAACTCAGATAATAATTCAGGGATCATCTCTGTATTTTCATTGTTTTTTGCACTGTCTTCAATCTTTTGTAAGATACTTGCCATGTCATTAATTCCTAAAGTACGGTAACTAGATTTTACTTTATGAGCTTGCAATCCTGCTGCGTGGTAGTCACCATTTTTAATGTTTTGGTGAAGCAATAAATAGTCTTGCGGCACTTCTACTAGAAACATATCTAGTATAGAACCCAGAATAGCTGCGTCGTTATCAAATGATTCTCTCAAATCTGTTAAGGGTAATGTAGAAATAGTCATTTAGGGATGCTTTTTTATACGTTGCAAAATTACGTATTGTCTTCTAAATTAAAGGACTAAATTCTTTAAAACATCTATTTAGACCCTGAAAAATACCGTTTATCGATAAATTTAGTTTTAAATATAGTAAGATATCATATCTTAAGTGAATGACTCGCTTAACCCAACCAACCATCACGATCAAGACTTCTATATTGAATAGCTTCTGCGATGTGTGTACCATTAATTTGCTCTGTATTTTCTAAATCTGCTATGGTTCTTGCAACTTTAAGAATACGGTCGTAAGCTCTAGCACTCAAGTTCAGTCGTTCCATTGCATTTTTAAGCATCTCTTTACTAGCTTCATCGAGAATGCAATGCTTCCTAATATCCTTGACGCTCATCTGAGCGTTGTAATGTGTTTTTTCGCTTTCGCGAAAGCGTAAAGTTTGTATATCTCTTGCTGCAGTAACTCTTTCTCTTATTATAGTAGATTTTTCAGCAAGTCGTTCTTCGGTTAATTTCTCAAACGGTACAGGCGTGACTTCTATATGTATATCAATACGGTCGAGAAGTGGCCCTGATATTTTCCCTAGATAGCGCTGCATTTCTGCAGGGCTGCTTTGAACTGGTGCGTTGGGATCATTAAAATATCCGCCAGGACTTGGGTTCATACTGGCTACCAGCATAAAGCTAGAAGGGTAAGTAACCGTGAACTTTGCTCTGGAAATAGTCACTTCACGATCTTCGAGAGGCTGTCGCATCACCTCAAGAACCGTTCTTTTAAACTCTGGCAATTCATCTAGAAACAAAACTCCATTATGACTTAATGAAATTTCTCCTGGTTGTGGATAAGCACCGCCGCCGACTAATGCGACGTCAGAAATCGTGTGATGCGGACTTCTAAAGGGTCGTTGCGCCATTAATCCAGCTTTTTCTTGCGTTCTACCAGCGACGCTATGAATTTTAGTTGTTTCTAATGCTTCATGTAATGTCATAGGAGGTAGGATGGAAGGAAGCCTTTTGGCAAGCATCGTTTTTCCTGCTCCTGGTGGACCTATCAAAATAATGTTATGTCCACCAGCAGCGGCAATCTCCATACATCTTTTTATGGATTCTTGACCTTTTACGTCTGCAAAGTCAAATTCTGGATGCTCTAGTGCTTGAAAAAATTCATCTCTTGTATCTACAACAGTAGGTTCTATTTCCTTGCCCTCATTAAAAAATTCTATGACCTCTAGAATATTATCGACGCCATAAACATTTAAATTATCTACGATCGCTGCTTCACGAGCATTCTGCTTAGGTAAAATAAACCCTTTAAAACCTTCTTCTCTAGCTTTAATGGCAATAGGTAACGCTCCTTTAATAGGTTGCAGTTGGCCATCAAGAGATAGTTCTCCCATGATGATGTAATCCTTGAAATCATCAGTTTGAATTTGCTTTGAGGCGTTGAGTATTCCTAATGCAAGTGGTAAATCGTAAGCACTTCCCTCTTTTCTCAAATCAGCTGGTGAAAGGTTGAGAATGAGTTTCTTGCCGGGCATTCTATAGCCTACATTCTTGAGAGCTGCGGTAATGCGGTACGAGCTTTCACTTATAGCCTTATCAGGAAGCCCTACAAGATGGTACCCTATACCTTTGTCTGCATTAACCTCTACAGTAATCGTAGTTGCTTCTACGCCAAAAACCGCGCTACCATAAACTTTTGTAAGCATAAAGTAAATTTATTTTTTAAATGTAAAGAAAAATTAGAATGCATTTTGATGAACAAGGTAAAAGTCATCGCAAGAAACCGTTCTTTAGGATAACAATTTTTTAAATCTCGATAGGGCAAAAAATAAATGGAGCCTAAGCTCCATTTAGATAATTCAAAGGTTGAATTGTGATGAGATACGTTTATAAGGAAATCCCCACATTTCTTTATTGTACTGCCCATCAGTGATATAAATATAAAACTTTTTCTATTTAACAAAAATTTTTAATTCTTAATATTTAATCACTGCATAACTTTTCAGATAAAACGTTCAATTTTTACCATGAACTGTAGAGATAGATTTATTGAATTTGTATTTAATGTAATATTTTAAATAAAAACATGTAGTAGTTTAAGAACTATGCTGTATAAAATAAAAAATGGGGCCGAAGCCCCATTTTGTGACGTCCATTCCCTACTATGGATCGGTCAATTGGAGTAAAAATAGGTTGTCCCCTGAATCTCAACCTACCTTACTTTCATTTACATGGTAAAAATACTATCTATTTGAATACGATTAATGGGTATAAATACCCAATTTTAAACTGTCACCTTATTTTTTTAGGTCTACAATGCTGTTTTGAATAGCAAATGCTACGAGACCGGCAACATTGCGAGATCGAGTTTTTGCTAGTAAGCTATCTCTATGACGGTCCACAGTTCTTGTGGAGAGAATTAATTCATCAGCTATTTCTCTAGTGGTAAATTGTTTGCAAATCAATTGTAGAACTTCTTTTTCTCGTTCACTAATCATTTTGCTGTCTAAAGCACTTTTTTTAAAGTTTTGATTTTGAGAATTTTCATGAAGAATTCTGAGTAGTTTATCGTTATAGTAAAAACCTTTTTCGTGAACTTGTCTTATAGTGGTGTAGACTTCCTCTGCTTTAGCGTTCTTAACAAGATAAGACGCTGCTCCTATACCTAACATATTAGAAATAAATACATCAGTGTCATAGCTGGATAACGCGATGATCTTCAAGTCAGGATAACTAGCACGCATTTTCTTTGTGGCTTCTACACCGTTAAGAACTGGCATTTTTAGGTCTGTTACAATAACATCAGGCATGAAAACACAATCAGCAAGTTGATCGAGCATTTCTTGTCCATTTGTTGCGGTAAACAAAACATTGAATTCCGGACTTCTATCGAGCATGAAGCTCAATGTTTCTAGAAACAAAGATTCATCATCTGCGAGAGCGATATTAATCATAATATTAAGTTTGAGAGTTGATTAGAAGTCAAAGGTATATAAAACACCTTGATTATTTGCAGTTTTAAGTGTCATTGTTCCCTGCAATATAGAGATGCGACTGTTTATGTTGCTAGTGCCTAGACCTACTGATTTTGTTTCTTGAAAGCCTATACCGTTATCACGGTAAATCATTTGTCTGTGTGGTTCGTCGTCAAGTAGCAAGTCAATTTTATCAGCTTTACTGTACTTTATCGAATTATTAAATAATTCTTGAGCCACTCTATAGGTATGCAATTGATTCTCTAGGCTCATATTACTTTCATCCCAGTTACACCTAAAGTTTATTTCAAGTTGTTCATTATTTATAGAACCTACTAATTCAGTTAAGGCTTGGCACAAACCGAATTTTTCTAATACCGGTGGCAATAAATCATGAGCAATTCTTCTAGCATTTTCTGACGTGCGCTCCGTAGCGTTTTTAATACGACTTAATAACAGTGTTGTGTCCTTTTCATCTAGAGATTCATTTATGAGCATGTCCGTATTTAAGGAAATGACATTGAGCTTAGAGCTTATTTCATCATGTAAGTCTCTTGCAATACGACGGCGTTCTTTTTCCTGTGTTTCTAGAGTAGCAGTAAGAACATCTTCCTGAGCCTTAATTTTTGTGTCACGCACCTCTAAGTCAGATAATGTGATGCGCTTGCGCGAAAGCATAAAAAAAATGACCATCCCGACAGAAAATAATATGATGAAAATCATAATACCTATCGCAACATAGTTGACCGTTGTATTTGAGATTTGAAGTATAAAAGACATTCGTATAAAAATAGAATATGTAAACTTATTAAGGGCAATATATGTAATAAATGTTTGAAAGACTTTATGGAGTCATTCACACCATCTTGAAAACTAAAAGAAACGAAATTAATCAAACTACAACCTAAACTTATAAAAATACCAATGTTTACAAACGGATATCCTTTTTTAATATCTAATAAATCAATAAAATACAAACTGCTCAAAAATATAAGAATAGGGAAAGTAATAAAAGCAGCCCATGGTGAAAAAGACATTATTAATTGAATATTTAATATGTAGGGAGCTACAGCAATAATTAGCGCCAAAATCATCAAATAATTATAATAGGAGAACCACTTTCTTCTCTTTAGAACCCTTCTGAAGAAAAAAGCAATACTCAAAAACTGAGCTATTATGAATAAGAAGAAGAAAGGAGCATTGGTCTTTCTCTCGGCAAAACTTATGACACCGTGAACAAGCAAGTAGCTCAAAACCTCTGTAGCAGTAGAGGCAGCTACATAAAGAAAAATAAATTTTAAGGCTGGTTCTCTTTGTATAAAAGCTACAAAATAAAAAATGAAATTGACCCCAAGTAGAATATGGAAAGTATTGATAAGGATGTCAAAAGTCTGTTCCAATTGAATTAAGGATGAGGAGGATTATGGTTTTATTTGAACCTAAAACATGAAAAATTATATTGTGAGTTTCTGCTTCCTTTCACTGAAAAACAAATAAGCTTCATACATAAAAAGCAGTTGCATGATGATAAGCGGTAACATATTAATCGTGTTCCTCAAATAAATTATATCAATATCCACATCTTCGTAAAACGCTCCAGTACTCATATGTATCAATGAACTTCCCGTAACGATAAATATTCCGATACTTATAAACGGATATCCATTTTTCAAATCTAATAATTGGACAAAATAAATAAGACTGAAAATTAGAACACATGGCATGGTTATTAAAGAGATATATGGATCATGAGTCATTAAATTGGACTCTAAGAAGATATAAGGAGAACTTGCTAAAATAAAAAATGTTGAGAATATCAAAATGAAACGCTTTTTCATTTTTGACGACATTTGTTCCGAATAATAGAAGTAGCTAAATACTATAAATTGGGTCCAAATATATAAATGCGCAAAAGGAGCGTTTGTGACTTGCCCGTTTATAGTTATTAAATCACGAACTAACAGCTCTGTAAAAGCTTCACAAATTATACCTACAAGTAGATAAATCCAAATCGGCTTAAACGATTTTGCCCCAAAAAAAACTGATGCTGAAATCCCAAAGAAATTTAGCATCAGTAATATTAAATAAGAAAATTTAAATAAAGACTCTAAATTTTGCATTGTTAATTCAAAGGGCTTGAAGAGCTTCCCATTGGAGGAATATGCTGTGTAAAATCGTATATGTACCATCCCTTAGATGCGTCTATCATGTCATTTCCACCTTCATCAACAGCAACTATCATTAATTTTAAATCTTCTTCGTCTAGTCCTATGTACATGCGGCTATTCACCGCACCTTCTGCCATAACTTGTGAGAGGTCCTCTCCTGGTACCCACCAGCCTTTAAGTCCGTCTACATATGGAGATTTATCTTCTAGACTTCTCCATGCGTTTGCCCATGTTTGAGCTGTTTCTAATGTAATTGTGTTTGTTGCCATTGGTTTAAGTTTTAATTGGTTAATATGACGTCTAAACTAGTATAAAAATTCCAATTTTAAAACAATAATGCTTTAGACTTTTACCTTTGGTGAAATTTGACCATCATTACATTACTTCAGTTCTTTAATTATAAAAGGTCGTTTATTTGTAAATTTCATTTAAAAGCTTTTAATAATTCCGCTTTCGCGAAAGCGGAACAACTACTATCTTTAAGTCATGAATAAATCATTAGAACAATTGATCCAGTCACGACGTAGCATTTTTCCAGCTCAGTATACTGGTGGAGAAATACCGCATACAGACTTGCTTGAAATTTTAGAAAGTGCGCGATGGGCACCAAACCATAAGAAAACCGAACCATGGCGTTATAAAGTCTTAGAAGGGCAAGCCATTACTGATTTAGGCAACTTTATGTGCGAGCAGTTTGTGAAAAATACGGGAAAGCCGCTATCCTTTAAATTGAAAAAGCTCAAAGAAAAACTTGCCAAGACAAGTGTGATGATTCTCATTTTTAAATATAGAGATGAAAAAGAGTCTATTCCTGAATGGGAAGAGACTGCAGCGGTGAGTATGAGTGTGCAAAATATGTGGTTGACTACACATCAATTAGGTTATGGCTGTTACTGGAGCTCGCCAAAGGCTTTTGCAAATATGTCGCAGTTTAAAAATATAAGGGTAGACGGGCGAGAAGAATTTTTAGGTTTTTTCTACTTAGGAACCTATGAGAAAGAGCAAGAAATAGAGTTGCCACAAAGAAAAACTATTGAAGAATTTGTCCAATTTGTAAAGTGAGGCAAAGCTTCTAATTTTAAATAGTTTAGGTTTTAATTTACCGGTATGAATGAGTTTAAAGCGTAGTTATTTAAATCCATTTATTATACGTACTTTTGCAAAATAATTAAACACAGTTATTTGAAAAATTTTGAAGCCTTAGGGCTTACACAGCCGTTACTTGACGGCCTTGCTGAAATGGGATTTGAGAGTCCAACAGAGATTCAACAGCAAGCAATTCCTATCTTGCTGAAGCACGATGGAGATTTTATAGGTCTGGCGCAGACTGGTACAGGGAAAACTGCAGCTTTTGGGATACCATTATTAGAACTAATGGACACTAGCTCAAAAGACACGCAGGCATTAATTCTAGCCCCTACGCGTGAACTAGCACAACAAATTTGTCGTCAGATAGAAGCGATGTCTCAAAAAATGGGTAAACTCAATGTGGTTCCTGTTTTTGGAGGAGCAAGCATCATGGGACAAATTAAAGATATAAGACGTGGAGCTCAAGTTATTGTAGCTACTCCAGGACGTCTTATGGATCTTATGAAGCGTCGCGAGGTAAAACTAGACGCACTAAGATTTCTTATTCTTGACGAAGCAGATGAAATGTTGAACATGGGTTTCCGTGAAGACATTGATTTTATACTTTCTAAAACAGATGTAGGTCGTAATATCTGGTTATTCTCTGCTACCATGGCGAGAGAAATCAAGAAAATCGTTGACACTTACATGAAGAACCCTGAAGAGGTTCGTATCAATCGCGAGGATATTGTAAATACTAATATCTCACACCAGTATGTTCAATTAAAAGCTCGAGATAAAACTGAGGCTTTAAGAAGAATGCTTGATTTTGATCAAGATATGTTCGGTGTGGTGTTTTGTCGTACCAAAAGAGATACTCAAAACGTCGCAGATGAGTTGAACAACAATGGCTATTCTACTGAAGCACTTCATGGAGATATGTCTCAAGCACAGCGTGATGCAGCCATGAAACGTTTTAGAAATAAAAATTTAAAACTTTTAATCGCTACAGATGTTGCTGCAAGAGGTATAGATGTAGATGATATTACTCACGTAATTCACTTTGCATTACCAGATGATCCTGAGTTTTATGCGCACCGTTCTGGACGTACAGCGCGAGCTGGTAAAAAAGGAGAATCTATTGCGTTGATTACAAAAGGTGACATGCGCAAATTAAAATTTATGGAGAAGAAACTCTCTATATCTTTTGATCGAGGAGAAATTCCAGCATTAGAAGCTATTACGCAAAAGCGTATTTCTAGATGGACAGAAAATCTAAAGGGTCAAGAAATTAACCCAAAAATTTCGGATGAGCTTTTTGAAGAAGTGAAAGCAAGTTTAGAAGATGTTTCTAAAGACGAATTGATAGGTAAATTTTTAACTAAAGAATATAATTCTATTTATAAACGTAACTCTATCACAGATCTTAATGATCGTTCTAAAGGACGCGAAGATAGTGGTGAGTATCGTGAGAGAAAACCTAGATCTAGAGGTCGTGAAGAAGGAATGAAGACTTACTTCATCAATTTAGGCCGTAAAGATGATATGAACAAAGGTGCTTTATTAGGTTTTGTTTGTGATGTTACAGGCATTGATGGTAAAGATATAGGACGTATCGTTTTAGATGGAGCTCATTCTTTTATGGATGTAAAAGAAGAAGTGGCGCCTCAAATGGAAAAGATTAACAGTGCTGAGCGTAATGGTCGTGAGCTAAGAGCAAATGTTCATGATGGCGTTGTAAAAGAATCAAGAGACAGTCGCGGTGGACGTGATGGTGGTCGTGGAAGAAGCGGTGGCGGTTACAAAGGTAAACGTGATGGTAATTCTGGCGGCGGTTACAAAGGACGCAGAGATTCTGGACCAAGATCTGGCGGATTCAAAGGAAGACGAAGAGATGATGACTCCAGCTCTTCTGGAGGTGGTTTTAAAGGTCGCAGCTCTAGATCTAATGACGATTCTGGTAGCGGTAGTAGTTTTAAAGACCGTGCGTCCAGACCAAAAAGAGAAGACTCTGGATCATCTAATAAGTCTTCAGGAAAAAAAGGAAGTCGTTCTAAGTTTTTTGGTTCTAAGTGGGACTAATTCTTTAAGAACAGCTTTATAAATTAAAATCCCATCTCGATCTAATCGAGATGGGATTTTTAGTTTTTTAGAAATACGTTGATATATAATTAGAATCGATATCCAAAATTAATTCCAAAACGTGGTTCTACATTGCCTAAATCTGCATTTTCATTTTCAATGTTGCCTCCTAGATTTCTTGCTACTTCTCCAAATACTAATACAGAAAACTTATCCTGAATCAACCATTTATTTCCTATACCTACACCAGCTGAGAAACCACTGATATCATAATTACGACGATCTGTCTGAACAAAATCTCCCTGATCATTTATTACATAAATATCGTAGTCACTAGTAACTTCTCCAGTACGTACCTTTAGCAATGGGTAAAAATAAAGACCTTCAAATTGGCGTCTTTTACTCACGTAGAAATTTGCACTTAGTCGTAGAGAAAAAGCGTTAGTATCTTCTAAATAACCGGCATCATAATATCCATAAGTATCAAAAAAGGTGGCACTTCCTGTAAGGCTTATGTTATTGCTCAACATGCGCTCATAAGTGACGTTTAAAGATCCTGCGATGACCAGGTCAAGAATGTTTGAGGAGATTTCGTTTTTTGCAAAACGATCTTCAGAATCGTTTGCAGTTTGTGCAGTGGCGGTATATCCTATAACGCAAGCACATAGAAGTAGGATGGTTTTTTTCATAATTTCATTGTAATCAATATTTATGCCTTTTATCATATTTATGGAGCATTAAATATTTGTGATGATTATTTTTTATTAGGTTAAATTAGTGCTCTTTTAGATGCTGATTTTTGAAAATGGTTGCGTCAATTATATATATTTTATTAAATTAGAGTTCAAATCTAACTTCAACTAGACTTGAAATAAATACTGCAAAAAAAATCCCATTTCAACATAATTGAAATGGGATTCATTTAAATAAAATAACAAGTTAATTACTCAACCATCAATTTCTCCACAACTGTTCGATTACCGTCCTTTAATTGGACTAAGTACATTCCAGATGCTAGATTATGATTAATATTTGTGTCTTGTGTAAGCTTTTGCGAAAGCGTAATTCTTCCAAATGCATCATAAATTATCACATCTATAGGATTACTGATATTTTGTATCTTCAGTACATTTTTTGATGGGTTGGGACTTAAAACGATTTGAGAAAGCTCTTCACTATTTTCAGAAAGTGTGAAATTTTGCCCTACTAAATTTCCGTAGATATATTCGGCAAGATCTGGATTATCGATGAAGGGATTTCTATTTATTTGCCATCCATAAATCACGTTATTGCGATTCATTTCAAAATCATCCGGTGGATCGTTTCTATGCCACTGCAATAAAGTGGCTAGATCTCCTAATTGTCCAACGGTGGAATTAGGTGGATTACCATTTACTAAAGCTAGATTATTGAATCTATGGTCCATATAAAATAATGCTCGAGCTACATCACCATGCCAGCTACCTTGTGAACCAGCTGGTCCATTATATTCTGGAAAATCATCGTTTCCTCTAGAGCTGTTTTCAGGTCCATCTGTAGCTCTCAAATGGTGCGCATCGCTGTTACCATGGCGCAGGCTGTCTGCATTAGTTTCTGTCCATACCGACATACCATCATTAGTCTCGTCGTATTCAATAGAAAAGAAGGCTCCTCTAGATCGTGACCAGATGTGTTCTCTGTTCCATTTTCCTGTATTAGTACTTCCAGTTTGGAAATCAATTACTCTTCTTTCCTGTTCTGTATACATCAACCAGACATTATTAGAATTTAATGGAGATACATCTGCTTGTTTTAAAATATCTGTTACATCATCATAAGTATGAATACGTACAGCAAACTCTTCTGAAATGAGGTCCGTAATCGCTTGTTCTAGTTGTGGAGACGCTAGATTATCAAGCGAACTGTAGTAATTTGCAGGTGCTGTGCTTGCTACATTACCATAAGTAGGTGCTAATGGTGTCCCGTAATTTGCTACTTGAAAATCGTTATCAATAACAAAAATTTCTTCATTATCCTTTAAGCGTTTGAAACCTACAGGTAGGTTATTATCAAGATCTATTTCAAGAGTTTCGTCTCCTTCATCTATAGCGTCGTCTACGATGGTAAATGAAAGCGTGGTACTCGTTTGTCCAGCAGGAATAGTGAAAGAGCTCGCACCAGTATAATCTGCGCTATTAAAACTAAAATTATTTAATGAGAATCCTAAAATAAAATCGGCTGTAGGAGCTTGTGTTAATGAAAAAGTGATATCAAAAGTATCTGGCTCTGTTAGTTCTGTTTCACTTGCTGTAAAACTAAGACCATTATAGGTAGGAACAGTCGCATCGTTTAAAGAATGTGGAGTAGGAGCTTTAGTCTCATAAGTACCATCTGCTTTGCGTTGCACCGATTCTGTAGTTTTGTTTCCGTTTTCATTCTCGTTGTACTGCACATTGATTCCTAACAAATTCATTAAAGCCATATTATCAGCATCATCTGTGTCGTAAATAAGTGCGTCCACAAGATCCATTTGATTTGCAAATGTTCTGTCTGGCCAGTCGGTATCATCGCCTCTGTAAATAGCTACAGCGTCTGCTCCTAATTGTATATTACTTTCGGCTATGTAACGATCTGGAACTGGAGAAACTAGAGAGCTTCCTAATACAACAAGTCCATTAGCATCTGTAGTAAGTCCATCCAGATCGACAGCATAATAGGAGCGCCCCATGCCGCTATTTACACTAGAAGATCCATTAAAGAATACTAAAACAAAGCTGTTTAGTGAATAAAATGGAGTATCTGATTTTAGTTCCACAAATTGCATATCGTTAGTTCCAGGTGTATCTGCATCTAACTCGTTGATGACTACTTGTGATTCCGCTTTCGCGAAAGCGAGAACAACACAAATAGCAAACCATAATTTTTTCATATTCAGGGGTTTTTTTGCAAAAATACCAAATATTAAAGGTTTTATATGATAAGAAATGGTTAAGTGATTTTGGCAAATTGTTGTGAGGACAGTAAAGGGAAATATGTAAGTTTGAGTATGCAGAGCACACACCATACTTTTTATCAAGATTTACACTTGCATTATGGTAAGTTACATGAGCTTGTTGCTGATGAACAAGTGTTTTCTAAAGTACCAGATTCTTGGAACATTATTGTAACTGATGTTGAAAATTCTACTAAAGCGATAAGTGAAGGGAAACAACAAGTTGTAAACCTAGCCGCTACTGGAAGTATTGTAGCCTGCTTAAATATTTCTCGTGAAGCAGGAATTGAGATTCCATTTTTCTTTGGAGGTGATGGGGCCACAATTATAGTTCCTGATGAGATTCTAGAAGAATGTTTATTTGCTTTGCAACTGCATCAAGAAAGATGCTCTATTTCTTTTGAATTCTATTTACGTGTAGGACATCGCAAAGTAGGAGCGATGATAGAAAATGGCGGCAGCCTAAAAATCTTAAAATACAAACGCAACGATTTGCACATCATGCCTATCATTTTAGGTGATGCCTTGCAAATGGCAGAAGATGCTATAAAATCTAATAAGCAGGAGATTACTGCAAAAGACCTTCCTTATAACTTGAATCTTGAAGGAATGGAATGCAAATGGGATAAAATAAAGCCTCCGAGAAATGAAAACGAGATTCTAACATTGATCATTCAGGCAACGACTGTCGCTCATCAATCAAAAGTATATAGTAAAGTTCTTAAAAAGATAGATGAAATATATGGTGAAGACGTCATTAGACATCCTATTACTGCCAAAAGGTTAAAAATGGTTCATAAACTGAGCCGCCTTAAGGATGAGGTAAAAATGAAGTTTGATCAAATCACTACGACTAAGCTAGCCGCTAGCTGGTGGCGCACTGTTATGGGAAGCTGGTTTACAAAATACACCAGTTCTGGAAGAAATTACCTTAATGATTTGATTCAGCTTACTGAGACACTTCTGCTTGACGGAGCTATAAATACCGTTATTAGCGGCAAACAGAGTCAGCGTGAGCAATTGCTAGATTACCTAGACCGTCTTGAGGACAATGGCTCTATAGTTTATGGATTTTACTGCAGCACGAGTAGTATTCTTTCTTGTTTTGTTACCGCTATAGATGATTATCACATCCATTTCTTAGATGGAGATAACGGTGGTTATACACAAGCATCAAAAGTCCTTAAGCCAAAACTGCGCAGGCAGCAGTTATCTGAGTAGTTTTTTTAGTTCCACTTGTTTCTTATCCATTTATTCATAGGTATTTCAAAATACTTATGACTGATAAACGCACCTAGTATGCTTAAAAATAGAAGCAAAATAATGATAGTCAAATCGTTTGAGAATATGTTGAACCGACCGTTTCCTAGTGTAAAATATCGCAGCACTAAATGATGCACCATATAAAAACCAAAACTGATCTCGCCTAGCCAAATAGCCAATCTATAACTTAGTAGTCTCGATAAAACTCCTTGTTGAAACGCAAAAACGTAGATAATTCCTATCATAGGAATCCAATAATAGGAACTGTAAAGGTATGTTTCCATAACGCTGTTGCGAAAACTAAAAAACAATATGAATACTCCAATGGCTAGAAATTCTAACCAAGCAAAATTTACTTGTTTTTTTCTTTTTAGAGATAGTACATACAAATCATAAAGAATTATTCCCAAAATGAAATCTACTAATCTAAATATAGGATTGATATAAAATAAACCATGATGCAATTCTTTGTCGATAAAAAGCGGAAGCACTATTATCGCTACTATTAAAAGTAGCGATATGATATACTTTAGCAGCTTTTTTCTACTCAGAAACTTTAATAAAAAAGGAAAACACAAATAGAAAAATAATTCGCAAGAAATACTCCAAGATGGACCATTAAAAGAAAAGAAAAATTCTTTAATAGGTAAGTAGGCTTGGGTTAAGGAGACGTTAGAAAGTCCTAATAAAATACCCTTTCCATTTATTTCTTGTCCCCAAAACATTAGAGGGATTGCTATTATAAAAGTGGCAAAATGTAATGGGTAAACACGTGCTAAGCGTGCTAGAAAATACTTCTTATTCTCTTTTTTGTTGGTATTAATTTTATCACGATACACGTGAGTTAGGATAAAACCGCTTAAAATAAAAAAGAAACTAACACCTATATAGCCATGAATAAGAACTTGGTTATAGAGGTCTTTCAAGAATTCATTAGAACTTATTTTGAGGAAATTTAAATGTGATACAAAAACCATCAACGCAAATAAAAAGCGTAAGGACGTTAATGGTTTAAGATGGGACATTGTTTTTTTGAGCAAGATAAACAAACAAGCCGTTAAAATAAGCATGCATTTTACTTGTACTATAACGTAAAAACAGAATAGGAATTAAAAATGTAAAAATGGTAAAAAGTATTAAAAATGGTATTAATACTAGAACCCAACGATCTAAAAATACTAAACTGATTAAAGCCTGCAAAAGAAATAAAATCAAAAACATACCTACCATAACGAAGTAAATTTTATGGATTATTTTTAACGAACTTACCTTTACTATAATCTCAATACCATCAGAATTTTGATTGATAAAGCCATTAATTATCGCACTGTGTTTACCAAAGTCAAACAGTTGCGCTTTATGTTTAATTTGAAAATGTTTATCGGTAACCATTCCTTTAATATAGGTACGATGATCTGAAGAAAAGATATCTTCTAAATCCGAAAATATTCCTATCTCGCTGTATGGAGTCATCGCACCCAACTTACTTGCAAATTGAAAAGCAGTTAGTGGCAACTGCAATTTGAAATAGGAGGTGATGCCAAATTTTTGGGCATAATGATCAGTACTTTTCAAAAAAGAGGTTCTTCTTGTTTTATAGAAGATAAATCCAGAATAATCTTGAGACTATTGTTTGGTCTTGATAATTTCAAAAGAGTCTTGAAATCTTTTGATGCTTGTGTTATTGTCATTATCTGTCATACAAATAACTTGCGTAATAAACATGGAGTTATTCACTAATGTAGTATTTAAATACACAAATGCACCAGCTATCTCAATCTTCACATTTCGAGAAGCATAACCATTAAACTTAACAGATTTATCATAAACTAACTCACCATTTAAATTACTTCTTGCGCCTTCAACAGCTCCATCTAGTACACTTTTGATCTTTTCGTCAGTTGCGTTTGCAAATTGCTCTGCAGGATAATCTGATCTTATAATACTGTAAACTGCGTTATCATCTCCACTTTCAGGTGCATACATTACCATATGCATATCTAAAGTACCAACAGCCGTATCTACTTTTTCTACTGTTTTCTTAGGTGTATTGGGAAAATCTGCTCTAAACTGAAGGGTTTCATTTTTATATACTTCCCATTCTTGTGCGTTTACTTGTAGGGTTGTGAAAAGTAGAATTGCAGTAATGTAAAAAAATCTCATAATTTTAGTTTAATTGATGTAACAAATGTAACAGACTCTTAGCCGTTAATCTATAAGGCAACTGCCTTATCATTGCTAAATATACACTTAATTGTTAATTTAGGTAAAAGATGGATAAAAGACTACGTTAATAAGCATGCAATTATCTGTTAAACCAAGCTCTCAGAATCAGATACCATTCATATTGTATTATCTTACTTTTATGGAAAAAGTATTAATAGCAGGTGCAACAGGTACCACAGGAAAACAAGTAGTAAATTTATTAAATGAGTCTCAATATTTTGAACCAATTGCGATGATCCGTAAGGAAGATCAAAAAGCACAGTTTGAAGCCCAAAATGTGAAATGGATCATGGGAGATTTATCCGAAGATATTTCACATACTTGTGAGAATGTCGATAAAGTAGTATTTGCAGCTGGATCTGGAGGGAAAAAAGTAGTAGAGATTGATCAAGAAGGAGCTAAAAAGCTAATTGATGCTTCACAAAAACATAATATCAAAAAATTTGTAATGTTAAGCTCTATGGGAGCAGACCAACCTGAAGAAGCAGAAGACTTACAAGAGTATTTGGAAGCAAAACACAACGCAGACAAATATTTAAAGAATAGTAACTTAAATTATACTATTGTGCGTCCAGGATCATTAACTAATGATGAGGGAACAAATCACATTCAGTTATCCCACAAACTAAACAAGCAAGGAGAAATTTCTAGAGCAGATGTCGCTCAAACTCTAGCTAGAGTATTGCATGATGATACAGCCAATAAAGAAACTTTTGAGATTTTAAAAGGAGAAACTTTGATTAGCAAAGCAATTGATACTATGAGTAGAGCAACTGTGCATTAAGATTATTATAAATACAGTAACTTGAATTCAAATAAAAAGCCATTCCGTGAGGAATGGCTTTTACGTTTTAGCTTAGTGAAAGCAAGCTAGAATTAATAATAAGTAAACCTTCTCACCTTAGCAATGTATTTAGCTAGGCGTATAACTTGATGACTATATCCATATTCATTATCGTACCATACATATATAACTACGTTTTTACCGTCAGGCCCTACAATAGTTGCATTAGAGTCATAAATCGATGGCGCGTTAGAACCTACGATATCGCTAGACACTAATTCGTTATCTATAGAATATTTGATCTGTTCTACAAGATCACCTTCAAGGGCATATTTCTTTAAAGTAGCATTAAGAGCATCTACAGAAGTGGTGTTTTCTAACTCTAAGTTTAAAATAGCAAGAGATCCATTAGGAACAGGAACACGTATCGCATTAGATGTCAGTTTCCCTTCAAAAGATGGTAAAGCCTTGCTTACCGCTTTTCCGGCACCAGTCTCTGTAATCACCATGTTTAATGCAGCAGCTCTACCGCGACGGTACTTGCTATGCATATTATCTACAAGATTTTGATCATTTGTATATGCATGAATGGTTTCTAAATGTCCTTTTACAACACCAAAACTATCTTCAATAGCCTTAAGCACAGGAGTAATCGCATTAGTCGTACAACTTGCAGCAGAAAATATATCTACTTTATCAGGATCATTTTCTAAATGATTAACACCATGTACTATATTAGGAACTCCTTTTCCTGGTGCCGTAAGTAATACTTTATGAGCACCTTTTGCTTTTAAGTGACGCGCAAGAGCAACATCATCTCTAAAGGCTCCAGTGTTATCTATAATCAGCGCATTATTTATTCCGTACGCGGTGTAATCTATATCTTCAGGAGCATTGGCACTGATCATTTTTACAGTTGTTCCATTAACAATTAACGCTTCTTGTTCAAGGTCATAACTTACCGTACCTGAAAAATCTCCATGAACACTATCTTGTGCAAGAAGAGACGCTCTTTTTTCTAAAACAGCTTCAGTAATTGCTCCACGAGTAACTACAGCACGCAATCTTAATTGACTTCCTTTACCAGCTTTGGTCATTAACTCTCGAGCGAGCAGTCTACCTATTCTTCCAAAACCGTAAAGAACCACATCTTTAGGTACTATTTGCTCTGATTTTTGCGCGTCGCCTAGTTTTTTCATCACAAAACTCATCGCATCTTGCATTTCATTCTCCTCAAGATGGTATTCATAAGTAAGTTTACCGATATCTAGTTTTGCAGGCGGCAAGTCTAGTGATAACAAAGCCTGCGCGATCTCCACACTATCAAAAACCGAAATAGGCTTCTGTACAAATTTTCCTGCGTACTCGTGTAAATTGATAATTTCACTTACGTTTCTATTGATTAATTGATTTCTAAAAAGAACCAATTCAATAGAACGATCATACCATAAATCGCTTACGGCTTTGATAAATGCAACAGCAGCACGTCGCCTGTCCGTTTGGAAAGCGAGCTCTTTTTCATAAGTATCTATTTGGTTACTCATAAATGTGGGTTTAATTGTGTTTAATTTTTTGCAAAAGTAAGAATACTATAACGTTATAGTAGAACTATTTATCAATTTTTTATTATTTCCTTTTAGCTAGAAAAACGATGGTTGTAATTCCGCTTTCGCGAAAGCGGAACTAAAGCAATTTCCTAAAACCATTTCAAAGATGTTCACGTCATAAATTTTATCGAGAACTGTATTTTTAACAATCTCTATATTGTTTACATAAGAACCTTATGTATATTTACACCTAAGAATCTTAGGTATGTCAAATAACCAGTTATATAGAGGTAGTCTCACCACAATCATCATGCGGCTTCTGGAGAAAGAAGGCAAAATGTATGGGTATGAAATTACTCAGAAAGTCAAAGAAATCACCGAAGGCAAAATAGATATTAAGGAAGGAGCTTTATATCCTTCACTACACAAATTGCAAGCAGCTGGTCACTTAAAGGTAGATGCCAAAAAAGTAGATAACCGCATAAGAAAGTATTATTCTCTGACGCCGCAAGGTCAAAAAGAAACAATACATATGCTGGCAGAATTAAAAGAATACATCGAGAACATGCAGGCAATTATGAATCCTAAAATAGCTTATTAGTAATGAAATTGACCATCGAACAGATTAAAAACACTTATGCCTTTACTTATAAAAATGGAGTCAGGTCGTATGAATTACAAACTGAGTTAGTAGATCATCTAGCTAATGGGATAGAGGAGCAATGGAATAAGCAACCTTCTCTTAAATTTGATGTAGCTCTGGAAGAGGAGTTCAATAAGTTTGGACCAACAGGATTTGAAATGGTAATAAAAGAACATTTTAAAGCGGTACAAAAGAGAATGATCAAATCGTTCTTAAGATATTTTGTTGAGTATTTTACAACATCTAAATTTTTGATTGTTTTGCTTTCTAGTATTATGGTATACTTAATTTGTAACTCAGATTATTCAATTATAAAATACTATTTTACTACGAGCATATTTGCAGTATGTGCGCTTATTTACCCTGTTTTTTGTGTTTTGTTACATGAAACTAAGGTACGGTCACAACTATTTAATGAAAAGCGATGGTCTTTAAAGAAAATGGTGTTGCAAACTTTTTCCGGTCTACTTTTGATTGCTTTATTACCGAACGCTTTTTACTCTTGGGTTTTTTATAGCACCAAAGGTTTTTCAGCCTTAAACAATGGCTTAACTGGACTTTTCAGTTTCATCTTTGTATTAATTTGCCTTTGCACTTATATTTTCCTAGTAAAATTACCTCAAGAATTTGATGACAACCTAAAAGTTGCCTTGTCATGACAAATCCATATTATATAATTTTTTAAGTCAACTTATTTGTTTTTATATGAAGATTAATAATATCCAAATCGAGAAATTATATGAATTTACCAGAAAACACTATGTGGAATGGTATGATTTACAATCTGAACTGGTAGATCATCTAGCCAATGGTATTGAAGAACAATGGAAAGAATATCCATCTAGAAGTTTTGAAGACGCACTTCAAGTAGAATTTAAAAAGTTTGGCGTTTTTGGATTTATGGAGGTAGTAGAAGAAAGGCAAAAATCTCTAGGTAAAAAATATACTAGAATTATATGGAGTCATATTGTAGGTTTCTTCAAATTACCTAAAATTCTATTGCTGGGATTATTCACAGCACTTACTTATTACCTTCTAAGTAATACAGATTTGAGTAATGAATATTATTCTATGGGAATGGTTGTAATGTTTGTTTCCTACTTTGTATTTCTAAGTGTAAAAAATTATAGAAACCGAAAAGCAAAACAGAAATCTGGTGAGAAAAAATGGTTGTTTGAAGAAATCATATCTCAACATGGTTCTGGTTTTGGAATAGGTTTTCTACCTATTTACTTATTTAATATTTTAATTCCGAATAGAACTAACTTTACGGAGTTACATCCTTATATCTTGGTTACGATAAGCTTTCTCTTTGTTCTATTGTGCATCATGATCTATGTTATGCTTGTAGAAATACCTAAAAAAGCCCAGGAATATATAGAAGATACGTATCCTGAATACCAACTAGTGGATTAATTGCATTAAAAATCCTCAAATTTCTAATTGAAATTTGAGGATTTTAGTACTATCAATGAAAAAGAATTAATTTCACCGTTAGGAAATTATTTTATCTTCTTTATAATTCTATTCCTTTAGCATCCTAAAGTGAGCTTATCATCCATAAAAAGAAACACACTAACTCAAAGACTCAAAAACTTACTAATTAATCAACCGTATATCTAAAACGCTCTATCTCGCCATTACTATTCATCATTTGAATCAGTAAGGTTTCATTAGGATCTACATTTCTTAATATGGATTGTACATCATCGATATCACTTACCGTATTATCATTGATTTTCGTAATGATGTAGTCTGTCATGTCATATCTCGCAAGTTCACCTATGGTGCGTACGATTTTTACACCTTGTTTTACACCGTAAGTCTTGAGGTCTTTTTTAGTCAGGTTGCGCAAGTCCATGTCTATCGTAGGAATAGAAACAGTATTGTTCTTAGTAAGCTCAATAGTTACGTCTTTAATGGTACCATCGCTTAATACTGTTGCAACTACTTTATCTCCAGGGTTTTTACTAGTAACGTAACCAGTAAGATCTGCAAATTTTTTGATTTTTATATTATCAATCATGGTAATGACGTCACCTTCTTTTAGTCCTGCATTTGCAGCACCGCTGTCTTCTACCACTTCAGCAACTACGATTCCTTCACTTTCATCTATTCCTAATTCATCAGCGATATTACCGTTTAAGTTGCCACCTTTAATTCCTAGCATTCCTTTTTGAACGTAGCCATACTCCATAATATCGTTAATGATCTTACGAGCATTATTAGATGGAACTGCAAAAGAGTAACCTACGTAAGAACCAGTTTTTGATGCTATAGCAGTATTAATTCCCACTAATTCTCCATTTGTATTTACCAGTGCACCACCAGAATTACCAGGATTAACTGCCGCATCAGTTTGTATAAAACTTTGAGCAACCGCATCTCGTGTATCAAGATCACGACCTTTTGCACTCACAATTCCTGCAGTCACGGTACTTGTTAAATTAAAAGGATTTCCTACTGCAAGAACCCATTCGCCTATTTTTGTCTGGTCAGAATCTCCAAAAACGATATATGGCAAAGACTCGTCTGCTTCAATTTTTAATAAAGCTATATCGCTGTTAGGTTCTGTTCCTATAAGTTCGGCTTTATAGGTTTTATTATTATTTAAAGTAACTTCTAGTTCTCGGGCATTTTCAATAACATGATTATTTGTCACGATGTACCCATCTTCTGTAATGATTACTCCGCTACCGCTTCCTATCGCTTCTCTGTAAGGAACGCGACCTCTACTTAGGTCAAAGAACGATGGACGTACGCGAGTAACTGTTTTGTTCTTTACGTGAACTACGGCGTGTACAGTTTTTTCAGCCGCTTGAGTAAAATCTACGCCACCTATGGTTGTAGCCTCGGTATAATTAACCGATTGTACAGGAGCTATGTCTTCTTGTAATGATGTATTTTGATATGTGAGTTGCTGAGGTTCTTCCTCAATGAAGAGTTTATAAGATCCTAAAACAACTGCGCCACCTAGGATGGCAATTCCTAATGTTTTGATAAATGATTTCATGTGCATTTTGTTTTTATTTCTTAATAACATAAAAATAATGCCATAATTATATTTTAAAAACAGCTTTAACGCTGTTTAACACTTAGAGAATCCGATGACTTGCTGTATTTTTGTGTTAATGAAAACAATTCCATTCTATAAGTATCAAGGTACCGGTAATGATTTTATAATCATAGACAATAGACAGCACATTTTTGATAAGAACAGTACTCATAAAATTGAAAAGCTATGCGATCGTAAATTCGGAATAGGTGCTGACGGTTTGATGTTACTAGAAAACCACGATCAACTTGACTTTACGATGGTCTATTATAATGCAGATGGAAACGAAAGTACCATGTGTGGTAATGGTGGTCGTTGTCTAGTTCATTTTGCTCAACATTTAGGAATTGTTCAGGATAAAGCTTCCTTTGAAGCGATAGATGGAATACATCATGCACATTTATATGCAAATGGAGAAGTAAGCTTGCAAATGAGTAATGTAAGTTCGCTTCAGGTATTTGACGGGCATGTATTTACAAATACTGGTTCGCCTCACCATGTACAACTCACCGATAATGTAGAACATACAGATGTGGTTTCTCAAGGGAGACACTTGCGCAACACTCTTTACGGTAAGGAAGGAGCAAACATCAATTTTGTAGAACCTCAAGGAGGCAATTTATTTAAAGTGCGCACTTATGAGCGAGGTGTAGAAGATGAGACACTAAGCTGTGGAACTGGCGTTACTGCAGTTGCACTAGCTATGCATCATACACAACAAACTGATGATCACCAAGTACAATTAAGAACTCCAGGAGGTGATCTTAAAGTAAAATACCAGCCTACACCAGGCGGTTACAAAGACATCTGGCTTACTGGTGCTGCTACTCAAGTTTTTAAAGGAGAAGTATTGATATGATGTTGACTAATGAAATATGTCACCTTAGAGCGGTAGATCCAGAAGATTTAGAATATATCTATGAGCTGGAGAATAATCCAGAATTATGGGAGTTTGGGCATACGATTACACCTTATTCTAAATTTACCATTCGCGAGTATTTAGAAAACGCCCACCGTGATATATATGAAGTAAAACAATTACGACTCGCGATTTGTAATCTTAAAAAAGAGATCAAAGGAGTGGTAGATCTTTACGATTTTGACCCATTCCATAAGCGTGCAGGAGTAGGAATCGTGATCTCTCAAGAGTCTGATAGAGCTCGTGGCCTCGCCACTGCTGCACTAGAATTAATTATAGAATACTCCTTTAAGCATTTGCGATTACACCAGCTTTATGCCAGTATAAGTGAAGATAATACCTCTAGTCGCCGTTTGTTTGAGAAGTTACGCTTTCGCGAAAGCGGAATAAAAAAGGACTGGATTGCTACAGAAACAACTTATAAAAACGAACACCTTTACCAATTGATTAATGAAAAGTAATTACAAAAAAGTCATCTTAGGAATCGTATTATTGGGACTGGTCATTATGGGTGTTTTTGCTTATAATGTTTGGGCCGTTCTTTTTGCTCCTAATACTAATTTTGAAACTGACACGTATGAAGTTTTCATACCATCTGATGCAGATTATAACGAAGCATTTTTAATAATTGCTGATGCGGTAGAAAATAGAGATGATTTGCATACCACAGCGGTAAAGAAAAAGTATCATGAGAATGTGAAGTCTGGTAGGTTTCTAATAAAAAAAGGTTCTAGTAACAACGATATTATTAATACAGTGCGTAGTCAAAATATGCCTATAAAAGTCACCTTCAATAATCAAGAACGACTAGAAAATCTAGCAGGAAGAATTGCAGATCAAATTGAGCCAGATAGCCTCGCTTTATTGAACGCCATGAGAGATCCTGAGTTCTTAAATAAAAATGGCCTTGATGCTAATACTGCATTGAGTATTTATTTACCTAATTCATATGAAACCTATTGGAATACTACCGCAGCAGGTTTTCGTGATAAAATGCTGGCTTATCATCAACAATTCTGGAATAAAGAACGACGAGCAAAGGCAGCCAAACAAGATCTTACACCTACAGAAGTTTATACGCTTGCTTCCATAGTTCAAAAAGAGACGGCAAAAGTGGATGAAATGCCTCGCGTTGCTGGTGTCTATTTAAACAGGCTTTCTAGAGGTATTAAACTCGATGCAGATCCTACTGTTATTTATGCAAAGAAAAAATCAGAGAACGATTTTGACCAGCAGATAAAGCAAGTTTTGTACAAACATTTAGAAATAGATAATCCATATAATACCTATAAATATTCAAGCTTACCTCCAGGACCTATAGTCACTCCAGATCTTACTGCCGTTAATGCTGTTTTAAATCCTGAGAAACACAATTATCTTTATTTTGTTGCAGACGTGGAGAACTTCGGTTACCACAAGTTTGCCAAAACACTCGCACAGCACAATCGTAATGCGGCTGCCTATAGAAGATGGATTGCTAAGAATAATAGATAGTTCTTATATTTTAAGTAACAGAATCATAATAATCTAGATATTAAACCTATAGAAAGGTATGTGTCTGTTATTTTTTGTTAAAAATTAGCCGTAAACTATAAGGTATCGTTTTTGTTGTAATTCACTTTAGTTAATTTTTTCACTCAAAACATCGATGAACGACATCTTTTTTGAATTTCAAATTTAAAATCCTCGATTTAAGGTCGTTTTTATCTGTAATGAGCTATTAAGGTGTTCTTTAACAGTAGATTGTATTTTATAAGGAATAGTGTCGTAAATTTGCGCCGCTTTAAAGAAAAGAGTGACAGTAGCTTTTCGAAAACAAACCATATGAAGTCACAATTTGTGAGTTTTATTGCTTATCCAGCTTTATTGTTGATGAGCTACTCGGTATTCAACTCGACCAGTTCCAATACCGATTCTAGTACTTTAGATGTAAATACGGATTATGTTATATCTAATACCACTAGAGTTAAAGGACCTACTAAAGCTCCTTTATTAGAAGAACCTAGTTTGAGAGATCTTTCTCTGGCTACTTCTGGTGAAGATAGTTTTATTTCTTTCAAGGAAGCACTTGCTTTCAAGGAATCTAGAGGTCAGTACTGGCGTGTGAATACGTTAGGCTATATGGGTAAATATCAATTTGGTGCCACAACTTTGGCTCATTTTGGAGTTACTGATACAGAAGAATTCCTCAACTCTGTAAACTTGCAAGAACGTGTTTTTCTCAAATACTTGCGCTACAACCACAAGTCATTAAAACCTTATATTGAGAAATATGAAGGAAAAACAATTGCAGGCGTAGAAGTTACTGAAAGTGGAATTTTGGCGGCTGCTCACCTTTCTGGTCCTGGAGGCGTTAGAAAATTTTTAAAGTCTAATGGAAATCAAAGTAGTAAAGATGCTTATGGTAGCTCAGTAAGATCATACATGAAGAAATTCGGAGGATATGATTTAAGTGAAGTACTTTAGAGATTATCTTTCTAGACTAAATAAGAAAAGGGATGAAATTAAATTTCATCCCTTTTTGTTTTTATCATCAGATAGTTCTTTCAGACTGTAATCGGAGAATACGTTTTAAAAAACTGTTAAACTGCAATTGTGACCTTAATCTCTGGCACCAAAAATTGCACTTCCTATCCGTACCATCGTACTTCCTTCTTCTAGGGCTACCTCGTAATCACCAGTCATTCCCATAGAAAGTTCGGTGAAATTATGTCTCGAATCTAGCAATTCATCGTTTTTGATTTTCTCAAAAGTAGCAGCTAGCGATTGAAATTCTTCTCTCACTTGATCATGGTTATCAGTAAAAGTAGCCATTCCCATCAGTCCTTTAATCTGGACGTTTTTATAATCTTTAAACGCCTGATCGTTTAATAATGCAATTAACTCTTCCTCGTCAAAACCAAATTTTGAATCTTCTCTCGCGATGTGAATTTGCAATAAACAATCTATAACACGATCGTTCTTCTTTGCTTGCTTATTAATTTCTTTAAGTAATCTTGGAGAATCAATACTATGAATCAAATGCACATAAGGCGCCATGTATTTGACCTTATTACGTTGTGTGTGACCTATCATGTGCCAGTGAATATCTTTAGGAAGATGTTCCCATTTCTCGGTCATTTCTTGAATTTTATTCTCTCCAAAATGGCGCTGACCAGCCGCATAAGCCTCTTCTAGATCGCTTATGGGTTTCGTTTTGCTTACTGCTACTAGAGTAGCTTGAGGTTGCACGCTTTCGCGAAAGCGTAACAAAGATTCTTTAATTGTGCTCATTTCTAAAATTCATAAATTATTAAACCACTAGGTAGTTTGGGGCGTATAAAAGTACTTTTGGGAGGCATTCTCAAGTCAGCATCAGCAATGGATTTCATTTGTTCTACCGTTGCAGGAAACAAACCGAAGCCCACGGCAAACTCTTTGCTATCTACACGCTCCTTAATATGCATGATATCGTGCTTGCCATAACTGTATTTAATTCGTTGATCGGTGCGTAAATCTTGAATTCCCAATATAGGTTTGAGGATCAAATCGTATAGCATTTGTGTGTCTAAATCTTGTAGTGGATTTGATATCTCATACAACCCTTTACGCAAGTACAAGCTGTAAAATTCACCATCTAAATACATGCTAAAATGGTGTTTCTTAGAAGGTTTGTATAATTCTATACCTCGATTTTGGATTCTAAAGTTTTGATCCAGTTGGATTAAAAACTCTTCTTTAGTCAATCCGTTAAGGTCTTTTATTTGTCTATTGAACTCATAAATATTGAGTTGGTTTTCTGCAATAAGAAGGCTCATAAAGTAATGATAGCTTTCTTGATCAGGATCCATTTCTTGAGATAATAAGGAAGAGCTAGCGCTGCGATGGTGACCATCTGCAATATAAAGCTCTGGTATTTCTTGAAACTGTTTTTCTAAACTCTCGATCATTTGAGGATCTGTAATCGCCCAAATCTTATGAGAATTGAAATCTGTTGTGGAGAAAAAGGTGTCTGGTTGACGCTTTTTTACTTGATCGATCATCTGGTTGATATCTGGTCGATCTTTGTAGGTAAGTAAAACAGGCTCTGCATTAAAACCAGCCGACTTTAAATAATCTTTAAAAAGAACCTCTTTAAAACTAAGAGTGTCTTCGTGTTTTTTAATCTTGTTATCTTGATAATCTTTAGTACTGGTACCAGCAATAATCCCAGTATAGCTGTGATGTGGATCTATATTTTCATACAAGTAAAAAGCTGGTTGCTCGTCTTGAATTAGATAGCCTTCTTCCTTAAATTCTAAATACCTATTGCGTACTAAACTGAAGCGTTCAATTCCAGAAATTTCTTGATTAAACTTGTAACCAGGATTAAGTATTTGCAAGAAACTATAGGGATTGTATTTGAGTTGCGCCTTCAATTCTTTTTTACCATAATCTTGGTAGGTGCGCGAGATGAGGTGCGCCGCTTTATCTGCTGCTGCTCGTACTCCTTTAAATGGTTTTATTTTAGGCATTTATTGATGTAGCTATTTTAGGAAAAGTACTGTCAGAAACTATTCTTCTTCTTTTATTTGTTTGATAAGTTGTTTGGATATTGATTTTAAAATATTATTTATCGATTCAGACGTAATACGAGTATCATAATCATTTTTAGATTGATAAATAATAGTTGTGCTGATCAAAGAACCGTTTCTCTCTAATTCATATTTATTATTCACTAAAGAAATTTCGTAGAATTTGAACTCTAATTGGAGATTCATTTCTATTGTCTCTTCAATGTCCTTTGTTGCCGTTTTATTTGAACTATAACTCCATATCCAAAGTAAATTCTTGATATCATAAAAATTATCTGTCGAATCTAAATGATTGTCTTTTATTGCAATCTTTATTGCAGGTGCTAATATTTTGAAAAGATTGAAATTATCTCGTATAGTTAAAGAAAGTTTTTGATCGAGTTCATGATTTAAAATAATTTCGTTGTTAGCTTTTTCGTAAAAATCTTTGAATTTTAAAAGTTGCAATGATATTGAATTCCATAAATCGTCATGAAGGTGATTTATCAAATCGTATACCGTATTTTTTGATTTGAAATTTGTCGTTTTAGATAATTTTTCTCTTTTCAAAAGTTCAATCTCCTTATCAATATCTCCTTTTTCTTCTAGGTCTTCTCCATTAGCTGCTTTAAGACTTAATTCTAGCGACCAGATAGCTTGTTGTTCTACATATTCTATAATCGCAAGTTGCTTTCCAGTATCTGCTTTTTGTAAAGAGGTGAGGTAATTTTCTTTATCAGCTGATTTTATAATTATTGGCGGATAATTATTTTTAAGTAAAATATAATTCATAATTAAACGAGAAACTCTACCATTTCCATCATCAAAAGGATGGATACAAACAAATTTGTAGTGGAATAATGCAGCCAGTTGAACAGGATGCATGGATGGTTCATTTTCTCGATACCAATCTATTAGATCGGTCATCATCGCAGGAGTAGCCTCTACCGAGGCGTATTCATGAATCTCTCCATTCCTAAGTCGTACACTATTAGGCGTAGACTTATATTTTCCTATCTCTATTTTTTTTCTTGTCGTGTTACCATTAAAGTCTGTAGCTTCTTTCCAAAACGGTCTTACTAAAATAAGTTTGTTTAGTTCGCAAATAAATGACTCTGTTAATGGACGTTCATTTTCCCTTGCCATTTCTTCAATTTGAGATAAAGCCACATCGTGTGCTTTCATCTCTTCAATGTCACTTAGCTTTACATCTCCTGTGCTTTTATCATGAAGTAATAAAAGTTCAGTCTGACCGTAAGTTAAAGTGTTTCCTTCAAGATGATTAGAGTTATAATTAAATTCTAAACGTAACTTCTTTTTTAAACGCTTTTCATCTTCAATTCTCAAAGGAGTTTTAGTTTCTAGTTCTTTTTTTAAAGAATTAATACGCTCTATGAAGTCGGTAGGATACATTTTTGAGTTTTAAGATCAGTAAGTTAATATTTCCTATTTAAAACTAGCACTCACAATTTCAGCCTTTCTAGACTCGCTGTAATCGTAGAAACCTTCTCCAGATTTCACGCCTTTTTTACCTGCCATTACCATATTTACTAATAACGGACATGGAGCATATTTAGGATTTTTGAATCCGTCGTACATGACGTTTAGGATGCTTAAACATACATCTAACCCTATAAAGTCAGCTAGTTGTAAAGGTCCCATAGGATGTGCCATACCTAGTTTCATAACCGTATCGATTTCTTCTACACCTGCAACACCATTGTAAAGTGTTTCTATTGCCTCGTTAATCATAGGCATCAAGATTCTATTGGCAACAAAACCAGGATAATCGTTTACCTCAGTCGGTGTTTTACCTAGTTTTCGCGAAAGCGTCATTATGGTCTCTGTAACTTCATCACTGGTAGAATAACCACGTATGATTTCTACTAGTTTCATGATAGGTACTGGATTCATAAAATGCATACCGATTACTTTCTCTGGTCGCTTAGTTACTGAAGCAATTTGAGTAATAGATATCGAAGACGTGTTAGTAGATAAAATGCAATTTGCTGGAGCAAACTGATCCATATCACCAAATATTTTAAGCTTAAGATTAACATTTTCAGTCGCTGCTTCTACCACAAGATCTGCTTGAGAAACACCTTCCTTAAGGTCTGTATAAGAAGTTATATTTCCTAGAGTGGTTGCTTTATCATCTTCTGTTATGCGTTCTTTGGCGATCATACGATCTAGGTTCTTTGAAATAGTACCTAAACCTCTATCTATAGCATCTTGTGAAATATCGACAAGAGCAACGTTAAAACCTGATTGCGCAAATGTGTGCGCAATCCCGTTTCCCATTGTTCCTGCACCTATAACTGTAATATTTTTCATTGTAAATTATTTTATGATGTACCGATTTTATCGGAATATTTTATTTATTATTTGGCAATCTCCTCATTTAAGAGTTTTGCAATAGATTTAAAAGCCTCGACTTCTTCTTCTGTATTGAAATCTGAATTAAACAAAAGCGCAAATCCTTTATGTGTTTCAGGATGAAAGTAAAGTAATGTAGTCACACCTGGATCACCTCCAGAATGTCCTATGCCACCGCGCTCATAAGTGATAAAAACTCCTTTGTTGAACCCATCTTCTTCATGTGCTTTACTAGATTTTTCAGTTTTGAAATGTGATTCATCTAGATATTTATTGAAGAACATCTCATAGCTTGTGTCGTTTAATAATGTACCTTCTTGCTGGTGCGCTTTTATTAATTCTTGACCTAAAATAGCTAGCTCATGGGTACTGGTTCTATAGGCACCATCTGCCGCAGTTACCAGTCCATAAAACGGATATCTCAATGCGTTTTTGCTATATAAATAAGAATGCTGATCACTAATGTCATCTTGCCAAGTGGAATTTTCTAGGGATAGCGGCTTTATAATTTGCTCTTGAGAGTATGTTTTAAAGTCTTGACCAGTTAAGGACTCTACGATAACCGCTACTAATCCTGCACCATTATTGCTGTAACTATAAGTAGAACCTGGCTTATAATTTATGTAACCATATTTAGTACTAGAGCTATCTATTTCCTCTAACGTTGCTCTTAGGTATTCTATTAAAGGCAGGCTATTTTCTTTCGTTTTAAGTTCTTTTACCTCTTCTTGATCGATGTCGGGATTATCTTCAAAGCCTTCTTCTATGATGTAATAAGAATTACCATAAAATTCTCCATCATATATAGAAGAAGTGTGTGTTACCAGTTGTTGAATTGTTATGGACTCATCTGGAAACAAAGGATTCTTAACTTTAAAAGGCAAATAAGAATTGATGTCATCACTTAGTTTGACATCTTTTCCTTCCATCGCTTTAAGTAAGGTAAGACCTGTAACCACTTTAGAAATAGAAGCAATGTTTTGAACTGTTTTTGTAGTGTAGGGCACATTGTATTTTAAAGAGCTTACGCCATATCCTCTTTCAAAAAGAATTTGATCTCCATTAAAAAGAGCAATTCCCATTCCTTTAGAATTTGTGTTGCTGAATAATTCTCCCAATTTATCCTCTAAACCTTCAGAATTATAATCGGTAGTTTTTTCTTCTTCAGGTTCAGACGCTTCTTTTTTACAAGATACGAAAACACATAAAAGACCTAGTAAAACGAGTTTTTTCATATTTATAAAGATTTAAACTCTTTGATGATTTGTAGCGCTACGTCTAGAGCAGCTGCGCCATCTTCTAGATTTACTATTGGTCTGGTATCGTTTTCTATCGCATCTGCAAAGGTTTCTAATTCGTCTAGAATGGCATTATTATCTGTCATATCTGGATTATCAAAGTAGATTTGTTTTTTGATTCCTTCAGCATTTTGTAGGATCATGTCAAAATCACCAGGTACTTCTGGCGCATCTTTCATACGTACGACTTCTACTTTTTTAGTCAGGAAATCTACAGAGATATAAGCGTCCTTCTGGAAGAAACGTGCTTTGCGCATTTTTTTAAGACTGATGCGGCTTGCAGTAAGGTTTGCCACACAGCCATTTTCAAATTCTATACGAGCATTTGCAATATCTGGCGTCTCAGAAATTACAGACACGCCACTTGCGCTCACGCTCTTCACTTTACTTTTCACAACACTTAGTATTGCATCTATATCGTGAATCATTAAATCTAGTACCACACTTACATCTGTACCGCGCGGATTAAACTCTGCCAATCGATGTGTTTCAATAAACATAGGATTATCAAAACGGTTTGCCACAGATCTAAATGCTGGGTTAAAACGTTCCACTTGTCCTACTTGACCTTTTAAATTCCGCTTTCGCGAAAGCGAGATCAATTCCTCAGCTTCTTCTACAGTAACAGTAATCGGCTTTTCTATAAACAGGTGCTTTCCTGCCTCGAGGACTTTCATACCACTCGCATGATGATAAGAAGTAGGCGTTACTACGTCAATCATGTCACAAGCTGCGATGAGTTCATCTACATCAGAGAAGTATTTGTACCCTAACTCTTCTTCAATTTTTGTTGAATTTTGAGCATCGGCATCATAGAAACCTACGAGGTCGTAACGTTCACTTTGTTGTAGTAGTTTAAGGTGTATTTTACCGAGGTGGCCAGCACCTAGAACTCCAGCTTTAAGCATAATTATAGCATTTTTGTAAAAATAAGTAATAGATCGTTAAAATATCGTTAGCAAAAAGCTAGTTATGACTATTTATTAGCAAATTTTTGTTGAAAAATAGTAGTCTTTTGAATGGGAAATAAAGAATGTTGAAATTACTTTTGACCTTATCGAAGATAATTACATACATAAAGGAAAGCGCCGTCAGTTAGTAGATTTAATGCGCGATAAAGGGATTACAGATTCCAAAGTGCTAGACGCTATGAATCAAGTGCCCAGACACTTGTTTCTAGACAGCTCGTTTTTAGAACACGCTTATAAAAACAAAGCATTTCCCATAGGAGCAGACCAGACCATATCTCATCCTTTTACAGTGGCGTTTCAAAGCCAATTGCTGGAATTAAAAGCAGGCGATAAAGTACTGGAAATAGGAACTGGAAGTGGTTATCAATGTGCTGTATTACTAGAAATGAAAGCTCAGGTCTATACGATTGAGCGACAAAATGAATTGTATAAAAAAACCAATTTACTCTTTAGAAAACTGAATTATCGTCCTAGAAAATACGTTTTTGGCGATGGTTATAAAGGCTTGCCAGAAGAAGCTCCATTTGATTCTATTATCGTTACATGCGGTGCGCCCGAAATTCCTCAAACATTATTAGGCCAACTCAAAATAGGAGGTAGGCTAGTGATTCCAGTAGGTAGCGATCCACAAATAATGACCTTGATCATAAGAGAAAGCGCTACAGATTTTTCAAAAGAAACTTTTGGTGAGTTTAGGTTTGTCCCGTTTTTAGGTGGTAAGAATTAGGATTGATTTATCTTTTGAATTTACAATTATTAGATTAAGTTCTTTGTAAATATTCACATTTAATAAATATTTGTTTCAACTGTTTTGACCTTCCTATTTTCGTCAAACCTAACCGACCAATTAATTAATAAATCACTGCTATTTAAATAAAATTCAACTTTATCATCCTCTGAAACGTTATGATCAAATTGCATTTCGATATAAGGTCCATTTAATTTGATCTTTTCAGGAATGATAGCTTCATCCATATTTAATTTATTGATACTAAAGTAAGGGTTTAGATGAATTAATTCTCTAGGAAGTTTCAAAGTAATTACATCTTTACCGATTAAATTATGATCAACCGTTAAAATTGATTTCTGATCAATCAATTTTAGCACTTGTTTTCCACTTATCCCTGTGTATTTATAATGTAAATCTAATTTTTCCAATTTACTTTTATTTGATTCGATATTCTTATTTGAAATATCATCTTTAATGACTTCCAATTTAAAATCATTTTTATCGATCCAAGCTATTCTCTCATCAGTAACAACTATTGCTCTAACACTAACAATATCATTATCAATATTCTTATCCTTACCAAGAAAATTATATTTGATTTCTGTTTTTCCAAAGTCAGTCTTAGAATGAGGCATTACCTCATTAATGGTATGATCTGCTTTAAACACTTCATAATCATCTTTATACATATCTGTGAAGTGAATGCAAAGGAACAACCGTACATTCTGCAGTTTTATGTCTGACTTATTATTTAAAGAAATATTTAAAGCGTTTGAATTCCATGTAGATGTATTTGCCTCTAAATCTAGAAAAGATTTTTCTTCAAAAATCAAATTGAAACTTTCTTTCAAATTTTTTTCACAATAATCCATGTCTGAAATCAAAAAATCATAAACCAATTGATTTCCTCTTCTGAAAAAATGTTTGAGTATTTCTTCTTTTGCTACATCTGAATTAAATTTATTGGAAGCAATCAAAGCTTTTTGAAAATTTGGACTGAAAGCCCCATATCCTTCCATTGTTGATTTGTATAATTCAAGTAAATATTTACCTTCTACACTTCTATTTAGATAATTACGTTGTTCATAAGTGTTGAGTAAATCCAATAAATTATGAGCTTGCTTTGGATATTCGATTGCTGATTGGTTAAAATATGTTAGGGCTTCGTTTTCTTTATTTAATAAAAGAGAATATCTGCCTTTTAATAATAAAGCTGGTGCTGATTGATCTGGATATAGATCCAAATATTGTTGTAAAATAATTTCTATCTCTGATATTTCAATTGGAATAGATTCATTTACAATCAATCGAGATTTATTTATTTCAATTAAACAAAGTGATTTTAACAACAAAGCTTCTCTGTCTTTTGGACTAAGAAGTAATACCTTATCTAATTCTATTAATGCACTTTCAAAATTTTCTGAATTGATTTCTAAATATGCTTTGTCTCTCTTAATACAAACTTCATCCCATTGTTTTAAATACTTTGAATAAACTTTCGTATAATTTTCAACATAATCCAAATATTCATTCTTTACAATGTTAAATTGTTTTTCATATTTCTCAGATAATTCATGTTGATTTAAAACATTACTTGCTATTGCAGCGCTTGAAACTGCGATCATATTATAAGGATAAGTAATTGAGGAAGAAGCTTTTGAGTTTTCTTCAATTAAAACTTCTGGCATATTTTGGAATAAAGTCCACATACTCTCTGCATTTTCAAGTTCTTTGTCAATTTGATGCATTTCGTTCATTATGGGTAAAATATCCTTTTTGGCATTTAATACATCAATAGCTACATCAGAATAATCGAAAGTTTTTAAAAATGCGTAGTATTCTTCAAAACTCTTTTGATTTTTTCTTGAATTATCCAATGAATGAATTGTCTTTATAGTCTTTTCTAAATCATATTCGACATTATTTGACTTGACATTATTATCAAAAACATTCGCAATCTCTTTTAGATCTTTAGTTAAAGGTTCTTCATGATATTTCTCAAAATATGTAGTGTAAATGAAGTATCCAGAAATAACAATTACTAGTCCAAAAAATACTTTTTTAAAATTTTTCATAATTGATTTGTAGTCATACAATTCGAAAGTATATTCAAATAGTTTTAAATGTTAAATATACATTACATTTCTTAATAGAAATAGATGTAAAAACCAATTTACTCTTTAGAAAACTGAATTATCGTCCTAGAAAATACGTTTTTGGCGATGGTTATAAAGGCTTGCCAGAAGAAGCTCCATTTGATTCTATTATCGTTACATGCGGTGCTCCAGAAATTCCTCAAACATTATTGGGCCAACTCAAAATAGGAGGTAGGCTAGTGATTCCAGTAGGTAGCGATCCACAAATAATGACCTTGATCATAAGAGAAAGCGCTACAGATTTTTCAAAAGAAACTTTTGGTGAGTTTAGGTTTGTGCCGTTTTTAGGTGGGAAGAATTAAACTACTTAGAAAACTTAAAAGTCTTAACGTTCCCATCATTATTCTTCAATTTAAAAATGTAAAAACCATTTTTTAAAGAACTGATATTTATTTGATCATTCTCGATCTTTTGAGCACTTAAAACTTTTTTACCACTTAGATCAAACAGCTCATAACTTAAAAGGTTCAAAGGAATTTCATTAGCATCTATAAGAATTTGATCGGTGCTAGGAGACAAGAAAATATCAGTTGAGGAAAGTTGAAAAGAAGTTTCACTTAAAGGTAGGTTTCGATAAACGGCAACTTTTCCAGTAGGATTAGTAATGCGCAGTGTGGTTATATTTCCTAATGTAACAACCGAATACGTGAATATTTGCCCTGGATAAGCCAAAAAGAATTGTGTGTATTCTTGATCAAAGCTATCTATAACTGGATCATTTGCAAATGCTAGGGTTGCGGTTCCAAAATTTAAGGTAAACTCGGTATTATTATTATCAAAAGTAACATCTCCATTTATATCATTGTACGCATAAGTTTCAAAAGAAGTAGCAGTATCAAAAAGAAGCGTCGTTCCTACATTACGAAAAAGGATGGGCTGCGTTGTGACGGTTGTTCCCTGCACTAATTCAGTAAAATACCAAGTAGATTGAGTTAGTGTATTTTGAGAAAAACCAATAAACCCTAAAAGAAGGATTAAAGAGAGTAGCGTTAATTTCATGATGTTTAATTTATTTAAAGATAATTAAATAAAAATACTTCATTATCAAGCATTAAATTCTTCCGTCATACCAAATTGATCTAAATCATGCATGTTTTTATTAGGTAATGATTTTGCAAAATAGAAGTTGGCTGCAAACGCAGCAGCAGCGCCTAAAAGTGCAATGATATACATGGCGATAGGTTGTTCTGGAAAAACAAGTGCTCCTATAACAAAACCACCTAGTTCACCTGTAATCCATGTGAAAACAAAAAGAGCGATGTACCAGCCTTTTTTGTAGCCTTTGGATTCAAGAATCGCACCGATTTTTTTAGATAGGTAAATGATCAGGAAGATTTCTAACATGGTATAGTATTTTAGTTGGTAAAAATTTAATTGCCGAAAAATACTACTTTTCTAAAGAAATGATCGCTTGAAGAATGATGGTAATTATGACTCCGCTTTCGCGAAAGCGGAATCACGACAAATTATATGACCAAGAATAACTCTATTGATTATTGAAGAATAACAAATTATACTCTTGCACTTTTAATTAAATAAACGGCGCTTCTATGGGGAGCACCGTAACATTTCTATTTTTAATATCGTACATATCACCGTTAGACAGAACATGCACAGTCATATTAGAAATAGTCATAGGCGTACCTTCTTCAAGGATACTTTCATTATTATGCTTGATGGTGCTGCCATCAAAAACGATCACCATTCCAGAACCGATAACCGTACATTGATTTCCATTTTTGATGATCATTCCAGTGTCTTCAGCAAGTCCTATTCCTAATAAGTTAGGGAATTTTGCAATTGCCTCGGACTGTCTCCCAAAACGGCCTCTTTTAATAAAATGGGTATCAATTATTAATTCTGGGATAAGACTTAATCCTTTATACATGTTTACCGCACCTTTTATAAAAGACTCTGCTGCGCTACCGCCGGCGATCATTTCATTTGCCATTGCCATAGCACCAGCGCTGGTCCCAGCAATTACAAATCCAGCTTCATTTCTATAACGATCTACTAGAATTTTGTGAATACTTGTACCACCTATTTTTCTGGTGATTTTAGATTGATTTCCTCCAGAAAACATAACACAATTTGCCTTCTTTATAAGGTCAATAGAAGATTGTTTCTCTGAATCTGCTTTAGATCTAATGTCGAGTACAGTCACGTTTTTACAACCCAAAGTAGTAAAAGCTTCTAAGTAATTATCGCCTACTTCCACCGGTATACTTGAAGCAGTAGGAATTACTACTATGTGAGCATCAGTACCGCCAGATTCTTGTACCACGTGATATAAAATACCGTCCTCAACAAACTCTAGAGTATATTGCTCGCTCTCTTCAATTCCTTTATCTTCATTTCCGCCGATAGGAATAAGAACACCTTTAGGAGTTCCTTTATAATCTTCATTTTTCATAAATGCAAAAATAATTTTTTTATAGTTGGTTTGCTGGTAGAATTGAAGATCTTTTCTTTAAAATAGAGTTGATTTTCAACTTATGACGGAAGGTATAAAACTTTTGAAAGTGGTTATTTTAGGTGTTTTGGTGTGGAGTCTAGTTTACTTATTATTGTAATAACATAAACAGCCCAAAATGATACATGAAATTTCGCCAAAACGATTAAGTCTACGTGACTTAAATGACATAGATAAAAATGTAACAGAGATTAAGTTATCTGAAGCGTCATTGAGTGCGATCAAAAAATGTAGAAAATATCTTGATGATAATTTTGGAACGACAGATAGTCCTGCGACTTATGGAATTAATACAGGTTTTGGTTCTTTGTGCAATACTCCCATCGATAAGAAGGATTTGACTCAGCTGCAACATAACTTAATCATGTCTCACGCTTGTGGAACCGGAGAACAAGTTCCTGAGCATATCGTAAGGTGGATGTTATTTCTCAAAATACAAAGTTTATCCTACGGACATAGCGGAGTTAGTATTCAAGTGGTTCAAAGATTAATTGATTTTTATAATCATGAAGTATATCCAGTTATTTATGAACAAGGATCTTTAGGAGCTTCTGGTGATCTTGCGCCTTTAGCACACCTTGCCTTGCCTCTAATAGGTTTAGGAGAAGTTATTTATGAAGGAAAACGATACACTGGCGAAGAAATTAATGAACTGAAGGGTTGGAAAGCCTTACAATTACAATCGAAGGAAGGACTAGCTCTTATTAACGGAACCCAGTTTATGCTAGCTTATGGAGTTTATCTCTCTTTAGAATCTCAAAAATTATGGTATTGGGCTCATATTACGACGGCATTATCTCTAGATGGTTTTTCTTGTAATATGTCTCCTTTTGATGAGAGAATTCATTTGATACGACCTCATAAAGGACAATTAAAAAGTGCTTCTATCATTAGGGAATTACTACAAGACAGTGACATTGCTGCAGATGTAAAGGCAAATGTTCAAGATCCTTATAGTTTTAGATGTACGCCACAAGTTCATGGCGCTAGCAAGGATACACTTGATCATGTTATAAAAACTGTTTTAACCGAATGTAATTCTGTGACGGATAACCCTAACGTATTTCCAGAATCAGATACTATTATTTCTGGTGGAAATTTTCACGGACAACCGTTAGCTCTAGTGCTAGATTTTTTAAGCATTGCAATGAGTGAGGTAGGTAGTATAAGTGAAAGAAGAATTTTTCAATTGATGAGTGGTACTAGAGGTTTGCCTCCTTTTTTATGTAAAAATGCCGGTTTAAATAGCGGTATGATGATTTTACAATATACCGCAGCTAGTATTGTTAGCCAAAATAAGCAACTATCTAATCCAGCTTCAACAGATAGTATTGTAAGCTCTAATGGTCAAGAAGATCATGTAAGCATGGGCGCTAATGCTGCAACAAAAGCCTTTAAAGTAATTACCAACTTAAAAACGATCCTATCTATAGAACTGTTAACTAGTGTGCAATCATTAGATTTTCATGAGAAGGAAACGTCTAGCGTTTTGAGCTCAATAAAGAGTATTTTACGATCAACAATTGCAGCTTATGATAACGATAGAGTGATGTATACAGATATAAAACAAGCTCAAGAATTTATCGATTCCATGAATATTGATGACCTAATTTTAAATGATTAATTCATCGAAGTAGTAAGAGTGTTGTTTATGATACTTTCAAGTTGATGATTAGTCCATTTTAGAGCATCATTTGAATCTTGAAAAGATTTTAATTTACCTTTTTTGAAAAATTTACTCTCAAGCGCAACAGAACTTAATAGGCTATTTTGATTTTCAACTATTCCTATACAGCACAACTTATCGTAACGAGAGTTGAATAGATGTACCATGGGATCTACACTATAGCTATTTTCTCTCACACTCACATAACCTAAGTGGTGATTATCACCGTAATGAGCGATCAAATGTTCGCCTAAAATTGCATTTAATTCTTGATCAAAGTGAATGCCTTCCTTAATTTTACCTAACACAATGTTGGGAAGTAATTCAAAAACTCCAAAATGCAATTCTAAAACACGCATGAAAATATTTATTAAAAATTGAGCGTGCAAAAATAGTTCTCATTTGATATGCATGCATATCAAATTTTAATAATAATTTACAAAACGACAAAAAGCATAATATCACGATAATACAACGAGGTAGTTTGAAAACGACAGCTTAAGGGATCATAATAAAATCTGAATTTTCATTACAATATCGTATTGATAACAAATCCTTTATGATTAAATAGACCCTTAAATAACGTTTATTATTTCACTTTAAGATTTTAGCTTATAGAAAGCTTCAAAGTAAAGAAGTTCATTTCTCATAATTTTAAAAATAAAAAAAGAGTCTTAAACAAATGCTTAAGACTCTTTTCATTAATATATAAATGTATTAATTACTCTTTTTTAGATTCTTCTTCCTCTTCTTTAGAGGGCTTCTCAATCTTTACGATTAATTCATTCTTTTTCTCATCAAGATCCATAAAGATCGTATCACCTTCTTGAAGCTGACTGTTCACTATTTCTTCAGCGAGATGATCTTCTATATATTTTTGAATTGCTCGCTTCAACGGTCGTGCGCCATATTCTTTATCAAATCCTTTGTCTGAAATATAGTCTTTTGCTTTATCACTAAGGTTAAGGTGGTATCCTAAATCTTCAATTCGAGCAAATAATTTAGCAAGTTCAATATCGATTATTTTATGAATATCTTCTCTTTCTAATGCGTTGAATACAATCACATCGTCAATTCTGTTCAAAAATTCCGGAGCAAAGGTTTTCTTTAATGCAGATTGAATAATACCACGTGCATTATCACTTTCTGCACTTTTACGAGCTGCTGTTCCAAAACCTACACCAGAAGCACCAAAGTCTTTTAATTTTCTAGCACCTACGTTAGAAGTCATGATGATGATCGTATTTCTAAAATCAATTTTTCTACCTAGACTGTCTGTTAAGTAACCATCATCTAAAACCTGCAATAACATGTTAAATACGTCTGGATGTGCTTTTTCAATCTCGTCTAGTAAGATTACAGCATACGGCTTACGTCTTACTTTTTCAGTAAGTTGACCACCTTCTTCATAACCTACATATCCTGGAGGTGCACCGATTAATCGTGAAATAGCAAATTTCTCCATGTACTCACTCATATCTATTCTAATGAGAGAGTTTTCAGAATCGAATAGTTCACTAGCGAGAACTTTAGCGAGTTGAGTTTTTCCAACACCAGTCTGACCTAGGAAAATAAAAGAACCGATAGGTTTGTTAGGATCTTTAAGACCTGCTCTGTTACGCTGAATAGCTTTTACTACTTGCTTTACCGCTTTATCTTGACCGATAACTAAGTCTCCAATAGACTCGTTTAAATTACTCAGTTTTTTCAATTCTTTAGTAGCGATACGACTTACTGGAATACCAGTCATCATGCTTACTACTTCAGCAACATTTTCTTCTGTTACGGTATCTTTATGAAGCTTAGAAGCTTCTTCCCATGCTTCTTGAGCTTCTACAAGTCTTTGTTCTAACTTTTTTTCATCATCACGCAACTTTGCAGCCAGTTCATATTTCTGCTTCTTAACTACGCTATTTTTTTCAACTTTTACTTCTTCAAGTTGCTTTTCAATCTCTACGATTTGTTCTGGTACTTCAATGTTAGTGATGTGAATACGAGAACCAGCTTCATCTAGAGCATCAATAGCTTTGTCTGGTAAAAAACGATCAGTCATATAACGATTGGTCAATTTTACACAAGCAAGAATAGCTTCATCGGTATAAATAACATTGTGATGTTCCTCGTACTTACCTTTTATATTGTTAAGAATAGCAACAGTTTCCTCTACAGAAGTAGGTTCTACCATAACCTTCTGAAAACGTCTTTCTAAAGCGCCATCCTTTTCAATACTATTTCTATACTCGTCTAGGGTAGTAGCACCTATACATTGCAACTCACCTCTAGCAAGAGCAGGTTTAAACATATTTGAGGCGTCAAGTGAACCTGCAGCGCCTCCAGCACCTACTATGGTATGAATTTCGTCTATAAAAAGAATAATGTCATCATTTTTTTCTAGCTCATTCATTACAGCTTTCATACGCTCCTCAAACTGACCTCGATATTTTGTGCCAGCTACTAGACTCGCTAGATCAAGGGTTATGACCCTTTTGTCAAACAAGGTACGAGACACTTTTTTCTGAATAATACGCAAAGCAAGACCTTCGGCAATCGCACTTTTACCTACTCCAGGTTCTCCTATTAATAGCGGATTATTCTTCTTACGACGGCTCAATATTTGAGAAACTCGTTGAATTTCTTCACTTCTTCCTACAACAGGATCAAGTTTATCATCTTCGGCCATTCTTGTTAAGTCACGACCGAAATTGTCTAATACTGGCGTCTTTGATTTTTTATTTGTCTTCTTGTCAGAACTAGGAGAGAATAAGTTTTCTTTTCCACCATCCTGCATTTCATCTCCATCATTATCATCGCTAAAAGAAGCAGCACTTACATCTTCTACATAACCATCTTCCTGAGAGAGAATCAATTTAAATTCATCTTTTACATTATCATAATCTACTTTGAGCTTATTTAAAAGCTTTGTTGTAGGGTCATTCTCATTGCGTAGAATGCATAATAATAAATGGGCCGTGTTGATGGAAGTACTCTGGAACAACTTAGCCTCTAGAAAAGTTGTTTTAAGAGCACGCTCTGCCTGTCTTGTTAAATGAAGATTCTTCTTTTCATTAACTGCTGCGCTTACATTGGGATTTGCAGGGCTTAAAATCTCTACTTTTCGTCTTAAGTTGTCTAAATCTACTGATAAGTTTGTCAAGATCTCGATAGCTTTTCCATCGCCATCTCTTAATAATCCTAACATTAAATGTTCTGTTCCTATAAAATCATGGCCTAATCGTAAGGCTTCTTCCTTACTATAGGCGATTACGTCTTTTACTCTGGGTGAAAAATTATCGTCCATATCGCTTCTTTCGTCTAAATGTATTGAATTTATTCTTTTCAAAAAGCATTCCGTAATATAAAAAAGGGTTAATACTTTGTTTGCTTTCGCGAAAGCGTAACAAAAACAGGCCTTTTCTTCCATTTCAAAGCATTTAAAACTTATTCACAGACTAAAGTGAAAAGTGTTAATAAAAACACATCTAAAATTGATTCAAAGCCTTATTAATACTAGGGATTTCATTAAATTGCTAGTTGTTAAATTAACTAAATTAATATAATCTGAATTCAATGGCAGATGGAGAAAAGTTAATCCCGATTAATATCGAGGATGAAATGAAGTCAGCATACATCGATTACTCGATGTCAGTCATAGTGTCACGAGCACTGCCAGATGTGCGAGATGGACTAAAACCAGTACATAGAAGAGTTTTATACGGTATGTATGAACTAGGTGTACTTTCTAATAGAGGTTACAAAAAAAGTGCAAGAATCGTAGGAGAAGTCCTCGGTAAGTATCACCCACATGGTGATACATCTGTATATGATACCATGGTACGTATGGCTCAAGAGTGGTCATTGCGCTACATGATGGTAGACGGTCAAGGTAACTTTGGTAGTGTCGATGGAGATCCACCGGCTGCCATGCGTTACACAGAAGCAAAAATGCGCAAGATATCTGAAGAGATGCTTGCAGATATCGATAAAGAAACGGTAGACACGCAATTAAACTTTGATGATACCTTATCTGAGCCTACCGTTCTACCTACAAAAATCCCTAATCTCTTAGTCAATGGAGCTAGTGGTATTGCAGTAGGTATGGCGACTAATATGCCACCTCATAATTTAACTGAGGTAGTAGATGGAACGATAGCCTATATTGAAAATAATGACATCGAGATAGATGAATTAATAACACACATCAAAGCACCAGATTTTCCTACAGGTGGAATTATTTATGGTTATGATGGAGTTAAAGATGCTTTTCATACCGGACGTGGTCGTATAAAAATACGTGGTCGCGTGCGCATTGAAGAAGTTAAAGGCCGTGAGTGTATCATAGTGGACGAGCTTCCATATCAGGTAAACAAAGCTGATATGATCAAGAAAACAGCTGATCTTATTAACGATAAAAAGTTAGAAGGAATCTCTATGATAAGAGATGAATCTGACCGTAACGGTATGCGCATCGTTTATATTTTAAAGCGTGATGCCATTCCTAACATCGTTATCAATAAGTTGTACAAGCATACGGCGCTTCAATCTTCTTTTAGTGTTAATAACATTGCTCTTGTAAAAGGACGTCCTCAACTTCTTAATGTTAAGGAGATGATTCATCACTTTGTCGAGCACAGACATGAAGTAGTTGTAAGAAGAACTACTTATGAGTTGCGCAAAGCAGAAGAAAGAGCTCACATCTTAGAAGGATTAATTATCGCGAGTGATAACATCGATGAGGTGATTGCTTTAATAAGATCTAGTAGCAATGGAGAAGAAGCTCGTGCTAAATTGATTGAACGTTTTGAGTTGTCAGAGATTCAAGCTCGTGCCATCGTAGAAATGCGATTGAGACAGCTTACAGGTCTTGAGCAAGATAAACTGCGCAATGAGTACAGCGACTTGATGGAGACCATTACTGACTTGAAAGATATTCTTGCAAAGAAAGAGCGTCGTATGGACATCATCAAAGAAGAGCTTCAAGAAGTAAGAGAAAAGTATGGAGATGATCGTCGATCACAAATAGAATATGCTGGTGGAGATTTATCTATTGAAGATATGATTCCAGATGAGCAAGTGGTAATAACTATTTCTCATGCTGGTTATATTAAAAGAACAAGTCTTACGGAGTATAAAACACAAAATCGAGGTGGAGTAGGGCAAAAGGCGAGTACCACTAGAGATGAAGACTTCTTAGTAGATCTTTTTGTAGGTACGAATCACCAGTACATGCTATTCTTTACGGAGAAAGGAAAATGTTTCTGGATGCGAGTTTATGAAATTCCAGAAGGAAGCAAAACCTCAAAAGGTCGTGCTATCCAAAACTTAATAAATATCGAGCAGGATGATAACGTGAAAGCAGTTATCTGTACACAAGATATTAAGGACGAAGAATACATTAATAGTCACTATGTAATCATGTGTACTAAAAAAGGAGTTGTTAAGAAAACTTCTTTAGAACAGTATTCTAGACCTAGGTCAAACGGTATTAATGCAATTACTGTTAGAGATGGTGATACACTTCTAGAAGCTAAACTTACAACTGGAGATAGTCATGTAATGTTAGGTCTTAAGAGTGGTAAAGCCATACGTTTTGACGAGTCTAAAACTAGACCTATGGGTAGAAATGCCAGTGGAGTTAGAGGTATTAGATTATCAAATGATGAAGATGAAGTAATAGGAATGGTAGCCGTAAACGATATGGATTCTAACATACTTGTAGTTTCTGAAAAAGGATATGGTAAAAGATCCAGTCTTGATGATTATAGAGAGACGAATCGTGGAGGAAAAGGTGTAAAAACAATTTCGGTTACAGAGAAAACAGGAGGTCTTGTTGCGCTCAAAAATGTAAGCGATGAAGATGGATTGATGATTATCAATAAATCTGGAGTTGCTATACGTATGAAAGTTGCAGACTTAAGGGTTATGGGACGTGCGACACAAGGTGTTAAGTTAATCAACCTTAAAGGAAGTGACTCTATTGCTGCAGTTGCTAAGGTTGTTAATGAAGAAGGAGAGAACGATGAAGATGAGGAAACATCTGAAATTGTAGATACCGAAAATACAGATGGCACGACAGTTGCAACTGATGACAGTGAAGAATAATTAATTAAAATACTTAAAAAAATGAAACTCAAATTGATGATCCTTTTTTTAGCAATTGGTTCTATAGCTTTTGCTCAGAAAAAGGAAATGAGAAAAATAGAAAAAGCAATATCTAAAGAAAATTTTGTTGAAGCGCAAAATATTTTTAGATCCATTGATGAAAACTCAGTAGAAGAAAAATATGCTGCAACGTATAATTTTTACAAAGCTGCAAATTATATGGATTTAACAGGTAAGAATCCTGCTAATCTTGACGTATTGAGAAAAGCAGAAGCTGCTGTTGCTAAGGCAAAGGAAGCTGGCTATTCTGATCCCGTTCTAGAACCTATGTTAGAAAAGATGATGCTAGATCGCAAATTTGCTATAGTTAGTGAAAATTTAAAATCTGGAAATCTAGAAACTGCTGCGACTCTTCTCGAAGAGATGTATGAAAAGTATCCAGAAAATCTAGGATTGTTGTATGATCTTAGTAACATAAGATATTCTTTAAAGGATTATGACAAGGCATTAGAATATTACACTATTTTACTAGATAAAAAGTATGATGGTGTATTAACCACTTATAAAGCCGTAAAAACTAACGGAGAGGAGCAAGTTTTTGTTTCTGAGAAACTTAGAGATCTATCTGTTCAATCAGGAAGTCACTCTAATCCTACAGAGTCTAAATCGTCTTCTCTTCTAGGAGATATAGTATTAAAAACGGTATGGATCTATGTGAATCAAGATAACAAGTCAAAAGGACTTGAGGTTTACAAGCAATCGGTAGCAAGCAATCCTGACGACATTTCATTAAAACTGGCAAAAGCTGATATTTATCTTACTTTAGGTATGATGGATGAGTACAAGGAAGCGATTGAGAATATGGGAGACGATATTAAGGATCCTAATGTTTTTATCAATTTAGGAATAGATGCACTGAAAAATGAGAAATATGATAGCGCCATAACTTATTTTAAATCAGGACTTAAATTAGACCCTGATAATTATGTTGCTTTGGTAAATATTGCAAATTCTTATATAAATAAAGGGAACTCAAAAGGTAATACTGCCGAAGATCAGAAAAAGTTATACCTTCTTGCAATAGATAATTTTCGTAAAGCTCATGTAATAAAACCAGAAGTAAAGGATATTACAAAGACCCTTGTAAATCTTTATGAGTTTTTAGATATGAAAGAACAAGCAGCTGAGATGAAAGCTAAGTTATAATTAAATATTTTATAGTATCGCTTTCGCGAAAGCAGGACTACCAAAAGCTCTTAGATTTTTTCTAAGAGCTTTTTTTATGAATTCAGTCCCTTATTTTAAGTAAACCGCAGCAATGAACTTTTGTGGAATTATTGTTTTTCCTTAGTTTTAACTAAATAATTCATTTGATAGTTATTAGGATGAATATCCGATATAATAGTAATGACATCTTTAATTTTAAAAGTATGAGAAATATATTTTTGATAAGTTTTACCTTAAGTATAGCCATGTTCGTGCACGGTCAGAACATAAATTTTAATAATGTACAAATACAATTAGATAAAGGAGAATTCAGTGATGTAATTGAGATACTCTCAAATTTTGAGGCTAAAACTAGTTTACAAAATGATCAACGAGCTCCATTATTTTATTTTTTAAAGGCTCAAGCTTATCAAAAACTATACGAGAACAACGTCGACATTGATTTGTATTTTGAAAATTCTGGTGCTGCATACAATAAACTATTTGAAATTGAAAAGAAAAGGAATGCTACAATCTATACAAATCAAGCAAGGCCCTTGTTTGATGAGCTTATTGAAATAGCTGTTGATAAAGCAGTTTCTTTCACAAAAACTAGAAATTTCACCGAGGCATCTACAATGCTCCATGACATTTATAAAATACAACCTGATAATCCAGATCTATTATATTTTGCAGCTTCAAACGCTACCACAGGGAAAGATTATGATAAAGCGCTTAAATACTATGAAGAATTAAGAAGCCTAGATCATACTGGCGTAAGAGATTTATTTTATGCTAAAGAACTCTCTTCAGGCAAGCAAGAGCAATTTACAGACAAGATTACAAGAGATTTAGCGATTAAATCAGGTACACATAGTGAGCCATCAGAGAGCAAAACAATGTCAAGACTTCCTGAAATTTTGAAAAACCTATCGTGGATATACGCAAATAAAGTTGGAGATTTTCAAAAAGCAATAGCTGTTATTAACGAGGCTATTCCGCTTAGTCCTGAAGATAATTCGCTTTTAATTTCTAAAGGTAATTATTACTACCAGATGGGTGATAAAGATAAATTTCTTCAAGTTATGGAAACTATAGTGGCAAAGGATCCTAACGATTCAGATGCGCATTATAATATTGGAGTGGTAAAACAAGAGAATAAAGAAATAGTGGAAGCAAGAATTGCATTTAGAAAAGTATTGGAAATTGATCCTGCTTATTTAAATGCAGCCATAAATTTATCTAAAACTTATATAGATGAAGCATCCCTATTAGTAGATAAGATGAATTTGCTCTCAGATGATCCATCTGATGATAAAAAGTTCGAAAGTTTACAAGCTCAGCAAATTGAGTTGTACAAAAAATCTATAATAGTATTAGAAAGAATTTCTAATAAGCACCCTCAAAGTATTCCTGTGTTGAAACAGCTGGTGGGACTTTATTCTTTCTTAGGTCAGGATACCAAATTGGAGATAGTTAAATCAAAATTAGATCAACTAGAGAATTAAATTTTGCTAATTTTAAGTAGTGTTTTAGAAAACCTATTTCCTTCCAATAACTATACTACTCATAATCATAAAATAAAGAAAGGCTTAGAGTATTTTTTTGATTACTCTTAGTTTATGAGTGTGTACTTTTTTCTCTACATTAAAAATACCGCTTTGGTCTAATCGATCAATTCTTACTTTACCGTGGGCGTGAATAATGTAATTATCGCTCATGATTAGTCCTACGTGTGTAATAGCACCTTCATTATTATCAAAAAAAGCCAAATCTCCAGGTTCAGATTCTTCGATAAAACTTAGTACCTCTCCTTGAGTTGCTTGTTGGCTAGCATCTCTTAGTAAATCAAAACCATTCATTCTGTAAATAAGCTGGGTAAAGCCGCTGCAATCTATTCCTAATGGTGTTCTTCCACCCCATAAATAAGGCGCGTTCAAAAATAGAAGTGCATTTTCAATGAGATTTGATTTATCGTAGGATATTGTTTCAGGTTGATTTAATGAATATTGGTCATTTAAAAAAGTGCACGAGCTTGTTTGTGCTCCGATGGTAACAGTGCTCAAGGTCATATCATTATGGGTGATATGACCAATTAAATCTCTCGAGAACTGTTTATGACCTTTCAATATCGAGTGATACTGTTCAGATTCAATTTCGGTGATTTGTTTGTTATCGATCCATCCTTCATATTTATCGTGAGATAACCGTATTCTAGACCACTTTTTTCTTGTGTCTATAATTTTAAATGTCTCACCATAAAGAACCTGAGATACCATTTCACTAGAATCGCTGGTTTCAGATCTTAAAGGAGCAATTGAAATAGGACAAATACCGTACTTCATATCTATTTATGACGATTGTAAAACAATAGCGCTAGCACCACCACCCCCATTACATATAGCTGCTGCTCCTATTTTACCTTTCTCTTGTTTTAATACACTTAGTAAAGTAGTTACAATTCTAGCACCACTGCATCCTAGAGGATGTCCTAAAGATACCGCACCGCCGTAAACGTTAACATTTTTATCGTTGAGACCTAAAATTTTCATATTGGCAAGTCCCACAACTGAAAAAGCCTCGTTAAATTCAAAATAATCTACGTCATTTAAAGAAACACCTGCTTTATCTAGTGCTTTTGGAAGCGCTTTTGCAGGTGCAGTAGTAAAGTACTTTGGTTCCTGAGCGGCGTCTGCATAACCTATTACAGTTGCTAGAACGTTTAAGTTTAGTTCAGCAGCTTTTTCTTCACTCATTAAAACTAAAGCTGCTGCGCCATCGTTGATGGTCGATGCATTTGCCGCAGTAACGGTACCGTCTTTTGAAAAGGCTGGTCTTAACGCAGGGATTTTATCCATACGTACGTTTGCAAACTCTTCATCTGTGTCAACTATGAGAGCATCACCACGTCTCTGCGGTACAGAAACAGGCACCACTTCATTCTCAAATTTTCCACTTTCCCATGCGTTTTTAGATCTTTGATAAGACTGAATTGCAAATGCATCTTGATCTTCTCTAGAAAAATTATGGTCAGTTGCACAAAGATCAGCACAAGTTCCCATTGCTTCTTGACTATAAGCATCAACAAGGCCATCTTTTTGCATTCCATCTATCAAAGTAGTTGGACCAAATTTCTGACCATTTCTCATATGTACATAATGTGGGATCATACTCATGTTTTCCATTCCTCCAGCAATAACTATTTCGTTATCTCCAAGAGCAATAGATTGAGCGGCCATCATAATTGTCTTCATTCCGCTAGCACATACTTTATTTACAGTGGTTGCAGGTGTAAGTTCACTTATTCCAGCACCTAGAGCAGCTTGCCTTGCAGGTGCTTGACCTGTTCCAGCTTGAACGACATTACCCATTAATACTTCATCTACCATTTTTGGGTCGAGAGAAATTTTCTCTAGTGCTCCTGTAATAGCTATGGAACCTAATTTAGTAGCTGGAATAGATGATAATTTCCCCATAAAACTTCCTATGGGTGTTCTTGCGTATGATACGATAACTGCTTTTCTCATGAATAAATTTTATTTTACAAAAATAATGATTTTAATAGGTAAAACATAGAGTTTATCAATTCCTAAAAACGAATCATTAGTTAAATTATGGTATATTAAAACTATAGTTGTTAATTTGTTTTATTCTCTGATTCGATGAAAACTCTTTACCGTTACCAAAATATTATTTATAGAATAGTCTTACTATGTTTTTGTACGGCTCTTACGGTTTATGTATTCCCTAATAACAATCGTTTCAAGTATGATTATAAACAAGGAGAGCCGTGGGATTATGAAACGCTTTACGCACCTTTTACTTTCCCAATAGAAAAAGACGAGAAGTCTTTGATTGCAGAAAAGCAAGACGTTACTAACAGTTCACCACGTTACTTTAAAATTGACACGTCCATCAAAGATGGAGTATTTGAAAAATGGAAGGCCATTCAAAGCGGTAAAAGTCTCGATTCTTTAAATCAACAACAGTTCCAATCGCTAAGAACAGAGGTTCAATCTGTTTTATCTACCATTTACAAAATCGGCTATACTGATAATCCAATAGATTTAGAAGAAAGTCATCCTATTTTTATTGAATACGATAACGAGCTTGTCACTTATAAATATTCTGATCTTTTCAAACCAGTCGATCTAGGTGAATTAATTAGGAGTAGCTTTGATAGTATTGATTTAAACCCTGTTACTAAGAAATATATTACAACAGCATTATTACGAATTATTGAACCTAATGTGAGTTATGATAAGCAACTAACAGAAATAACAATCAAAGAAGAACTTAGCAAAATTATGACTACCAGAGGTCTTGTATATGAAGGTGCTAGGGTTATCGCTCAAGGCGAAATAGTAGAAGGTGAAAAACTTCAAATATTAAATACACTCAACAATACATACAAATCACAAACTTGGACAGAGTCTCAGTATACGTGGAAATTATCTGGATATATTATTCTAGTTGGGATGGCATACAGTATGCTTCTTTTGTTTTTATGGCGCTATCGTCCAGTTCTTTATGATAACTTTCGAAAAATATTTTTTATTTTTTTCAATATTATAGTTGTAGTTATTTTGACGGCAACCATTGTTAATATCAATGTCAAGTATATTTATGTCGTTCCAGTATGCATGCTGCCGTTAATACTCAAAGCATTCTTCGATGCTAGATTAGGTTTATTCAGCCATGTGGTAACCATCTTCATATTAAGCTTTATAGTTCCTAACAGTGACGAGTATTTGTTTTTACAAATGATGGCGGGAATTGTGACTATTTTATCAAATAATGAAATATATAAGAGAGCTAATCTTTTTATTACGGTAGCTCAAATTATAGGAATTTACTTTTTATCCTACTTTGCCTTTTACGCTATCAACCAAGGAGGTGTAACTGGATGGGAATGGGGAAGAATAGGGTACTTTGTACTTTGTGGTTTGGCAATGTTGTTTGTGTGGCCGCTCATTTATATTTTTGAGAAAATCTTTGGTCTTGTAAGTGATGTTTCACTTCTAGAGCTTAGTGATACTAATTCAAAGCTCTTAAAGGAACTCTCTAATAAAGCACCAGGAACCTTTCACCATTCCTTGAACGTAGCAAATATTGCTGAAACAGTCGCAAATGAAATAGGAGCAAATGCGATGCTGGTTCGTGTAGGAGCGTTGTATCACGATATAGGAAAAATGTCAAATCCCACCTACTTTACAGAAAATCAAGGTAGTGGTATTAATCCTCATGATGATTTAGATCCAGAAGATAGTGCTAGAATCATCATAGATCATACCTTAAATGGTATTGAAATTGCCCGAAAATATAATTTGCCAGATCGAATCATTGACTTTATAAGAACACATCACGGTGACAGTTTAGTTTACTATTTCTATTCTAAAGCTAAAGAAGAAAACCCTGATGTTTCTAAAGAAAACTTTACTTATCCTGGTCCTAAGCCTTTTAGTCAGGAAACTGCTATTCTCATGATAGCCGATAGTGTAGAGGCGGCTTCAAAAAGTATCCAAAATCCTACCTCTTTTAAGATAGATTCATTAGTCAATAAAATTATAGATGGTCAGGTAAACAATAGCCAATTTATTAATGCTAATATTACGTTTAAACAAATTGAAATCATTAAAGCGGTGATTAAAAAGAAATTAGCTAGCATCTACCATTTAAGGATCGAATATCCAGAATAAATTATAGAAAAAAGATGATTTTATGTTTGTGTATTTCTAAAGTTAGCTTAAATTTGCAACCGCTTTCAGAAATGGAGGTAAGTTCTTTAATATTTTAGGAGAGGTGCCAGAGTGGTAATGGAGCAGATTGCTAATCTGTCGACGGGCAACCGTCGCCAGGGTTCGAGTCCCTGTCTCTCCGCAAAATTGACCTCTTTAATGATTATTAAAGGTTAGTAAATCAGTTCTCGAGTCTGATTAAAATTAAAATCGGGGTGTAGCGTAGCCCGGTCATCGCGCCTGCTTTGGGAGCAGGAGGTCGCAGGTTCGAATCCTGCCACCCCGACAAAAAGCTGTATAGCTTGGTAATTACCGTTTTCATCTGATGATGAAAACGGTTTTTTTATGCGCTATTATTTAATCTTCTTATTTTTTTCCTTTATTAGTTTGATATTTTTATTTGTAAAAATTCATTATTTGTTTTCGCTTTCGCGAAAGCGATATTCATCAAAACAGTAAGATTTTTAAGAATTGTTTGCCTTATGAAATGCTGCATTTATCTTAAATTGCAGAGAAATAGCTACACGATGCAAAGAGATCTTCAAGACTTGCGTAAATCTTATGAAAAAGACGCTTTACTAGAAAATCATATTCCAGAAAATCCTTACCAATTATTTGATTCTTGGTTTAAGGACGCTAAAGAGTCTCTGGAAATCGATGAAGCAAACGCTATGAGTATTTGTACTTTAGGAACTGATGGATTTCCAAAATCTAGAATAGTTCTCCTAAAAGAAATTCATGAAGGTGATTTTCTATTCTATTCTAATTACACATCAGAAAAAGGTGCTGCAATGGAAGCTTATAATCAAGTAAGCATGCACTTTTTTTGGCCGTCATTAGAACGTCAAATCATCATCAAAGCAACTGTTTCTAAAGTTTCTAGAGAGAAAACCTTGAGTTACTTTAAATCCAGACCTAGAGGCAGTCAGATAGGAGCATGGGCAAGTAATCAAAGTAGTGAGATAGTATCTAGAGAACAACTAGAAAAACAACTGTCTCATTACGAAGAGAAATTTAAAGGTGAAGAGGTACCATTACCTGAATTTTGGGGTGGATATGCTTGTAAGCCAGTTTCTTTTGAATTTTGGCAAGGAAGACCTAATAGATTGCACGATCGTATATTGTATGAAAACGAAGAGAATAATTGGACTTCTAAAAGATTACAACCTTAATGAAACGACTCATAATTATAAGACATGGTAAATCTTCATGGGATTTACAAGTAAGAGACCATGATCGAGTGCTCAAACAGCGAGGCATAGACGATGCTCATCTTATAGGACAAGCTCTCAAGGATATGGATTTCAATCCAGATGTCATATGGACGAGTACAGCTGCGCGAGCTTTGCAAACTGCGACTCTAGTATCAGAGTACATCAACTATGATTTGAGTAAACTTAAATTGAAAAGAGAATTATATACGTTTGATAGTAGAGACTTGTCAAAAATTATCAAAGATTGCGATAATGCAATTGATACTTTAGTAATCTTTAGTCATAATCATGGTATTACAGATTTAGTAAACGACCTTGGGACGACACGATTTGATAATGTTCCCACGACAGGAGTAGTCGCTATAGAATTTATGGAAGATTCTTGGAGGTCAATAAACAAAGGGATTACTAAATTCAACTTATTTCCTAAAGACATTAGATGAGCATATATTTTAATAGAGAATTAAGTTGGTTGCGTTTTAACGCAAGAGTTTTACAAGAAGCAAGCGATAAGACAGTACCGCTTATTGAGCGTTTGAGATTTTTAGGGATTTTTTCTAATAATCTTGATGAGTTTTTTAAAGTACGTTATGCAACCATACAGCGTATTCAACGTGCTGGTAAAAATGCTACAAAGTCATTAGGAGGAATTTCTGCCGAAGATTTACTGCTGGAGATCAACAAAATGGTAATTGTTGATCAAGCACGGAGTTTTGAGGTACTTGCAGAGCTGGAAGAGGAGCTCAAAGAGGAAAGAATCATCATTGTTGATGAACAAGAAGTATTAGAAGAGCATGAAGACTTCATTAGAAATTATTTTAATGAGAAAATAAGCCCTGCAATAGGAACCATCATGATCAATGATGAGGTGGAGTTTCCTAATTTACGAGATGGTTATGGTTATCTAGCAATACGCATGGTAATGAATAATAACTCTATTAAATATGCTCTAATTGAAAAGCCTAAGTATTTAGCTAGATTTGTAGTTCTTCCACAAATAGAAGGAGATGATCGCCAGTATATCATTCTTTTAGATGACTTAGTAAGGCATCGCATGCACTACATATTCAATATTTTTGACTATAAAGAGATTGAGGCTCACATGATAAAAGTTACTCTAGATGCCGAACTTGACATGGAACTAGACCTCAAAAAAAGTCTTCTAGAAAAAATACGTCGTAGTGTTCATGATCGTAAAGATGGTGATCCTGTGCGATTTGTATTTGATAAAAACATCCATGAAGATACTTTGTCGCTTATCATGAATAAGTTGCAAATTGATAATAACGATAGTATTATACCAGGAGGAAGGTATCACAATAGAAGGGATTACTTGAAGTTTCCTAGTTTGGGTAGGACAGATTTGCTTTACGAGAAGCTTCCCGCCTTACCTATAAAAGATGTTGCTATAAGAGGTTCTTTACTTGAAAGAATAGCAAAAAAAGATATTTTACAATACACTCCATACCACACTTTTTCAAATACCATCAAGTTTTTAAGAGAAGCAGCTTTAGATCCAAATGTAAAAACGATTAAAATCACTATTTACAGACTTGCCGAAGTTTCTCAAATTGCCGGTTCTCTAATTAATGCGGTTAAGAACGGTAAGGAGGTCACGGTTTCTATCGAGTTACAAGCTCGCTTTGACGAGCAAGCAAATATCAATTATGCAGAATTGATGCAAGAAGAAGGCATCAATATGATTTTTGGCGTGCCAGGACTCAAGGTTCATTGTAAAGCTTGTTGTATCACACGAGAAGAAAAAGGTAAAATTGTGAGGTACGGTTTTATTTCTACTGGTAACTTCAATGAGGCTACGGCAGGCATTTACACAGATTATACGCTGTTCACAGCAAATCGTAAAATTCTCAAGGAAGTAGAACGCGTTTTTGAGTTCTTTGAGGTAAATTATCGTCAGCATAGATATAAGCATTTACTCGTATCTCCTAATTATCTTAGGAATGGAATAGAGCGATTGGTTCGTCGTGAGATTGCTTTCGCGAAAGCGGGAAAACCAGCAAAGATTCGTGCCAAAATAAATTCTTTCTCTGACTTCAAGATGATTGATTTATTTTATGAAGCCTCTAATGCAGGAGTAAAAATAGAATTAATCATACGTGGAATTTGCTGTCTTGTTCCTGGAGTGAAGGGAATGAGTGAAAACATAAAAGTCATAAGCATCGTAGATCGCTTTCTAGAGCACCCAAGAGTATACAGATTCTACAACGATGGCAAGAATGATTTATATATCTCAAGCGCAGATTTTATGAGTCGTAATCTAGATAGTAGAGTAGAAATTGCTTGTCCTATCTATGATGAAGATATTAAAGCCGAAATCATTCAAACGATGGACATATGCTGGAGCGATAATGTCAAGGCACGTGAAGTTTGCGCACAACAGCTCAATAATTACGTTGTAAATGACGAGGAACCAGTGAGGTCACAATATGCAACTTACAAATTTTATAAAAATCAAATTACTAATTAATGGCGTTTGAAATTAGAAAATATGGAGCAATAGATATAGGTTCTAATGCGATTAGATTACTTATCGCGACGGTGACTTTATACAATGATCAACCGCCAGTTTTTAAGAAAACGAGTTTAGTTAGGGTTCCTATTCGTTTAGGTCAGGATGTATTTACATCCGGTCACATTTCTAAAGAGAATATAGAACGTATGATAAGTTCTATGAAATCTTATCAGCTATTAATGGATGTCCATAAGGTGAAAACATATAAAGCTTATGCGACAAGTGCAATGAGAGAAGCACAAAATGGTGAAGATGTGGTTGCTCAAATTGAGAAGGAATCTGGAATACATATAGATATTATAGATGGATCGCATGAGGCTGCAATAATTGCAATGACAGATCTTCATGCAATGATTGATGAGAGTAAAGTGTTACTTTATGTAGATGTAGGTGGTGGAAGTACAGAGTTTACCTTATTCGCTTTTGGAAAAGAAATAATTTCTAGATCGTTTAAAATTGGAACAGTAAGATTGCTCAACGATATGGTAAAAAAATCTCTTTGGGATGAGGCAGAGCAATGGATAAAAGAAGTGACTGCTCCTTATGAGCGCATAGATTTAATAGGTTCTGGTGGGAATATCAATAATATTTTCAAGAGTAGCGGTAAAAGTATGGGGAAACCACTTTCTTACTTTTATTTACTTAATTATTACGAGCAACTTCAAAACTATAATTACGAAGAAAGAGTTTATCACTTAAATTTAAATCACGATAGAGCCGATGTAATCATTCCAGCCTGTCGTATTTATTTGCGAGCTATGAAGTGGAGTAGAGCCAAAAATATATATGTTCCTAAAATAGGATTAACAGATGGCATCATAAAATCGGTTTTTAACGCAGATAATCGATAATTTGAAACGTTTCATAAAATTTGCGTTTTCAGTTGTTTAGATATCTTACATTTGGAATACAAAATGATTTAAAATGAAACATTTTTTACTTTTTATGAGCTTTATAGCTTGTATATCATTTGCAGGAGCGCAGTCCTTTAATGACACGACTTACGGCTTTAGATTAGGTCTCAATTCATCGACTTTAGAACAGGATAACGTGGATTATGAAAATAGGAGGTATGGCTTACATGCTAACTTTTTTGCTAATGTTCCTTTAAATGAAACGTTCTCTTTACAACCAGAAATAGGAGTTTCTTCATTAGGTGTAAATGAAAATGAATTCAGACAAGCTAATGGAGAGGTTACTGCATTCAAAAGAAACTGGTTACATTCTAATTTACTTGCTCAAATAAACCTCAATAGAAAAATTTACTTTCTAGTAGGTCCACAATTAGGCGTAAGCGTTGCCGAAACTGATGGTAATAGAAATCGTTATGATTTTGAAATTGCTGGAATTTTAGGATTGGGCTATATGCTCGACAGCAACTGGTCTGTAGATGCAAGATACGGCTACGGATTTCCTAATCTCGACAACGATCTAACTGCTGAAGCTGGGAATAGATGGTTTCAATTAGGTGTTTCTTATAGACTTTAATTATCAGCATTTAATTAAAAATACAAAACCTCCATATTGGAGGTTTTTGCTTTTATCAAATGATTGAAATTAAATTTAAGATTTACAGCATTTAGATTTGATTTTTAATTTAAAAATCTAAATCAAAAGTCTTTCTCAGTACATCTACAGCAGGATTCTTTTCAACCAATTTAGAAAATTTATCTTGATCAGTATAAACATACTTTTTAGTCACAGTTGTATCTACCGCGATTTCAAAGCTAATCAAGTAATTATTAAGTTCTCTTTTAATATACTCTAGAATCTGACCTTGTGATTTTTCTAGATCTTCCTTCATAGACCTGTTAGGAAATCTTAGATGTATCACGGTACCTTTTAATTGAGGTTGATCTGCATTAAGAATGCTGGCAAGTATCTGCTGTCCTCTATCTTGAAGGTGTGTAATATACTTAGACCATATCATATCCAGTTGCTCCTGTGTAAAGGCGTCTTCAGGAAGTTGGTCATTTTCTGTTATTCTTCCTTGTTGTTTTGCAATCAATGTTTTTTTCGCTTCAATCCCTTGAAGCGATAGTCCGCTTACGTTTTTCTTACTTTTATTTAATAGAGCTTGACGCTTTTCTTCGAGAGACTCAGCAATTGTATCTTTTTTAGTTTCTACCGTACTACTAGTATTTGTGCTAGATATTGATTGTGAATCAGGACTAGAAGTAGAAGTAGAGACAGGTATAATAGGTTTTTGCGATTCCTCAGGTTTTTGTTCTTCAATATTTTTTGGAACGGCTTCAACAGAATTATTGGAACCTGATTCACCAGCAGTAGTATTCAATTGTGGAGCTGTAGGTTCGCTTACTGCGGCATTTTCAAATTGAACTGCAGGAATGATATACTTTATATCATTTTTTTTTTCTCCATCAGATGTGATAGAGGCGAGCTGCATAAGTGTTAATTCAACAAGTAAACGTTGATTACGACTAGATCGATAATTAAAATCTGCTTGATTTGCTATCTCAATCGCTTTTCTCAAAAAGGCAAGGTCCACCTTTTTAGCTTGCTCAAGGTATTTTACTTTAGTTTGTTCACCTACTTCTAGTAAGGCAATCGTACGCTCATCTTTACCTACCATTAGGTCTCTAAAATGAGATGCCAGACCACTTACAAAGTGCTGTCCATCAAAACCCTTTGCCATGATCACGTCATAGTCTACCAGCAATTGCGGTATGTTGTTTTCAAGTAATAAGTCAGTTACATTAAAGTAAGTTTCTCGATCGAGTACGTTTAAATTTTCGGTAACTGCTTTTACAGTAAGCTCATTACCAGAAAAGCTTACTACACGATCAAAAATAGATAAGGAATCTCTAAGAGCTCCATCAGCTTTTTGAGCAATGATTTGAAGGGCGTCTTCTTCTGCAACAATTCCTTCTTTAGAGGCAATACGCTTTAAGTGCTCTCGCATTGCGCTTACCGTAATACGTTTGAAGTCAAATATTTGACATCGAGAAAGAATCGTAGGTATGATCTTATGTTTCTCTGTGGTAGCTAGAATAAAAATAGCATGCGCAGGTGGCTCTTCCAGAGTCTTAAGAAATGCATTAAATGCTGCATTTGATAACATATGCACCTCATCAATAATGTAAATCTTGTACTTTCCTACTTGTGGTGGAATACGTACTTGGTCTACAATACTTCTTATTTGATCAACACCGTTATTAGATGCAGCATCCAGTTCAAAAATGTTAAACGCAAAATCCTCATCTGGATCATAATCTCCACTTTCATGGTTGATCTTTTTTGCAAGAATACGTGCACAAGTTGTTTTACCTACTCCTCTAGGACCAGTAAAAAGAAGGGCTTGAGCTAGGTGATTGCTTTTAATTGCGTTCTCCAAGGTCTGTGTAATAGCGCCTTGACCTACGACATCTTCAAAAGTCTCAGGACGGTATTTTCTAGCCGATACTATAAATGGTTCCATACGTCAAAGATACTTTTATACGGTCTTTTTGATCCACTTTCTGAGCTTATAATTTTTGTGAATTATCAACATTTATTAACTAGTTTTGCGGCTTAGCAGGTCGCCTTATCGATCTTGCGCAAGCAAGGTAGGAAAGTCCGGACTCCATAGGATAACATAGCGGCTAACGGCCGTCGTTTTGTTTTCGCTCAAGCGAAAGCGAGATAGGACTAGTGCAACAGAAAGTATGTACAGATAATGCTGTAGTGAAACCAGGTAAACTCTATGTGGTGAAATGTCGCGTAAATCAGAGCTTGAGCGCTATCCGCGCGATTCTGAAGGGTAGGCAGTTTGAGATAATGAGCAATCATTATTCTAGATAAATGATAAGGAAGTTTTGTGCTTTTTAAGGAGAGATCCTGAAACGAGTTCAGGACGAACAGAATCCGGCTTATAGACCTGCTATTTTTTCTTTATTATTTCAAGAACTTTGTTTTGGCTCTCTGTAAATTGCCGCCTTATCACTTCTTGTTTTTAGACCTTTCTATTAATAAAAAAGAGAATACTTGAACACCTATTTTAATACTTTCTTCGTCTACCTGAAAATTAGGAGCGTGGTTCATTGCAGTTATACCTTTACTTTCATTAGAGCCACCTAACAAAAAGTAAACACCAGGAATTTTTTGCTGGAAGTAATAGAAATCATCATTAAAATACGGAATCTGACCATAACTTTTTGCTACAGCAGTTGTATTATAAACACTATCTAGAGTTTTAATTGCTGCTGTTGTTAATGCTTCATCATTTAGAACTGTTGGGTTTTCTTGTATGTAAAAACCTTCTTTGTAATTCTCACTCAGTTCAGAATTCTCTATAACATTTTCAATTTGCGGTAATAATTTATTAAGATTTGAATTACGCGTTTCATAAAGAAAACTTTTAAGTTGGTATTCTGTCTCAGTAGAATCGAGTATAAAATTTTCTTCCACAAAAAGATAATCATTGAAGATTGTTTCTGGACTTGTTATTCCCAAAGAAGGGTCAAAAGCTAATTCAGTTTTCCAAGGTAAAGTTCCTTCTCCAACTCTTGAAATACTATTTCTAATCTTAGAATAAAGCTCAGAAATATTTTCTTCTGTAATTCCTTTGTCAAAATTAAGTTGTATTCTTTTTTGATAGGCAAAAACTTCATTTGGCTTAGTTGTAATCTGGCCTACAGGTAATGCGGTAATGTGTAATGCATAAATTTCATCAAGCTCTAGTAGGGTAAAGAAGTCGCTGTTTACCATGTTTTGAGCACCTTTAAAACTTTCCTCTTCCGGCTGAAAAATAAAGTAAACGGTACCATCAACTGATTCTTTATTCATAGACAGTACTTTTGCTATTCCAAGTCCTATGGCTACGTGAACATCGTGCCCACAACCATGTTGAATTCCTTCATAAAGAGATTTAAACGATACAGGATCTTTAAAATCACTAGAAATGGCATCCATGTCTGCACGCCAGGCTACTTTCTTTCCAGTAGGATTTCCTTCTAAAATACCAATAACACCATAACCAGCTATGCCAGTTTTTACTTCTAGTCCTAAGTCTGTTAAATAATTTGCTATAATTTGTGAAGTTCTTTTCTCCTTACCAGCTAATTCTGGATGTTGATGCAAATCTCTTCTAATAGTTATTAAGCTATCTAGAATTGAATTAGTATCCTCTTTTATTTTTTCATGAATTGTATGTTTCTCGTTTTCTTGACAAGAGGTAGAAACAAAGTAGATAATTAAAAATAGAAGAAGAAATCTTAGAATTTTCATTTTAATATAGCTCGTAGATTTATTCGTGTGTAAAATTCTCATTCTTCCTCACTACTAGGACCTTCAAAAAAGCTAAAAACAGTACCGCCATATCGACGTTCATTATCAAAATGCTCGTGCATTGCAAGTGAAGTGTGTTTAGAATGTTCTATGATAAGAAGCCCATCTTCGGCAAGAAGCTCGTTTGCATATACGTAATTAGGAATTTTTAGAAACTCTTCTTCTTCTAGCGCATAAGGAGGATCTGCAAAGATAATGTCGTATTTTCCTTTGTGCTTTTCTAGAAATTTAAAAACATCTGCTTTTATAGTGTCTATCGGGAAGTCCAGTTCTTCGGCAGTTTTTTTAATAAATGCTATACATGGATAATGCTGGTCTACCGCTATAACACTACCTGCACCACGACTGCAAAACTCATAAGACATGTTCCCGCTACCTGCAAAAAGTTCTAGCATATTGATATCCTGAATATGAATTTTGTGCCGCAGGATATTAAACAACGCCTCTTTAGACATATCTGTGGTAGGTCTTACTGGTAAATTTTTGGGAGCTTGTATTCGGCGGCCTTTATGTGTTCCAGATATTATACGCATAGGAGTTGTTTGATATAATTAGTGTAATCAGTTTTAAAACTCACGTGACGCACATAAGTATATAAAAGGTCATAAAGCGATTCATTTTTCTCCTCACTGTAAACGATCATTTTCATAGTTTCTGGATCAAGTTCATTGTGATGCGTTGTAAATAACGTGTAGTATAATATATCTTCTATCGCATCATGAGGAAAAAGGTTGTGAGCTACAAGTTTGCCTTTTTTAAGAATAGTAAGGTAAAAATGACTGTTTTTAATATCTAGAAAAACCTGTGGTTGTATAGTCGCAGTATCATCCGAATGAATTTCTAGAATACGCGAACTATAATGAAAGTAATCATAGCTACCGTACTTATCAAAAAAGTAATTGTTTATATTTTCATATGCTATGTAAACCGTATTAACAGGTAGTTGTCCTAAGTTTTGGTCTACGCTCAACACATCAGTCTCTAAAATGCGCGCATTGTATTTAAGGTAATCTACAGCATGATCTTCATTATAAATAGCTGCAGGAACACTTGTAAATATATGATGATGGTAAATAAGGGTAGCTTTCGCGAAAGCGGTATCTAAAACAGCTTCTTCCTCAAAACAGATCTCTATAGATTGCAATATCTCTACAGGATTTGCAGGATGCTTAAAACTTCTATGTAGCGTTGCTATAATCTCAGAAGAGTTATAGATATAAAAAGAAAGTCCATCCTGATGAATCAGAACGGACAGTTTCTTTATGGCGTCGCTAGGACTAGTTATCGTCTTTGAGTGCATACTGTCTAGGCCAGTTACCACTAGTTGTGATTTCATCTAGGCTACCTACGTATATGGTAGGACCGTCGATTGCTTCTACACTTTTCACTTCTAGTTCATCTTTTAAAAGTCGCTCTGGTTGATCAAAAAGAATGTCTTCTTTTTTGGCCGTTGCTTGGAATACCGGTACACGATTATCTTTATCGATAACCACGTCTGTTTTTAATTCTATCGCTCCAGGCGCTCCTTCTATAGTGTTGTATTGTAACAATTGAGACACATCTACTTTACTGAAGAGTGAATCTTTTACAGATCTGAAACCTAATGTGTCTGTAATGGTAATTTCTTTCTTATAACCGTTAGGGTCATCTGCTCTTAACCTAAATTTAAGGTTACGCTCTTCATCAATTACAGTACTGTCACGTTTTTGCGTTAGTGCAAACTGTGCAGTGTCGATAAAACGAGCTAACTTATTAATATCATCTGTATATGTACCTGTGATATTTTTATGTGCATTTTGTGCCTCACGTATTAAAATAAGTTGAGCAACAACTTCTCTATATCTTTCTTCTTTTGCAGCTTCAAATTTTACAGGCTCTTCGATAGACTTGTATAACTTGTAACCGAAGAAACCACTTATTCCCAGTAATACAACAATAACCACTGGATGTAGTTTTTTAGGGATTTTATTAATGAAGATGGCCAGTAGAACAAGAACGATCAGACCTAATACAACTGATATAATTAAATTGAACATATTTTAATGGTTTAATGCTTTTTTTCAACGCAAACAAATCTACAATTTTTTTTCGCTCGTCCTAGCCTGAGATATAAAATTTGACTTAAGTTTATACTCAGTTTTCCACAATTGTCAATGACTCCACAAGAATTTTACAAAGTTTTACTACTTGATTTTCCGTTTAAGCCTACAAATGAACAAGATAGAGCCTTAGAATCACTAGCTGATTTTATTATCGATAAAAATAAAGATCGGTTATTTATGTTAAGAGGTTATGCAGGAACAGGTAAAACGACACTAACTAGTACCATTGTTAAGAGCATATGGAAACTAAAAATGAAATGTGTCCTGCTTGCGCCTACTGGTAGAGCTGCAAAAGTGATCAGTAATTACTCTAATAAACAAGCTGCCACGATTCACCGAGAAATTTATTATCCCAAAGGGCAAGGAAATGGTGGTGTTCAATTTACTTTAAAGCAAAATAAGCATCGCAACGCTCTTTTTGTTGTTGATGAAGCTTCTATGATTCCTGATGTGGCGGCAGAGAATAAAATGTTCGGTGGGAACGGCTCCCTACTTGACGATCTTATAGAGTATGTATATAGCGGTGTGAACTGTAAACTGATGATTATAGGTGATACCGCACAATTGCCACCAGTAAAACTTGATGTTTCACCAGCGCTTGATAGTGAGTTGATTGAGCAACGCTATCTCAAAGAAGTAACAGAAATAGAACTAGACGAAGTAAAAAGACAAAGTGAAAACTCTGGAATTTTATTAAACGCCACAGGAATACGTAATCATATTTTACATGAAGAATTTGATTTTAAATTTGACGTAGAACAATTTACTGACATCAATAGATTGATCGACGGTTATGAGATCATGGATACCATTAATAGTGCTTATGATTTTCATGGACATGAAGAAACGGCCATTATCGTGCGCTCTAACAAGAGAGCTAACTTATACAACCAGCAAATAAGATCTCGTATTCTTTTTAATGAAAACGAATTATCACCTGGCGATTACTTAATGGTAGTAAAGAACAATTACCACTGGTTACAACCATCTAGCGATGCTGGTTTTATTGCAAACGGTGATATTATCGAGGTATTAGAGATTTTCTCTTTTAAAAACATTTACGGCTTCCATTTTGCTGAGGTAAAGGTACGTATGGTAGATTACCCTAAAATGAAAGAGTTCGAAACTGTTCTCTTATTAGACACGCTCACATCAGAGTCGCCGTCACTCACCTATGATGAGAGCAATAAACTCTATCAAGAAGTACGGATGGATTACTTGAAACTACCTAAATATAAACAGTACAAAGAGATCAAAGAGAATCCGTTTTTTAATGCCCTACAAGTCAAGTTCTCTTATGCCATTACCTGTCATAAATCACAAGGTGGACAGTGGGAAAATGTGATTATCGAGCAACCTTATTTACCAGACGGACCAGATAAAGGCTATTTGAGATGGTTGTATACCGCAGTCACACGTGCCAAAACAAATTTGTACCTTATAGGCTTTAAAAGTGACCATTTTATAGAGCATTAATTATGTTTGAGATTTTATTGAGTATTTGTTTAGGAATAGGGCTGGCAGCAAGTGCTGGTTTTAGAGTTTTTATCCCTTTATTATTTGCGAGTATCGCCGCATATTTTGAAGTAATACCGCTTCATGAGAGCTGGCAATGGGCAGGAAGTTTAACAGCTGTTATCGTTCTAGGAGTTGCCGCAGCGGTGGAATTACTAGCTTATTACATACCTTTTGTTGATAATTTACTCGATACAATCTCTGTCCCTCTAGCCGCGATCGCAGGAACAGTTGTAATGGTGAGTGTCGCTGCAAACATGAATCCTGTTTTTACTTGGACTCTTGCAATAATTGCTGGTGGAGGAACCGCTGCAGCGATTTCCACAACAACATCTGCTGCGCGGGCTACAAGTACAGCTACTACAGGTGGTTTTGGTAATCCAGTTATTAGTACAGTAGAAGCTGGTTTTTCCAGTGTTTTATCGGTTTTATCCATCGCCTTTGCACCGCTTGCCGTTATCGTCGTGTTTTTCTTATTAATAGGAATGAGAAAATTATATAACAAATTATTTAAGAAGAAAAAGGATGAAGTAGTTGTTGGGTAATTCCGCTTTCGCGAAAGCGAGATAAATATCAAAACTGAAATCTATGAGTTATATAATGGTAGACATTGAGTCTGCCGGACCTATTCCGAGAGATTATTCTATGATTTGTTTTGGAGCTGTTTTAGTCGATGAAAAGTTAGACAAAACTTTTTACGGGAAACTGAAACCGATTTCCAAGAAATTTGATTCTAAGGCACTTTCTGTTTCTGGATTTTCAAGAGACGAAACAGAGCAATTTGATGATCCTAAACAAGTAATGTTAGATTTTAGAGACTGGATACAAACGCATTCAAAAGGTAGGCCTATTTTTATAAGTGATAACAACGGTTTTGACTGGATGTTTGTTTGCTGGTATTTCCACCATTTTATTAAGGAGAATCCTTTCGGTTATAGTTCTAGACGATTATCTGACCTGTATTGCGGTATCGAGAAGGACACTTTTGCAAAATGGAAACATTTAAGAAAAACCACTCATACACACCATCCTGTTGACGATGCTTTGGGAAATGCAGAAGTACTAATTTTAATGAAAAAGGAAATGGGACTGAAAATAAGCTTAAAATAATATAAATTGCTATCAATCAATTCATCTCAAATCAATTCCAATGTTCAAACTTACTAACTTATTCAGCAGAAAATCAAAAGGATTAAATCTGGTGATCGATCCAAATGGAATGCACAACATAGGCGGAAAACCGCCTACTAACTTTATTGCGCCTAAATTAGAACAAAGTCCGTTAGTTTATATAGGTTGTATTTCAAAAAAAGAGTCCTATTTAAAAGATCTAGAGTTTGATTTACATTTATGCTGTCCTATGTTTATTGATTTGAGGACTCCTTTATTTATGAATTATTCAGAACCTTTAGCTCCTCAAGTCATTTATGAAAATGTAGCTACTGATTTTTTCCCTTTGTTTGATGATATAAAGCCTACTGATTATATTGAATATTCAGAGTTACATTTTAATTTTGACCAAAGTAAGGATCATTCCATTGATGAATTTTTTATTGGTAAAATAGGACATTCTGGAACTCCTCAATGGATCAGAGAAGAAGACTGGCCTAGTTGTCCTATTTCTGGTAATAAAATGAAGTTTTTATGTCAATTTTCTGATATTGATGATTCTGAAGTCGTGCATGGTGAAGAAGTTTTAGAGAAGGAAGATTTTCTATCCTATTTGAACTTTGCACATGGTTATTTATACCTGTTTTACGATGCAGACTCTAAGGTAGTTGCCTATTTAAATCAGTATTAATAGAAATAAAAAAAATAAAGAACTGATACAATGAAGTCATTTTTCAAAAACTTTTTTAAAAATAAAAATTCAAAAATCTCATTTAATCAAAAGACTCAATCTTTTATTATTGAGGATAACGCTAAAGCTCAAATCTGGTTTTTAAGGGTATTGATGATGGTTCAATGCTTTTCTATGTTTGGTTTTCTATATAAATCAGAGGAAATAGATTTCCTGTTTTTAATTGTAGGTACATTCTTTTTTATAATTCTAGTTTTAAGCTTTGTGATTATTTCTGCTGAGCGTGTTGTTTATCTGGATCAGATCAAACACTTGATTTATCGTAAAAACAGTAGCAGCGCAACTTTGGGAATTGTATTGAAAAATAGAAAGCGAAGAAATTTATATACATATCAACCAGAAGGAGTTGAGGAAATGGTAAATTTGTTCAGGGAAAACGGAGTCTTTATCAAAGAGAAATCCTTTTTATTATCATAACTCAATAACAATCATCTTGAAAAAAATTGCAGTAATCCCAGCACGTTTTGAAGCCAGTAGATTTCCTGGTAAACTCATGAAAGACCTTTGCGGTAAATCAGTTATTCTACGTACTTATGAGGCAGCTTTAAATACAAAATTATTTGATCAAGTACTGGTTGCGACAGATAGTGATTTGATATATAAAGAGATCGTTGAGAATGGAGGTGAAGCAGTTATGAGTCACAAAGCTCATGATACTGGTAGCGATCGCATTGCAGAAGCAGTAGAAAACTATGAAGCAGATATAATCATAAATGTTCAAGGTGATGAACCATTTACAAATAAAGCAGATTTACAAAAACTAATTGAAGTATTTGAAAAAGATGTTGAAAAAGAGATTTCGCTGGCGTCTTTAATGCATGAGTTGAAAAGTGAGAAAGATGTTCAAAACCCTAATAATGTGAAAGTGATAACTGACTTGTCTGGAAATGCATTATATTTTTCGCGCTCTGTCATTCCTTTTACTCGAGATGAATCGGTAAAACAACCAGTTTATAAACACATTGGTATTTACGCTTTTAGAAAAGAAGCTTTATTAGATTTTTATAATCAATCTCCTACACCTTTGGAATTAGTAGAAAAGATCGAGTGTATTAGATATCTAGAACATGGTAAAAAAATTAAGATGATTAAAACAAATCATCTTAGTATAGGAATAGATACTCCAGAAGATCTTGAAAATGCTAGATTAAGATTTCAAGGTGCAAATGATTAAATAAGAATTTAAGGTAAAATGTAAACTTTAAGGTAAAGCAATGCTTTTTTAAATAGCAATACCTACTGGAAGCATTTCTTTATACTTCAATCGGTATTTTCTAACAAATCCAGCTATTTTAGGGTGAGTCGGAACTACTTTTAGCTCTTTTACATTTTTGATGTCTTCAAAAACAGCTGTTAAAAACTCATCTCTAAAATCATTGTCAAACTCTAATTCTTCAGGAACAATATATTTAGTTAAAAAGATTTTCCTTTCTTGTTGGGCATATTCAATTGTTGCCAAAACGTCACCTTTGCGACACTCGTACTGACGTAAAAACGCGTTATCAGTAACTTCTAAGGTACTTGTAGAATCCATATACATTATTTTAACTCCATTCATTCTCTACTTAAAAGTAGATCAACACTATTTAAAAAAGTAACTTTCTGGTAGATTAGTGATAAGAGTGAAAACTTCTCTTTATATCTTGCGAAGATAGTCTAAAAATAATATGCTTTGCATACTATAAATGTTAAAGCACCTATCTAAAGTAAGTATGAACTTATGAAACACGTGTATTTCATGCCTGGAATGGCAGCATCTTCTTTGATATATGAAAATATTAAATTGCCTGAAGATAAATTTACGATGCACTTTTTAGAATGGATTGTTCCTGTAGAAAAGGAGCCTCTTTCTATTTACGTGAAGCGGTTACTAGCTCACGTGAAACATGTCAAGCCGGTACTCGTAGGTGTTTCCTTTGGTGGAGTCATTGTACAAGAAATGGCAAAACAAATAGAAGTAGAAAAACTTGTACTTATCTCTACGGTAAAGTCTAATAAAGAATTTCCTAGAAGAATGCGATTTTCAAAGACTACTGGATTACACAAAATATTACCTACAAGCCTTGTGCAAAGCATAGATGTACTTAGTAAGTATAGTTTTGGGATCGCACCTAAGAAAATAGAAATGTACAAAAAGTACCTGTCTGTGAATAGTTCTATTTACTTAGACTGGGCGCTGGATACTATTATGAATTGGGATCAAGAAGAGCCTATCCCAGATTGTATTCATATTCACGGTGATGCAGATCCTGTTTTTCCTATCAAATATATAGATGATTGCATCGTTGTGCCTCAAGGAACCCATGTAATGATTGTGAATCGTTTCCGCTGGTTTAATGAACATTTACCTGAACTCATCGGTTCATAAATAGATAGAATGAACTTCTAGTAAAAGATGATTCTCATAACAATATTTATATCTTTGAAAAAATTACTTAAACACATGAAAAAGATACTTTTAGGTGCTTTGATAGCAATTATTTTTATTTTTACAATAAGTGCGATACAACAAGGTGGCGGCGCCTCCACTTCAAAAAATACAAATGCTTTAGAAACATCTGAAAATGATGGCTTAGAAAAACGAGTTAAAGACTATAATGTTTATAGTGTCAAGTTGCCTAAAAAGCTTGATTTTGCAGGAGAAGCAGTTCCTCTAGATCAACCAGATATTAAGGAACGTGTAGATCGTGAATTCTTAGTAAATACCTACTGGCAATCAAACGGGATTCTTTTAATTAAACGAGCTCAAAAATATTTCCCTGTAATTGAACCTATTCTTAAGAAAAACGGTGTTCCAGATGATTTCAAATATCTCGCTGTAATTGAAAGCGGCTTGCAAAATGTTACTTCTCCAGCAGGAGCAAGAGGTTTCTGGCAAATAATGCCTAAAACTGGTAGAGAATTAGGCCTAGAAGTAAATTCTAATGTAGATGAGCGTTACCATTTAGAAATGGCAACTCAGGCGGCCTGTGATTACTTAAAAGAAAGCAAAGAGAAGTTTGGAAGTTGGACACTTGCTGGTGCTGCTTACAATGCCGGAAATGGTGGAATCAACAAGCAACTAGAAGCACAAGGAGTAGAAAGTTATTACGATTTGCTTTTAGGAGATGAAACGGGACGCTACGTCTTCCGTATTTTGGCAATTAAAGAGATCCTCAAAAATCCTAAAAACTTTGGTTTTAATGTAGACGCAAGTCATGGTTATGATTTTGTTCCTACCACAAAGGTTTTAGTAGATTATGAGGTGGATGATTTGTCCGCTTTCGCGAAAGCGAATGACATCAACTACAAAATTCTTAAAATTCACAATCCGTGGTTAAGAGAACCAAAGTTGAATAACAAGACTAAAAAGGAATATCAGATCGCCATTCCAAAGGCGGGATATTACGATTAAGGATGGGTAATTGGGTTTTAAATAATTGGTTTTTTAGCTTATTGATTATCAATTATGCAATTGCGCTTAGTGCTGCTTTTTTTCTAATAAAAAGTAATCAAAACCCTCGTAAAACAGTCTCATCACTTTTATTTCTAGTTGCATTGCCTTTCATAGGTTTGGGAATTTATTATTTCTTTGGTCTAGAATATCGCAAGTCTAAAATTTTTAAAAGAAAAGACCTAACGGCTCATCAATTAATTCAAGGCTGGAGCAAGCGACTGCATTTAACCGAAGATCAACTCACAGAATATGAGAATGATTTTCTAGAAGATCGCATCAAATTAGTAAAGCTCCTCAATCATAACCAGTCGGCTTTGCTAACTTTAAAAAACGATCTAGAAGTTTTAATAAATGGAGAAAACACATTTAAAAGCATATTTAAAGATCTAGATGAAGCAAAAAATCATATTCATATTGAGTATTTTATTTTTCAAGACGATCAAATAGGGAATGAGTTTATTGATAAGCTAGTTGCTGCTGGAAAACGAGATGTTGAGGTAAAGCTTATCTATGATTCAGTAGGTAGTTCACTTTCTAGAAAGGCAAAAGCAAGAATGAAAGATGTTGGAATCGAATTCCATCCTTTTATGCCTGTTATTTTCTCTAATTTTACTCGTAAAGCAAATTATAGAAACCATCGTAAAATTTGCATTATTGATGGTCATATAGGATATCTAGGAGGAGTTAATGTAAGCGACGAATATGTAAATAAAGAAGGAGACCATCCTTCTAGGTACTGGAGAGATACACATTTAAGAATTGAAGGACATGCTGTAAAAAGTATGCAGGTGCAATGGTTGCTCAACTGGTACTTTGTTTGCGATCATATTCATGAAGAAACCGATCTGGAGATACCTGATTCTTATTTTCCGGAGATTGATGAGGGGAAAAATAAACCTGTGCAAATTGCTGCCAGTGGACCAGACACCGATTGGGCTAATATTATGGAGGCTATTTTTATAGCCATTACCACTGCAGAGGAAAGCATTAAGATTACTACTCCTTATTTTATACCCAATGAAGCAATTCTTACGGCTCTTAAAAGTGCTGCTCGAGCAGGAGTCCAAGTAGAAATTATGGTTCCTAAAAAAGGAGACAGCTGGGCTGCCAGATATGCGAGCCGTTCCTATTTCAGAGAAATCTTAGAAAGTGGAGTAAAAATTTACTGGTATCATAAAGGGATGTTACACGCAAAAACCATGGTTGTAGACGAAGAATTTGCAACTGTAGGAACATCAAATATGGATTACCGCAGTTTTGACATTAACTTTGAGATCAATGCTCTTATTTTTGATGATGATATCTCTGAAGAGTTGAACGATCAATATGACAAAGATTTAGAGTCTTGTGAGGAAGTTATACTTGAAAAATGGGTAGAAAGAGATAAATGGAATAAATTTAAAGAGTCCTTCTGTAGATTGTGGGCTCCATTACTATAAACATGAAACGTAAAAAAATGACTTTATCAACGGTACTACTTCTTTTATTAATAGGAATTCTCGCTGGCGTTTTGAGCGGCAGTGTAGGAGTAGGAGGCGGCGTTATCATGGTTCCTTTGGCAATTTGGTTTTTAGGCTATTCTCAGCATCAAGCTCAAGGAATGAGCCTTGCTGTACTTGCCGTTCCTGTTACATTTCTAGCAGCTTACACCTATCATAAAAATGGCCATACACTCGACTGGCGATATGCTTTAATTATTGCGGCTGCTTTTGTTGTAGGTGGTTACTTTGGATCTAAGATTGCTGTGAATATTAATCAGCAAATGCTCAAAAAAATATTTGGTGTGATCCTGATCATAGTTGCCATTAAGATGATTTTCTTCTCCAGCGCAAAAGGTGTTAGTTAAGAAAACGATAACACTATTAAAGATCTAAAACAACGACATTTACATACTATTAAAATCTAAAATTATTATAATGAAAAAATTACTATTTTCTTTGTGTTTACTATTTATAGCAAGTACGGCCGTTGCTCAAATTGAAGCACCGCAACCTAGCCCTAAAGCAAAATCCATGCAAACAGTAGGTCTTACTGAGGTTACACTAGAGTATTCTAGACCAGCTATGAGAGATAGAGAGATCTTTGGTAACCTAGTACCATTTGGTAAACTATGGAGAACTGGTGCAAATCAAAATTCTATGATTACTTTCTCTGACGATGTAAAGTTTGCTGGAACAAACGTGGAGGCTGGTACGTATGCTGTTTACACAAAACCTGGTAAGAAAGAATGGACAGTGATGTTGTACAACGACACTAGCAACTGGGGTAATCCAGCAAAATGGGATGATTCTAAAGTGGTAGCTACTGCAACGGTAGAAACTAATAAATTGAAGAATCCAGTAGAAAGCTGGACTATGGCAATTAACGAGTTAACGATGGACGGCGCTCATTTACAAATGATGTGGGATGAAACAATGGTAGCAGTCCCTTTTACGGTTCCTACGGCTTCAAAAACACAGGCGAGCATCGATAAAGTTATGGCAGGACCTAGTGCAAACGATTACTATAGCGCAGCTACCTTTTATTTAGATGCAAACAAAGACTTAGAAAAAGCACACATGTGGATTTCTAAGGCGGTGGAAGCTCGTCCAGATGCATTCTGGATGCACAGAAGAAAATCTCTTATTGAGGCAAAAATGGGTAATACTACTGCTGCAATTGCAACAGCAAAGCAATCTTTAGAGCTTGCTCAAAAAGCAGGAAACATGGATTATGTAAAGCTTAATAAAGACAGCCTTAAAGAATTGGGCGTGAAGATGTAAAAATCTTTTGTTGATATACCGCTTTCGCGAAAGCGGAACAATTAAAACCGTTTGGAAAATTTCTAAACGGTTTTTTTAGTTTTCTACGCAACCTTTTTGGTTTTATTATACTATAGAATATAAGTATAACTTTGAACTCGGAAAATATTACAGATTGAATTTAAAAGAATTGCTCAAATCCTGTAAAAAGGATGATATAAATGCTCAGAAAGAGCTCTACGACCGTTACAAAGACGTGCTCTATATTTTGTGTTTAAAGTACAGTCGCAGTAAGGAAGAGGCAGAAGATATTCTTCACGATTCTTTCATGATCATTTTTACTAGTCTGAATAAATACAAGGGAAAAGGTAGTTTTGAAGGCTGGATGAAGCGCATTGTTATCAATAAAGCCATTACATCATTTAAAAAAGCTTCTAATTTTAATGTGTTGTTAAATGAAGAAATAACTGGCGAAGTTGTTATAGAAGAATCCTCTATAAAATCTATACCTCTTAAAGAGATTTTAAATGCCATACAGCAGTTACCAGATCGATATAGAATGGTATTTAATCTTTATGAAATGGATGGTTATAGTCATAACGAGATTAGTAAAATGCTAGATATTACTGTAGGTACTTCAAAGTCTAATTTACACCGATCAAAAATTTTGCTTAGAAAAAGAATTAAAGAATGCAACAACAATCTAAATACTAGGTCTTATGGGAACTAAAAGGGATATAGGATCATCAATAAAAGAAGGGCTCAATTCATTTGAAGCATCGCCAGATGATGTAGTTTGGTCCAAGCTAGAAGAAAGTCTTAATAAGAAAAAGAAAAGACGAACACCTATTTGGTTATGGTTTTTAGGTTTAAGTATCTTATTAATCGGTGGAGTTATAGGAGCTTCTTTTAGTTTGGTTTTTGATACACCACAAGTTAATGAAATAGTTGTAGATGAAAATGGTGAAACTCATGAAGATTTAAATTCTAACGAAATAAAAACTGATGAATCCTTTCATCCGGTTGAATTTGAATCTATAGAAAGGCCTTTTATGATATCATTAATCGAAGATGACTCCATAACAAATGATTTTAACGATAAGAACATTGCTTTGAAAAAAGATAGTACTGAAAGCTCTAGAGATGCATATGTGGTATTAGAATATAGGGCAAATGATAAATTTGAATCTATTAAAGGGTCTAATAATGAATCTGTTGTGAAAAAAGTCAACACAGAAAGTATGACATATACATCGCAAAATATTTCACAAATCGATAAAGACAAACAGTTAGCAGATCGAGAAAAAAGTAATGAAAAAAAGTTCAATTCCACAGCTTCTACTCCTGCAAAAGCAACAGATGCTTCTGTTGTAACAGTTAAAAGTGAAAAGGAAGTAATGTCACATAATATATCTCAAATAGAGTTAGACAAACAGTTAGCATTTCAAGATAATAATGATCAAAAAATGACCAATGCCGCAGTTCCTGATCTTGGACAAGAAACGGACGTTGTTTACGACCAAAAGTTAGATAGCAAACTCAGTCGTAGAGATAGTTTATTAAACGTTCGAGAAGAACGATTAGAAGAAAGAAAGAAAAGACGTTTGGCTTATCAGGCAAAAATTTCAAATAGAAATAAAAGAAGTGATAGTTCTCTAATTGAAGAAAAGCAGGTGGAATGGAGCGCCAGTATATCTGGGCTTGCAGTGACTTTACAAAATTTAGGTGATAATAGCGCAATAGGACCTGATCTTAATGAAAATGATTATGATCAAGATTACTCTATAGGATTTGGTGCTGCGGTGCATTCTAAGGTTTCTAAAAATTTACAGTTAAGTGTTGGTATAAACTATTATAAATTTAATCGTACAACCAAAAATATCTCTAGTACTAACGTGTTTTTACCTATCAATGATCCATTAAATATTAATTTAGAATATGTCAATTTTAATGGTAATATCAATCAATTAATAGATAATGACGGTCAATCATTTGATATCGAGCAAGAGTTAGAATACGTTTCTATACCGTTTACAGCTAGATACTTGATAGTAGACGGAATGGTTAGTCCGTATTTTACAGGCGGATTTAGTTATGTACACCTCATGGATAATAGCTTTGTTTATATCGGGAATGACGGCAATACCATCAGACCGTTAGGTGACTCAAATATTATCAATGATTTTAACGTAACATTCAATTTTGGAGCAGGACTTAAATTCAAATTAGTGGATAACATTCAATTTGTGACTGAAGGAATCTTTAATTATCAGTTTTTTCAGTACAAAGATAGAGATGTTCGTCGTTCCGTCTTACAGTTCTCAGCTGGGTTAGAATACAAATTCTAATTGCGTAGGGTGAATTAATCTCAACTTAAAATATTAACGAATTCAGGCTAAGGATGAGCGTTTTACACGTTTTCATCTCAGGAAAATATTGTTCTATTTAATTAGGGATAAAACAGTTGATCAATAAAATTCATTTACTGGAAATTGGGTAAAAGCCATTTTAAGACAAATTATATCCTTCATTTACTAAAAACAAAAATCTAATTTAAAACGAATACACATGAAAAAGTTCACTTATCTTTTACTCTGCTTAGGTTTAATATTAAATTCATGCAGTGATGACGATCAAATTATCGATAACACTCCTTTAACTCCTAAACTGTATAGAATAACGCAAATTGTCACACCAGGTGTAGATGGTTCTGCCACAACAGAAGGCTATCACGAATATGAGTACGGAACTAATGGATTTGTTTCTAAAATTAAAATGTCAGGCGGTGGCTATCATGATTTTTTTTACAATTCAAATGATGAAATAATAAGAATATCTTTTAATGGCTCAAATGGTAATACTTACGATAAGAATTACACTTATGCTAATGGTCTTATACAGTCAGAAACTTATAGTAGTAATGGAAATACAACCACTTATGAATATGATGCAAATGATAGATTAGAACGTAAAATCACAAGTTTGAATATGACCACTTATGATTATGATACTAATAATAATGTTATAAGGACATACTACGACAACCAGTTTGGTTTTGACTATCAATATGATGATAAAAAAAATCCATCGTATGACATTTTTCCAGTTGCTTATAGAAAAGCCAAATCGATTTCTAGAAATAATACTATCGCAAGGACGGATGGTGTAGATGACAGAATCAAAACTTTTCAATATGGGCCAAATGATTATCCTGTTTCTTACTTATCAGTACGATTTGGAGTATACAATGATGAGCATTTCTTCACTTATTACTAATATAAATTTCAAGCAGGTTTAGTATTTCAAGTTATCATGTCTTCTGAAATCTCTGTTAATAGGTCTTTTAGATCATTTGTATTTTCTAAATTTGAGAATAAATTTAAAAAAAGAAGAATGAAATTTTCAAGAAAAGCAAATGCACAATGGAAAGGAACTGGTAAAGAAGGAAAAGGGAATATCTCCACTCAAAGTAGTGTTTTAGATAAAACTCCATATGCCTTTGGGACTCGATTTGAAGAAGAGAAAGGCACCAACCCAGAAGAATTAATAGGAGCAGCTCATGCAGGTTGTTATACCATGCAGTTGAGTTTTTTGCTTAATGAAGAAGGATTCACGGCAACACATCTTTCTACAGATGCAAAAGTGACTTTTGACGACGGAGAAATCACTCATGTGGACTTAACACTGAGTGCTGATGTTCCAGAAATATCAACAGATAAGCTGTCTGAAATCGCTCATAAAGCAAAAGAAGTATGTCCAGTTTCTAAATTATTAAAAGCAAAGATCTCTTTAGAAATAAAGTAAAAAAACTTTAGATCAAGTCAACCGTCTCAAGAAATTGCAGGCGGTTTTTTGATGTCCTAATTTCTTAAAATACCTGAAATGACCAGTAAAAGTATTTGGATAATATACTTATGGTTAAAATAGAACCGATAATTACAGCAATGATTCTCAAATTTCTTTGTCTAATACAAACTGCAATTAGAATAGGTATAAAAGCAAATAATACACCTAGTAAAGTACTTATAGCCTCACCAGGTCCATACCAAGAATCTATGGATAATAACGTCATGATCCAGTGTACAACACTTTCAAGTAACCAAAATGCTAAAACCCCAATTAACAATAGTTCGCGCCAGTTAGGAGTTGACGTATTTTCAGTATTAGGTTTGATGTCAGGATTGAAGTCTTGTTGCTCAAAACTCATGTCTCGTTCAAACTGATTTTGATGAGAAGACTGAGGACTTATATTTGGAAATACATCGTTTTGAATAGTTCCATAAGAGTTTCTAGGAATTTGAGCTTTAAACAACTGAGCTACCTCTTGAACTTCCTTGGCAATGGCGTAAGAGTCTTCTCCTTCAAGGCGTAATTTATAATCTGGCCTGATGTTTTTCGTGAGCAACTCATGAGCTGTGAATGGTCCGAATTCTCTAAAACCATCGTAATAGAAGTACTTATTCACCATTTAACTATCTTGAAACTGAAAAGTGGTTTTAACTCCTTTATCTGTAGAACTTATAAGTACCGCAATTCCTATTGTCAAGAACGCACCTAATGGATTGAGCCATAAGAAAGGTAAAATCTCAATTCCAGGAACAAATTCGTGTAATATGGCACATGTGGCTACAATAATTTGAGAAATACATGCTGCAATAAAAACTGCTTTGCCATTCACTTTTTTAAAGTAAAAAGCTACTAGAAAAATACCTAAAATCGTACCGTAGAAAATAGAACCTATAAAATTAACTAGCTGAATCAAGTTGTCAAATAAGGAGACAAAACTTGCAAAAAATATAGCAATGATTCCCCACATGAGCGTGAACCATTTACTCATATTTACATAATGATCATCATCTTTATCTACTGTAGAACTAAATCTTTTATAAATATCTACCGAAGTTGTAGAGCTCAATGCATTCAGCTCAGAAGCTGTAGAACTCATCGCTGCACTTAATATTACGGCTAGTAATAATCCAATTAATCCTTTTGGTAAATGATTAAGAATGAAATGGATAAACACAAAATCCTTGTCATTAGTTTCAATGCTTTGATCTGCTTTTTCTATAAGTGTGCGAGCAGTTTCTCTATTTTCTTCTTCTTGAGCTCTCAAATAAATTAAGGCAAGCTCATAATTAATAATATCCTGACTTGCAGAGGTGCTCAATGCATTAGCATATTTTTTTTGAACTTGCTGTTTTTCATTTAATATCTCCTCATGACTGGATTCTAATCTACTGTACTCGCCTGCAAATGCACTTTCTTTCACTGCTTTCTCGGCTGCTGGATTGAAGTTAAGAGGCGTAGAATTAAACTGATAAAAAACAAATACCATGACACCTACCAGCAGTATAAAAAATTGCATCGGCACCTTAAGTAAACCATTAAACAACAAGCCTATACGCATTTGTTTTACTGATTTACCAGAAAGGTAACGTTGCACCTGAGATTGATCTGTCCCAAAATAACTTAGCATCAAGAAGGTAGCTCCGAAGAGCGCACTCCATACATTATACCGATCGTCTAATGAAAAGTCAAAATCTAGTATTTGCATTTTTTCAGCACTACCGGCCATCGTTAATGCATTATCAAAAGTTACATTATCTGGTAATTGCGTCACGATAAGCACAAAAGCTGTAACCATACCAGCCATGATGACTACCATTTGCTGTTTTTGAGTCACGTTTACAGCTTTAGTTCCTCCAGAAACGGTATAAATTATTACCAGTATACCTATGATAATATTCAAATATTTTAATTCCCAATCAAGAACGGCACTTAAAATAATTGCTGGCGCATATATCGTTATTCCTGCTGCCAGACCTCGCTGAATTAAGAATAGAATAGAGGCAAGAGATCTTGTTTTTAAGTCAAATCTCTTTTCTAGAAATTCATAAGCCGTATAAACCTTAAGTCTATGATAAATCGGGATGAATGTGACACAAATAATGATTACCGCAATAGGAAGTCCAAAGTAAAACTGGACAAACTCCATCCCATCAGTATATGCTTGACCTGGCGTACTTAAGAATGTAATAGCACTTGCTTGGGTTGCCATTACAGAAAGACCTACAGTCCACCATCGCGCATCACCACCTTTGATGTATTCTTCACTCGTCTGTCTTCCACGTGTTTTATAAACACCATAGAGTACAATAAAAGCCAGTGTACTTACTAGTATGAACCAATCAACTATTTCCATAAACGGAGCTTAAAATATAAAATAGTATGGCAAAAACAACATTTGCCGCTATAACTAACGCATAAAAACGATTCCACTTTTTAGAGTTTTCTTTGGCCATCATTCTTTTCAATTAATTCATCTTCTACTCCTATACTGATCATGTTTGCCAACAATTTGTACGCTCCAGAAACTCCAGCAGGTAGCTCTCTAAAGAGACTTAATCCAGTATAAATTATATGTCCTTTTCCATAAGGAGCTACGATCAAACTACCGTTGGTCATTTCTTCACCTTTGTCATTCATCCCTAAAATAGGAGTAAAAGCAGGATCCCAATCATCAGGAAAGTAAAGTCCTCGCTCTTGCACCCAACCTTCAAAATCTGCTGAGGTAATCGCATTAGGTGTAGACATGAGTGGATGCTGAGGTTCTAATATTTTTACGGTAGCATTTTCGTCAGTTACTCGCTTTCGCGAAAGCGTAATAGGTAAAGGCCCTAAAACATCACTATCCATTCTTCTGCTCGTATTATATTGCATCAATAATGTGCCACCATTTTTGACGTAAGAATCTAATCTAGGTTGTAACGCTGCCATATCTTCTTTAGCGACATTAAAAGCTCTAATTCCTATTACAACAGCATCATACTTAGACAAATCTGAAGGAACTTCACTAGGCTCAAATTTAAAAACTTTACTGCCTATTGCTTCTATCGCTTGTGCCACATCATCTCCTGCACCATTGATGTAGGCAACCGTATTAGCTTTGTTCTTTAAATTAGGATTGACCAGTTTTGTTGTTGCGGTTTTAGTTAACTGTTGATTAGGAATATGGTCGAATTCTATAAGTATAACCTCGTCATAAAATCTTTTTGTTCCTGACTGAACTTTTACATTCATAATATCTTCTCTCTCCACATCACTAGATCTAATTTCTATCACATGAGTTCTAGTGTCTCCCTTTTTCATAGAAAATGGTTTGATATTATAATTAGGCTCTTCCCAGTAAGGCCCAGTTCTTTTGTATACTATTAGGCTGTCAATATCCTTGAAAGCTTTTAGTTTTACATTAACTTGTTTAACTTCATTATTAGAGAATATATAAACAGGGTTTTCTATTGAGATTGAAACCTCGGGCACAATGTGAAAAGGTTCATTAACTTCTCCACGCACAGGATCGGTTCTTTTATGAATGATAGGGATTTCTCGATAAAGCTCTGTTCCATTGAGCTCAATGAGCGCTCTGACCATAAACTCGCTTTGTTTCTCTGGTAAACCTGTAAGACTGCGATCTTTAAAACTGTACATTCCCAAGGTACCTTTTTCTTTTAAGTAATAGGGAGTGCTGGCTTCATAGATGGCAGGAATTTGAAGTGTTCCAGAAATTCTTTTACTTTCATTTTGATTTAAAGAAAAGGACTTTTCTTTAATGGTTACCAATTGATTGGAGAGTAAGCTAATTCTAAACTCTTCATCAGATCGATTAGTCAATTCAATAGCAACTTCCAAAGATTCTCCGGCGGTTGCGGTATTAGTAGCAACACTTGCTTCTAGATAAACACCAGTTATATCAAGAAGAATTTGGTCTAATTCTGCGAGCTTGATGTTTTTCCAATGCTCTTCTTTAAGGTTAGAGATTTGTGATCTCAACTTCAATAAGGCAGGAATACTAGCTGTTGGTTTCTTGAAGTTATAATTTGCTATAATAGAATTTAATTGAGTTTGTATGCGACTGCCACCTTTCACACGTGTCCATGTGGTATTAATACCTGAAAATAAATCAGATTTATCGGTAGGGAAAGAACCCTTTAGGTATTCTAAATATTCAGTTTGAGTACCTCGAGAACCGCTACTACCAAAGCCTTGAGATTTGTGCTGGCTTCTACTCAGTGCTGCTATTTCACTATTAGACAACCCTTTATGTGGATAATAGGTACCTGCGTTTATTTCTAGAAGATTTGTTTTATCTGCCTTTTCAAAAGCTTCTTGACTGCCATAAAACCACCAGCTCGTGTTAAAAAATATGCGTTGCGCTTGCCATGTATCTAGATCTTTTAATTGATTTGCATAAATGGTTTCATCTGCAGCAAACTCATAAACTTTCATACTCAACATCGCGCTAGTCGTGTGATGTCCATGCGTTGTTCCAGGTGTGCGGTGATTGAATCTATTGATAATAACGTCTGGTTTGAACTCTCTAATAATTTGTACCATATCTTCCATCACCTCTTGCTGATCCCATATTTCTAAAGTTTCATCAGGATGCTTTGAATAACCAAAATCGTTAGCTCTTGTAAAAAACTGTTGTCCACCATCTATATTTCTCGCTTCTAGAAGTTCTTGTGTTCTTATCATTCCTAATTGCTCTCGCAGTTGTGGACCTATTAAGTTTTGACCACCATCACCGCGTGTAAGAGAAAGGTATGCGGTGCGTGCCATTCTATCGTTTGCAAGCCATGAGATAAGTCTGGTATTTTCATCGTCTGGATGTGCAGCAACGTATAACGCAGTTCCTAAGAAGCCTAATTTCTCAATTTTATGAAAAATCTCTGCAGTGTTGGGTTGTTTGTGAGCTAGTCTATTCTCTTGAGCAACAGCGGTTGACAAGAATAATAATACAATCGTAGAGGTAAAAATAAAATTCTTCATACAGTCTGTGAAGATAGAATTTTCTAATCTTAATATTTTGTGAAGTTTTACTTTCAAAATTTCATGCAAAGAAGCTTCCGAATATCTAAACCGATTTTTAAAAATAGCTCTTGTTTTACATTGAAATGAAGGTTTCAAGAGTTTCTTATAGTTCCGCTTTCGCGAAAGCGAGAATACGAAAAACTTAAATATTTTCAAGCTAATTTTACTTAATAGGAATATTACGGTGCTTACCGCTTATAATTAAGTAGAGGCCGTAACAAGTGAGTCCAGAAGCTACTATACCCATAATAACAGCCCCATATTGTACACTCATAAATTGAAATGCAGCATCTGCTCCTTTGGGTAAGTTTTTAAGGCCATAATAAAGTGAGCGGTACATAATGTATGAGAAAACTCCAAAAACGATCCCGCGACTAAATCTTCCTACACGTCCTAGAAGCATCAAGTATTTGTATTGCAAATCAGTTAGATTATCTTTGTGCATCATCTTATCCATCATAGAAGAAAAAGAAATCCACCATTCATTAATTGCACTTACGGCTAGACCTGATGCGATAATAAACACAATAATTTTGCCCCATATTGTTTGTAGTAAAATGACTTTCCAGCCCGAATCTCCAGAATCATTAGGCATTCCAAACAGTAATTTCAAACAAGTGAAAAGAAGTAAACAATAACCAAGACCGTTAATTAAATAGGCAGCCCTACGATAAAAAGGTTTTTCAGTAGAACCGTCATAATCTTGCTTATTAAATGTGAGGTAAAAGCGAGAAAAAATATAACCAGCTAGTCCTACACTCATTGCAAATAGCAACACTCTGCCAAAGGTCAACTCAGATATCCATTCCAATACATCATCTCCACCCTTAAGAGCATATTGTAACTGGAAAGCAGTTATGAGTGCCATAATCCCCATGAGGCCAAAGACAACACCTTTAGTGGCGATGCCTATACGACTGTATCTTCTGTAATTTTTCAATCTAAGTCTTTAAAAAACCAAATATAAAAAGGAGCAAGAAGAGCAAAGTATAATTATCAAAACTTTAGTTACTTGTAACATCCATAATCTTTGCCCACATTTCATCATGTAAGGTAACAGGAACTAGACTTCCTGAAGGCTCGTTACCCATTCTGATTACTACCATATTTAAGCTAGGCACCACATCTATAAATTGGCCGTTTTTACCTAATGCACTTATCATATCCACTGGTCCCGATGGTGTTAAGGATGACGGAATCGTTGCTGTTGAGCCTGGAAACCTTAAAGAATTTTTACCGTTTAACCACCACAAGTATCCATAGGACTCATTAATATTTTGAGATGTGTTGGTCATGTCATTAAAATAGGTACTATCGCCTAATACAGTTGTTCCATTCCAGTTTCCTCTGTTTAATGTAAGTAAACCAAAACGGGCAGCGCTTCTAGCAGTACTAATAAATAAATTACTGGATTGTGCAGTATTTGTCCATAATCCAGTCATGCCTATTTTGTCTTTTATCGCGCTTGTGGTATAATCATTATTTGATACTCCAGTAGCAGCTTCTAGAATATCATGAGTAATCAGATAAGTTCCATTATGGTAGTACCATTCATCGCCTGCATCGTTGAGATAGTTTAGGCAAGATGGGTCATAACAATTGTCATTTGTTACGTTATAATCAATACCAGTTGTAAAAGTCAAGTGATTTCGTATCGTGATTAAATCTTCTTTAGCTTGTGGCATGCTAGTCCATCCAGCACCTAAGTAGTCCGATGTTTTATCGTTGATATCTAAAAATCCATCTTCTTGTGCTATTCCTATTAACGTGCCTGTTAAAGATTTTCCTGCACTTGCCCAGTACCAATTGCTATTTACATCAAATGGTTGACCAAGCAAATCATTATTCCAGTATTCCTCAACAACGATTTTACCATTAACGAGAATTATAAAAGCTCTCGTTTCATTAGTTTCTAAAAACGTGTTGAGTTCAGTAAGTTTTTGAGTGTCCCAATTTAATGATTCTGGAGTTGAGGTTTCCCAGCTATTGCCATTTAATGAAGGAAAGTAGGCCTCTTCAATAGGAATGAATAGATTATCATCAGTACTATTGCAAGAGGAAAGAATTACTACAAATAGAGTCAAAGAAAAATACCAATATTTCATCATGATTGATTTTTAGATTACAAGAATAATCATTTGACCATAAATAAATGTAAAAGTTTAAAGAGTACTAACCAACTACGTTATCGATTTCGTAATTTTGCAAATCTTTAAATGAGAATATCGCAATGCAAGATCAAACACCATATGTTCCAGTAAATAAAGTAAGAATAGTAACGGCTGCCAGTCTTTTTGACGGTCACGATGCTGCTATTAATATCATGCGTCGTATCATTCAATCGACCGGTTGTGAAGTGATTCACTTAGGACACGATAGAAGTGTAGAAGAAGTGGTAAATACCGCTATTCAGGAAGATGCAAATGGTATTGCCATGACTTCTTATCAAGGTGGTCACAATGAGTACTTTAAGTACATGCGTGATTTATTAGTAGAAAAAGGCGCAGGACACATCAAGATTTTTGGTGGTGGAGGTGGAGTGATTCTACCATCAGAGATTCAAGAATTGATGGATTATGGAATCACACGCATCTATTCACCAGACGATGGTCGTGAGATGGGATTGCAAGGAATGATTAATGACTTAGTGAAGCAGTGTGATGTTCCTGTTCCCGCTTTCGCGAAAGCGGTAAAGAAACAAGAAACAAGAAACAAGAAACAAGATGAAGTTTCAAGAGAATTAGTTTCTGAAAATCTAAAAGAAAAACACGTTCCATCCATAGCTCGGTTAATATCGTTGGCAGAAAATAGACATGAAGAGTTCGACGATCTTTTTTCCCCTTTAGGGAAAATGTCCGCGGGACAAAAGGGGCTTGCACCAGTTCTAGGAATTACAGGAACCGGTGGAGCTGGAAAGTCATCACTTGTAGATGAATTAATACGTAGGTTTTTAATCGATTTCCCAGAGAAAAACATTGGAATTATTTCTGTTGATCCATCAAAACGTAAAACTGGTGGAGCATTACTAGGCGATAGAATACGCATGAATGCGATTAATAACGATCGCGTTTATATGAGATCGCTAGCTACGAGACAATCTAATTTAGCCTTATCAAAGCACGTTCAAGAAGCGGTAGATGTTCTAAAAGCTGCAGACTATGATTTAATCATTTTAGAAACTAGTGGAATAGGCCAGAGCGATACTGAAATCTTAGAACACAGTGATGTGTCTTTATATGTAATGACACCAGAATTTGGTGCAGCCACACAATTAGAGAAAATTGACATGCTTGATTTTGCAGATGTAGTGGCAATCAACAAATTTGATAAACGTGGTTCACTAGATGCATTACGCGATGTAAAAAAACAATACCAGCGCAATCATAACTTATGGGAAGCAGATCCTGCAACGCTACCAGTTTATGGAACCATAGCAAGCCAATTCAACGATCCAGGAATGAATGCTCTGTATGAAGCGCTAATGGCTGAGGTAACTAAGAAAACGGGAGTTGACCTGAGTTCTAAAAACGAGCTCAATAAAACACAGAGCGAAAAGATATTTGTGATTCCGCCATCGAGAACTCGTTACCTAAGCGAAATTGCCGAAAGTAACAGAGCTTATGACAACACTGCAGCAGCGCAATCTACAGTAGCTCAAAAACTATACGGTGTCTATCAAACCATCAATACCTTAATTGATCAAAATGAAAATGCCAGTTCGAGCGACAGTCGAGAACGATTTATCACCGAAAAAGGATTAAATGAAGACTACATCTTATCTCAAACACAAGCTGACGATGCAGACTTTATGAATCTACTGATTGCTCAGTTTAACAAATCACTTAAAGACCTCGATCCCTACAACTGGGAAATCATCACCACTTGGGATGATAAAGTAAATAAGTACAAGCAGCCTATTTACGAATTCCAAGTACGTGACAAAGTCATTAAAATTGAAACGCATACCGAGTCACTTTCTCATAAGATGATTCCTAAAGTAGCGCTGCCTAAGTATAGCGCTTGGGGCGATATTTTAAAATGGTGTCTACAAGAAAATGTACCAGGAGAATTCCCGTATACCGCAGGATTATATCCGTTTAAAAGAACAGGTGAAGATCCTACCAGAATGTTCGCTGGTGAAGGTGGACCAGAACGTACTAACAAGCGTTTCCACTATGTAAGTCTAGGTATGCCTGCAAAACGTTTGAGTACCGCATTTGATAGTGTCACTCTTTACGGTAATGATCCAGGATTGCGACCAGATATTTATGGTAAAATCGGAAATGCTGGAGTTAGCATTTGCTGTCTAGATGATGCAAAGAAATTGTATTCTGGATTTGATTTGTCGCATGCCATGACATCGGTTTCTATGACTATTAATGGTCCAGCGCCTATGCTATTAGGGTTCTTTATGAATGCTGCGATAGACCAGAACTGTGAAAGATTCATTACAGAAAACGGACTAGGCGATAAAGTAGAGGCAAAGCTCAAAGAAGTTTATGACGATAATAAGGTAGAACGTCCATCTTATTTAAACGCTCAAGGCGAAAAGGTATATTCTAAAAATGGTCAAGTAGATGTAACTAAACTTCCGGAAGGTAATGATGGTTTAGGTTTAATGCTTCTTGGTTTAACAGGAGATCAAATCCTCGATCCAGCAGATTATGCCAAAATCAAACAAGAAACTCTTGCGCAAGTACGCGGAACCGTTCAAGCAGATATACTCAAAGAAGACCAAGCACAAAACACCTGTATTTTCTCAACTGAATTTGCATTGCGTTTAATGGGTGATGTACAACAGTATTTTATTGAAGAAAAAGTGCGTAACTTCTATAGTGTATCCATCTCAGGATATCACATTGCAGAGGCTGGAGCAAATCCGATTACGCAATTGGCTTTCACACTGGCAAACGGATTTACTTATGTAGAATACTACTTAAGTCGTGGGATGGATATCAATAAATTTGGTCCTAACTTGAGTTTCTTCTTCTCCAATGGTATCGATCCAGAATACTCTGTGATAGGTCGTGTGGCTAGGAAGATTTGGGCCAAAGCGATGAAGAACAAATACGGAGCCAACTCTCGTGCACAAATGCTGAAATACCACATTCAGACCAGTGGCCGTTCACTACACGCACAAGAAATAGATTTTAACGATATACGTACGACCTTGCAAGCGCTTTATGCGATCAATGATAACTGTAACTCATTACACACAAATGCTTATGATGAGGCAATCACCACGCCTACAGAAGAGTCAGTAAGACGTGCGATGGCAATACAGCTGATTATCAATAAAGAGTTAGGTCTTGCCAAAAACGAGAATCCTATCCAAGGAGCGTTTATCATTGAAGAGTTGACAGACCTTGTAGAAACTGCCGTTTTAGAAGAGTTTGACCGCATCACAGAACGTGGTGGTGTCCTCGGAGCGATGGAAACCATGTATCAGCGTAGTAAGATTCAAGAAGAATCGATGCACTATGAGATGTTGAAGCATACTGGCGAGTTCCCAATAATTGGAGTAAATACCTTCTTGAGTTCAAAAGGTAGCCCGACGGTTTTACCAGCTGAGGTAATCCGTGCAACAGAAGAAGAAAAACAAGCTCAAATAGCAACTAAGGATAATTTACATTCCGCTTTCGCGAAAGCGCAACAAGAACAATTATCTCAAATCCAAAAAGCAGCAGTTGAACAAGGAAATATCTTTGAGCACTTAATGGAAGCTACTAAGATTTGTACGTTAGGTCAAATTACTGAAGCATTGTTTGAAGTAGGTGGGCAGTATAGACGTAATATGTAAGATGGTGTTGCCATTTTATATGTTGCATAAATACTAAGGTTTAAAAACTCCTCGCCTTAGAAAAGGCGAGGACAGATTTGGCAGCTGTGCTGCAAATTAGGAGTGGTTGAAAAGTGCTGGAATTATCGATAAAACTTGTATTTGTTTTGGCGCAATCACCGCATCAATCCTTTCCGACCAAAACTCGCTACGGCTCGTTTTGCCCACCTTTCCTTTGCCAAGGAAAGGAGTTTCTATTTCCATTGTTAATAATCCGCTACAGAGCATATTTGTTTTTTGCATTTATCGATATTATTTAAATTCAATTTGAAGCCTTTCCCTTTGGAAAGGGAAAAAAGCAAAGAAGCGACAGCGATGCACAAAAAGGGTTCGGCGCGATGCAAGAATGGATCGAGAATCAGTTAACTAAACAACTGTTTGGGCTTAAAACCTGTCAGGTTACCACTGCTTCTCCCTTGCGAAACCTTACAGGTTAGAGCAAAGCTTTTGATTAAAACAAGATGCCAGTTCGAGCGAGAGTCGAGAATAGTTTAAGTCAAGAGTAAATTCCTGAATCATCAATTTTTCAAAAACTTTACTTATTCGTTCTTTAGTTAGTTAATTAGTTTTTCCTTTTATTTGTAGGAAATATTTGATTATGAGAAAATTGATACTTTTTGTTAGTTTGGTTTATTCTATTTACAGTTTGGGTCAAAACATTAATATTCCAGACCCAATTTTAAAAAATAGATTAGTTACTTTAAATTTTAATAATAATACAGCTTTTGATCAGAACGGAGATAGTATCAAAATTGATTTAGACAATGATAATGAAGTAAGTGTTACAGAAGCTGCTCGCGTTTATGAACTTCACTTTAATCAATTAAGTTTTCAGTCAGGTATAGGCTTAAATGATTTTCCTAATCTTGAAACACTTTACATTCAAGCCTCTCATATGACCGTATTCACATTGGATGGATTATCAAATTTAAAAGATTTGCGAGTTGAAGGTCATAGGGGCAATGTTTTTGGTACAGTTTGGCTTACATCCTTAACCTTAAATAATCTAATAACTTTATCAGAAGTAAGATTAGATTCAAATGATAATTTAAGTACACTTAACATGAGTAATTTACCAGCTTTAGAAATTTTTCAAGTTCGATTTAGTGCTTTGACATCGCTAGATTTTACTGGTATGCAAAATTTAGAGAGAATTACTGCTGATAATAATAACCTCACCAATGTAAACTTAACTGGCTTACCAAGTCTTGAATACCTGACATTGTCTAGAAATCAGCTTACCTCTATTGATATAACTACTTTACCTATTTTGAGAAGTTTAGGCGTCAATGTTAATTCATTAACTTCATTGGATATAAGTAATAATCCACTCATACACACTATTTATGCTATGGAAAATCAATTAAATTCTCTAACATTTAATGGTCAATATACGATTCTTAACAACCTCGATTTAGGACAGAATCAATTCACATCCATTGATGTTTTACAGTTTCCCAATTTAGAGAGGTTAGATCTTGATGACAATATGTTGAGTAGCATTGATATCTCGTCTAGTGATAATTTAGATTTTTTAAGAGTTGGTAACAATAACTTAAATAATATAGATGTCACGGATAGAGTAAATTTGCGAAATCTATATATTAATGAAAATAATTTAATAAATTTTGATATTGGGCAAATGGGTGTCAACCATTCTTCAAGACTAATTAATTTGTCTGATAATATTTTATTAGAATCAATTAACGTAAAAAATAATCTTTCAGATGTATTTTTCCAAAATAATATCAATAATCTTCCTAATTTATTGTACGTATGCGTTGATGATCAGGAATTATCAAATTTTTCAAATTCATTTCCAAATACTGTTGTAAACAGCTATTGCTCATTCACACCAGGAGGTAATTTTAATGAAATAAAAGGAAGTATTTCTATAGATGTTGACAACAACGGTTGCGACACAACAGATCCAGTTTTTCCAAATTTTAATTTTACAGCAACAGATGGAACAATCACGGGAGTAATTTCTTCAAATCAAGCAGGAGAATATTATGCGCCAGTTCAAGACGGTCAACACACTATCACCCCAAACCCAGAAAACCCAACCTACTGGAATTTTTCACCAGCAAATGTGGTAGTAGACTTCCCAACTCAAACAAGCCCATTTACACAAGATTTTTGTGTAACCGCAAATGGAACAGTAGAAGACTTAGAAGTAGTTGTTGTACCACTAGAACAAGCACGACCAGGATTTGATACAGACTATAAAGTGGTCATTAAAAATAAAGGAAATGTTACGACTAGCGGTTCTGTAACACTCGATTTTGAAGAAGGGTTTATAACCTTACTTTCTTCCACGCCTACAGCTGCAATGCCAATAACTAATCAATTGAGTTGGTCAGTGAGTAATTTGCAGCCATTCCAGATGGAAGAATATGAGTTCACGATGACTCTAAATACGCCAACTCAAGCTACCAATCCTTTAAATGGTGGTGATATACTCACCTTTACAGGAACAGTTACGGGAACTGGAGCAGACGCCATGCCAGCAGATAATGTGATGGTTTTTGATCAAACGGTAGTCAACTCTTATGATCCTAACGATAAAACTTGTCTAGAAGGGAAAACTATTGATCCTAGCGATGTTGGAGAGTACGTGCATTACATGATCCGTTTTGAGAACACAGGAACAGCTAGTGCGGTGAATATTGTGGTAAAGGATGAGATTGATTTGAGTCAGTTTGATATCACGACATTGATTCCGTTAGGTGGTAGTCATGATTACTATACGAGAATCAGAGAAGGAAATGTGGTAGAATTTATTCATGAAGATATCAATTTAGATTTCAACGATGCGACTAATGATGGTCATGTATTATTTAAAATCAAAACTTTAAACACTTTAGTGACTGGAGATACTTTTGATAATACTGCAGAGATTTATTTTGATTTTAATTTCCCAATCGTGACCAATACCGAAACGGTAACGGTTCAAAGTACTGCGAGCATCTATGAAGCAACAGATGCATCTATTGCGGTGTATCCTAATCCTACATCAAGCTTATTAAACATAACTAGTGAAAATGGTATTCAGAATGTTACCGTTATGAATATAAATGGTAGGTTACTATCACAATATCAGTTTACGAGCAATCAGTTAGCACAACAGATTGACGTTTCTAATCTAGGAACAGGAATGTATTTTGTGACCATAGTTAGTGACTTAGGCAGTAGTACTCAAAAGGTCGTGGTAGAGTAGTAAGCTGGGGTTTGTTACGCTTTCGCGAAAGCGTAATTGCAATTATTAATCATACTTAAATTTTATTTATGAAAGGATTCTTTTTTATTATCGCTGTAAGTTTATTCAGTTTGTCTAGCGCGCAATGTACTTATAAATTAAAGTACCAGTCATCGCAAATTTTTACCGATAGAAGCAACATTCCCACTTACCAGTATACCATTAATTCGGGCCAGCCACAAAATATCTCAGGTGCTGCGGCAAATGGTTATGAACATACAATTACGGTTAATGATGGTGATTTGATAATATTTACACTGACCTCTTTTGGTATGGATAGTGATGGAACCACACAGTACGGTGAATTAGCCATTGAAGATTCTGATGGGATTACCGTAGGCCAAACAGTAGAATTAATGAAAGAAGGAAGCAATGTTACTGCTGTTGCATCTTGTACAACCTGTCCAGTTATAACTAACCTTACTTTATCTAGACCTACCATATCAATATCTCCTTATCCTAATTTATTACGATGGAATGCTGGTGGCACAGAAACACAGTGGGAAATTGTTGCAGTACCATATGCTACTGATGTTAACGATGTGATGAACACAGTGTGGTCTACAACAGTTAATACCACAACCTTTGAATTCACTCCTAATATTTTACCTGATAATGAGTTGTATTCCATCTATGTAAGAGCTCTCTGTGGTACTTCTAGTTTTAGTAAATTCAAATTAAGCAAAGTGCTAAAATCTGGAACTCCTGCAGAAATTCCAAGTAGTGCTTATGATTACAGCTTTTCTAATCAAATTGTAGATCGTAAAGGTGGCTATTTTGAGTTTGAGGATCTTGATATCAATCATGATAATATCATTCAGGAAAGAGAATTAAACAATGTAAGAAGCATAAGTCTAGATTTTAAAAGTTCACTCAACTTAACTCCTATATTAACTCGATTACAATCCGTGGAAATTGCAACTATAGCGGGAGATCAAACAACGCCAGTAGATATTTCTCAATTAATTAATTTAAAGGGTATTTCATTAAAAGAATTAAGTTCTTCCTCTATTGATTTAACGTCAAATACTTTTTTACAAGGTATTATAATTGATTATAGTGCCACATCACTAACTGATGTTAATACAAACGGATTAAATTTTTTAGAAGTTTTTATGGCGCTCAATTCTAGAATAGAAACAGTAGATTTTTCTACAAATCCATTGATTAGGAAGGTTTATTTACCAGTATCTTTTCTAGATTGTAATGATTTAACTGGTGCAAATTCAATAACATTCCTTAGGCTTTCTGATAATGGCTCTTTGTTGAACACTGATGTGGTGAGCACTTTACAAAATTTAGAAATTCTTTATTTAACAAGCACAAGCCTTTTAGATTTTGATTTAAGTAGCTTACCGGAATTAAGAGAATTTAGATCAACTAATTCTTCTTTAGTCGCTGTAAATTTTAATTCCAACACGAAACTTGAAAAATACGATTTAAGTGATTGTGACGATTTAATAGCTATTTATCACCGTAATGGTAGATTCAACGATTACAATCCAAATTTTTCTCCTGGTTATTTTGTTTTTGATGATACGCCTGCATTACAATATATTTGTGTAGATGATTTTAACGTAGCAAGCGTTAATAGTGAATTAGCTCAATTTCCTGTTAGAACTGCCGTGGTTAATAATGATTGTTCATTAGGTGTAGATGGTGCTATAAATCGAGTTACTGGAACTGTAACTTTGGATAGCGACTTAAATGGATGTGATTTAGTCGATCCAAGATTTGCACATATTAAAATGGAAAACATACAAAATGGTACTTTTTTCTCGGCTAACTCAAATGGAGAATATACTTTACCATTAACTAATGGCGTTTTTAATTATGCACCTGTGTTAGAAAATCCAACTTATTTTAATGTATCGCCTAATTCTTTAAACGTTACATTTCCAACAACAGCAACTCCATACAATCAAGATTTTTGTATAACTCCCTTAGGCTCTATTGAAGATTTAGAAATAATTATTGTACCGTTAAATGATGCAGTTCCAGGATTTGATGCTAGTTACAAGGTGATGATTAAAAATAAAGGCACTGTGATTCAAGATGGATCTTTTTACATAGAATATGATCCAAATTATGAGACTTTGGTCTCTACGAGTCCCGTAGCAAACATTTTGAGTGCTAATAGATTAGAATGGTCATTTTTTGGAATAGAGCCATTTGAGGTAAGAAACTTTGAATTTGTCATGAATTTAAATACTCCTACTGACGCTGTTTTCCCTCTTAACTTAGGAGACAATGTAGATTATTTAGGTATTGTATCTACTAGCTCTGGTAATGATCAAATGCTTACAGATAATATTTTCAATCTCAAACAAATAGTAGTTAACAGTTTTGATCCTAATGATAAAACATGTTTGCAAGGTTCAGTTATTGAACCATCTCAAATAGGTGATTATATACACTATATGATAAGATTTGAAAATTTAGGAACAGCACCTGCGAGAAATGTCATTATTACTGATCAGATTGATATTACTAAATTTGATCTATCTTCTATTGTTCCTATGGAATCTTCTCACGATTATGTCTTTCAAAATTTATCTGGTAATGAGATTAAATTCTTTTTTGAAAACATCAATCTAGACTTCAATGATGCGACTAATGATGGTTACGTGTTATTTAAAATCAAAACGCTCACCACGTTAACTGAAGGTGATACTTTTGATAATACTGCAGAGATTTATTTTGATTTTAACTTCCCGATTGTGACAAATACAGAAACGGTAACTATAATGACAACTGCAAGTATAGGAGAAACTACGGATCGTTCCATTTCAGTATATCCTAATCCTGCAAAAGATTTTATAACAGTTTCCTCAGTGAACAATCTTAAGAGTGCCACATTAATTGATGTAAACGGTAGAACTTTATCTCAAACTAATTTTACCGGAAACACAACAGAACAACGCATTTCTTTAGAGAACCTAACTTCAGGAGTTTACTTTGTCACTATTCAAAGTGATTTAGGTCAAAAGGTGGAGAAAGTGATTGTGGAGTAAACACATACGATTTTTATTTGAGCAAGGCCTTTTCTAATGAAGAGGCTTTTTTTCCGCTTTCGCGAAAGCGATACCTCAATTTAAATTAATTCTAGAAAATAAACTTTTCAATACGCAACTTTTTGTATCATTCTGTATCTTTAGAAAAATCACCAGTTATGAAATATCCTTTTAAGCTTTTATCATTTTTAATTTTGTTTTCGTTTTTGGGCTTTTCTCAAGATGAAGGTACATTTTGGTATTTTGGAGAAAATGCTGGACTTGATTTTTCTACAAGTCCTCCATCAAGCATTTCGGATGGAGCTTTAAACTCTTTTGAAGGTTGTTCAACTATAAGCGATGGTCTAGGTAATTTATTAATGTATACCGACGGTACTACCATCTGGAATCGAAATCACATTCCTATGCCTAATGGCACTGGTTTATCAGGCAATTCGTCTAGTGCTCAGTCTTCTACTATAATCAAAGATCTAAACAGTCCTAATTTGTATTATATTCTTAGTGTGGGTGTTTCTTCAGGATTATATTACTCCATTGTAGATATGAATTTAGAAAATGGATTGGGAAATGTAGTTAATGGAAGAAGAAATATACTAATCGATCAAAACACTCAGGAGAAAGTAACTTTTACTATAAATAGTGCAGGTGATGCATACTGGATCATAACTTTTGATGAGCCCGAATATAAAGTTTATCGCGCCGCAGGAGGAATTGTTTTTAGTTCAAGTTTGGTAACATCAAATTTGCCAGCGACTTCGATTTTAGCCGATAATCGTGGGATGTTAAAAGTTTCACCTGATGGCACAAAATTAATTAATACAAGTGTTGGTGATGGAGCTATTATGACCACATTTGACCGTTCTACTGGTATCGTAAGTAATCCGATTCAATTATTTGGTTTAGGATTTAATAATTTTTATGGAGCAGAATTTAGTCCAGATTCTAACCTTGTTTATTTAAATGGGAATTCATCATTGACAGGTAATAACTGTGGGACATCAAATCAAAGAGAAATTTATCAATATCAAATTGGTGGCTCGGCAAATTGGAATACTCAACCTATTGCATTAGGAGGTTCAATAGGAGCAAACTCTGGTCGTGGTGCATTACAATTGGCCAAAGACGGAAAGATTTATTTTGCCAGAACTTGTCAGCCTTGGTTAGGAGTAATTAATAACCCAACTGTTATAGGTACAGGAGCTAATTATGTGGATGATGCTGTTCCATTAGCTAATAGTAGTCTAAGTAGGGAAGGTCTACCTAATACCTATGTTTTTGATTATCGAGATACTTACAATACTATTATAGGAAGTTCTGTTCTAGACGTTGATAGTAATGGTTGTGACGTGACTGACCCAGCATTTTCAAATTTATTTTATACACTTAGTTCCAGTAACTTCAATTCTTATGCTATTTCAAATCAAAATGGCACTTATGAAACATTATCTCCAAACGGGATTTTCACACTTACTCCACAACCTGAAAACCCAACCTACTGGAATTTTTCACCAGCAAATGTGGTAGTAGACTTTCCAACTCAAACCAGTCCATTCACTCAAGACTTTTGCGTCACCGCAAATGGTACCATTGAAGACTTAGAGGTATTTGTTCTACCATTAGAACAAGCTCGTCCAGGTTTTGATACAGACTATAAAGTGGTAATAAAAAACAAAGGAAATCAAACGGCAAGTGGTTCAGTGACTCTGGACTTTGAAGAAGATTTTATGACCTTACTTTCTACTAATCCTAATGCAGGAAACACACCTAGCAATCAATTAAGTTGGTCATTTAGTAATTTGCAGCCTTTTCAAATGGAAGAATATGAGTTTACCATGACTTTAAATACGCCTACTCAGGCTACGAATCCATTAAATGGTGGTGATACCTTAATCTTTACAGGAACTGTTACCGGAACAGGAATAGACGCCATGCCAGCAGACAACACCATGGTATTTGATCAAACGGTTGTTAATTCTTATGATCCTAATGATAAAACTTGTCTGGAAGGAGAAACTATCGAACCTAGCGATGTCGGAGAATATGTGCATTACATGATCCGTTTTGAAAACACAGGAACAGCTAGTGCGGTTAATGTGGTGATTAAAGATGAAATAGACTTGACTCAGTTTGATATCACGACATTGATTCCGTTAGGTGGTAGTCACGATTATTATACGAGAATCAGAGAAGGAAACGTGGTAGAATTCATTCATGAAAACATCAATCTAGATTTTAACGATGCGACTAATGATGGTCATGTATTATTTAAAATCAAAACGTTGAACACCTTAACTGATGGCGATACATTTGATAATACGGCTGAGATTTATTTTGATTTTAATTTCCCGATCGTGACAAATACAGAAACGGTAACTATAATGACTACAGCAAGTATAGGAGAAACTACGGATCGTTCCATTTCAGTATATCCTAATCCTGCAAAAGATTTTATAACAGTTTCCTCAGTGAACAAGCTTAAGAGTGCCACATTAATTGATGTAAACGGTAGAACTTTATCTCAAACTAATTTTACCGGAAACACAACAGAACAACGCATTTCTTTAGATAAGCTAACTTCAGGAGTTTACTTTGTCACAATTCAGAGTGATTTAGGTAAAAAGGTAGAGAAAGTGATTGTGGAGTAAACTAGATTTACTAATAATTTGAAAACTACAAAGCCTTTTCTAATGAAGAGGCTTTTTTGTTCCGCTTTCTCGAAAGCGGTAAAAGCCCCATCATAAAACGTTCATTAAGCTACTTATGAAAAGCTGATATTTTTCAAAACTTAATTGACTTTATATCTAGCAACTGTCGGATTGTTCAAAATGTATAGGACATAGATAGTTTCTAATTTAACGGTACATTATTCAAACACAGGAAAAACGTTAAACATTATCTAACAAAAATAGCAGATCATCAGCATTAAATCGGTTTTATCGATTTTTAGAATTCGTTATAATTATTAACATTTGTTACGTGGTATTTTTGCAAAATCAAAGTAAAATAAAAACTATAACTACCATTATTACGTAGTTATAGATGTAAATAAATTCTTAATTATGAAAAATATATTGTTTTTGTTAATGACGATTTTAGGTACGTCGAGTGCCTTCTCCCAAGTAGGAATTAACACACCAACTCCTGACGAGTCTGCCGTTTTAGACATCTCATCGAGTGATAAAGGAGTATTGTTCCCACGTATGGATTTAGGGGACTTAACCGTTGCAGATCCAGTTGTAAATCCAGAAGAAAGTTTGGTAGTATGGAATACAGATGCTGCAAACGGCGGAGCGGCAAAAGGATTTTATTATTGGGATGACATGTGGAAACCTTTTGGGTCAGCTGCTAACTCTAATAACGAATTATCTGGTGTTTTTGGTAAATTAACTTTGGACTCAAATTTGAGTATTAACTTAAGAAGGTATAATAACACTTCAATTAACGGCTCTTCCTCTGGAACTTCGTCGGGAACATCACTCAATAAAGGTCAGTTTACCATACGTCCAGAGGTCGATGGCAGGTATCAAGTGATTTATACGGTTAGTTATAAAAAAGATAATAATTCAGGTGCAGATGAGATCGAATTTTACTTTTCTGAGAATACAAATGCCATAAACGAAAGTAAGAAAACCGGTAGTTTGTCAACCTCTAAAACCACAGTTACTAACACTATCGAGCTAGATCTTAGAGCAAATCAAACCTACGGCATCGGTTTTTCAAGAAGTAATGAGGCTCCTAACAATGTACCATTAACGATTTTTGCTGACTTAACAGAGTTTAGCATTCAGCGTCTTTAAGGTAGTTCGATTATTACGCTTTTTCTGATGCTGTGCTTATCCTATGAATTAAAGCGCAAGTAATTTTTATAGTTTCGCTTTCGCGAAAGCGGAACTTCAACAACTAGTAGTTCATTTTAACACCATAGCTTTTCTTCATCAATCTTGTAATTGAAATCTAGTACCTCATTAAATCAATTATATACCATGAAGCACCATCGCTTTGAATGGTTATACTGCGCACGCCACCAGCATTTGTATTAAGTCCGTAAGTCGAGAAATTGCTTCCGCCTGGCTCTGTAAAATCGTTACCGAGAGCGGTAAGTGTAATGTTATTGCTACCGGTAGCCATTACTATTTTATAAACTCTTCCCGTATTGGTCGTATTTGCATTAGGAATAGAAACCGAACCAGATACGATAACCGTGTAATCATTATCTGCAACGGTACCGCTTGCCATATTACGGATGTTCATAGAAACGCTACCATTTACATCTATGGTACTGGTAGTCGTCGTAGTGTTAATTCCAACAGTTTGACTAGAAGTAGATTGAATTATATTACCGTTTACCGACCATGGATCGTTTACAGTTACCCAACTAGTATTTCCACTACCATCGGTTTGCAAAAACTCATTAGCGTTACCATTTGTATTTGGCAACGTATACTGATTACCATTATTTCCTAATTCTATGGCTCCTAGGACAGAAAGTGGCGCGGCGTCGTCTAAATCTATAGCCACTTTGTTGACAGCACCTTGTTTGAAAAGAAATGCGTTATCTGTTGGATCATATTGTAAATCAAAAGTACTACCAGGAGATTCCGTAAGTATGGTTCTAGTCACATTAGTACCAGAATTAGAAGCGTACATCGTTAGAAAATCGTCTGGAGTGGTTGTAGTGTTATCAAGAATGATGCGCTCGTTAGTTCTCAAAAAGAGGTCATCACCAGGAGTTCTCAATCTAATTTGAGTCGCAAGAGTTTCATCCCAAAATCCAATATCTGCATTTTCCCAAGTGGTCCAAGAGGTTGTGCCGCTTCCATCGGTTTGTAATATTTCATTAGTGTTACCATTGGTGTTAGGCAACGTATATTGATTACCGTTATTTCCTAATTCTATGGCTCCTAGGACAGAAAGTGGCGCGGCGTCGTCTAAATCTATAGCCACTTTGTTGACAGCACCTTGTTTAAAAAGAAATGCGTTATCTGTTGGATCATATTGTAAATCAAAAGTACTACCAGGAGATTCCGTAAGTATGGTTCTAGTTACATTAGTACCAGTATTAGAAGTGTACATCGTGAGAAAATCGTCTGGAGTGGTTGTAGTGTTATCAAGAATGATGCGCTCGTTAGTTCTCAAAAAGAGGTCATCACCAGGAGTTCTCAATCTAATTTGAGTTGCAAGAGTTTCATCCCAAAATCCAATATCTGCATTTTCCCAAGTGGTCCAAGAAGTTGTACCGCTTCCATCTGTTTGTAATATTTCATTTGTGTTACCATTTGTATTAGGCAGCGTATACTGATTACCATTATTTCCTAATTCTATGGCTCCTAGGACAGAAAGTGGCGCAGCGCCATCTAGATCTATAGCCACTTTGTTGACAGCACCTTGTTTAAAAAGAAATGCATTATCTGTAGGATCATATTGTAAGTCAAAAGTACTACCAGGAGATTCCGTAAGTATGGTTCTAGTCACATTAGTACCAGAATTAGAAGCGTACATCGTTAGAAAATCGTCTGGAGTGGTTGTAGTGTTATCAAGAATGATGCGCTCGTTTGTTCTCAAAAAGAGGTCATCACCAGGAGTTCTTAATCTAATTTGAGCTGCCAGTGTCTCGTCCCAAAATCCAATATCTGCATTTTCCCAAGTGGTCCAAGAGGTTGTGCCGCTTCCATCGGTTTGTAATATTTCATTAGTGTTACCATTTGTATTGGGCAACGTATACTGATTACCATTATTTCCTAATTCTATGGCTCCTAGGACAGAAAGTGGCGCGGCGCCATCTAGATCTATAGCCACTTTGTTGACAGCACCTTGTTTAAAAAGAAATGCGTTATCTGTAGGATCATATTGTAAGTCAAAAGTACTACCAGGAGATTCCGTAAGTATGGTTCTAGTCACATTAGTACCAGTATTAGAAGCGTACATCGTTAGAAAATCGTCTGGAGTGGTTGTAGTGTTATCAAGAATGATGCGCTCGTTAGTTCTCAAAAAGAGATCATCACCAGGAGTTCTCAATCTAATTTGAGTTGCAAGAGCTTCATCCCAAAATCCAATATCTGCATTTTCCCAAGTGGTCCAAGAGGTTGTGCCGCTTCCATCGGTTTGTAATATTTCATTAGTGTTACCATTTGTACTAGGCAACGTATATTGATTACCGTTATTTCCTAATTCTATGGCTCCTAGGACAGAAAGTGGCGCGGCGCCATCAAGATCTATAGCCACTTTGTTGACAGCACCTTGTTTAAAAAGAAATGCGTTATCTGTGGGATCATATTGTAAATCAAAAGTACTACCAGGAGATTCCGTAAGTATGGTTCTAGTCACATTAGTACCAGAATTAGAAGCGTACATCGTTAGAAAATCGTCTGGAGTAGTAGTAGTGTTATCAAGAATGATGCGCTCGTTAGTTCTCAAAAAGAGGTCGTCACCAGGAGTTCTCAATCTAATTTGAGTTGCAAGAGCTTCATCCCAAAATCCAATATCTGCATTTTCCCAAGTGGTCCAAGAGGTTGTGCCGCTTCCATCGGTTTGTAATATTTCATTAGTGTTACCATTTGTATTAGGCAACGTATACTGATTACCATTATTTCCTAATTCTATGGCTCCTAGGACAGAAAGTGGCGCTGCGTCGTCTAGATCTATAGCCACTTTGTTGACAGCACCTTGTTTAAAAAGAAATGCGTTATCTGTGGGATCATATTGTAAGTCAAAAGTACTACCAGGAGATTCCGTAAGTATGGTTCTCGTCACATTAGTACCAGTATTAGAAGCGTACATCGTTAGAAAATCGTCTGGAGTAGTAGTAGTGTTATCTAGAATGATGCGCTCGTTAGTTCTAAAATAAAGATCACTTCCTAAATTAATAGGTCGTATTCTACCAGAATTATCCACATATACATCGCTTATGTTCATTGGGTTCAATACATTCATCCATCCATTTCCGTGATCATAAAAATAGAAACCGCGATCATAACCGACGATGTTTGTAGATAAGAATAATAGCATACCATCTTGATCTGCAGTTACGTTAATAGGAAATGCTGTTACTCTAGGGATGAGTAATCCATCAGGCGTCGTTGAAGCACTTGCCTGAATATCTAAAGTTGATTTTGGGTCGTCTGTATTTATTCCTACTTGTGCTTTTAAATTATTGATTGAGGCTATAAAAATAAAGAGTATTAAGAGGCTTTTATGTGGACAATATTTCATGATTGGTTTGAATTAGTACACTAACTTAATGAATATAAGCGCGATAAGTATACGTTATTCGACGAGTAGCTATTAAATTCGATTTTCAACTATTCTTATTAATGCCAGCTGGAATAAAAAAAACATTTACTAAGCTTTAGTAAGTAATAGGCCTAAAAAAAGGAGAATTTAATACTATACCATTTACAGATACATTTTTATATCGGTTCTAGCGAGTGGTTAAAATCATTAGCGGATTATCAATCAACTGATTTAAATAAAGCTGGTTTTGATGTAAGAAGATGGAAGACTTGAATAATGTTTTAAGTTTTCCGCTTTCGCGAAAGCGGAATTACAACTACCCTATTTTATTGAAAGCAAACTATGTAGGTTTTAAGTAACAGTAAATTCACTTGTAAATCATAGATTGATTTATTAAAGCCGTCTTAAGTGGAACGATATTTTCTCAATGATTTGTTATCTTCATCAATATGTGGAGAAAATCATTTCAAATTATAGGTATAATAGCGGCGTTAATGAGTTTATTGCCGCTTCTTGCAGCAGATTATTGGTGGATTAGAGCTTTTGATTTTCCACATCTCCAATTTACAGGGTTTACCTTGCTAGCGATCATTCTATTCTTTTTTACCTTTAAACCTAAATGGATCAATGATTATTTCTATATCCTTATTTTATTAGGATGTTTTGCATTTCAATTTTATAGGTTTATAGATTATACACCTTTTGTGAGTACTGAAGTAAGTGAAAGTTCTGACGGTATTACCCAAGAAGATATTGTAAGTGTGTATAACGTGAACTTGCTACAAGAAAATAAAGAAAGCGAGGCTTTAATTGAAGAAATCAAAAGCAAGCAACCTGATATAATTGTTTTTACTGAGGCAAATCAGCGGTGGAAAGAAACAATTGAAAGTAGCTTGGGGAATTCATATGCTTATAAAATCGAGCAACCGCAGGAAAATACTTATGGAATGCTATTGTATTCCAAAATGGAATTGATCGATGGTACGATTAAATTTAGGGTAGACCCTAAAATACCATCCATTGAAGCAAAAGTGAAAATGAGAAACGGCGACCTTTTCCAATTGTATGCTATTCACCCTACGCCGCCTATGCCTCAACACAATCCTAAAAGCACTGATAGAGATAAAGAACTGATGCAAATAGCCTTAGAAAGCTATGAAGCTACTTTACCGGTAGTTGTTATGGGTGATTTTAACGATGTAGCGTGGTCAGATAGTACACAGCTTACTAAAACTGTAGGTAAATTATTAGATGTAAGAATAGGTAGAGGTTTTTACAATACTTACCATGCGAAATACCCTATTTTTAGATGGTCGCTAGATCATATACTTACTTCTTCAGAATTTAGATTAAAAGATAATGGTACAGGAGTTAGTTTCGGTAGTGATCATTTCCCTTATTGGGTTGTTTTATCTTTTGAGCCAGAATTATCAAAAGAACAAACTCCCGAAGAACCTTCAGAAGCGGATTTAGATAGGGCTAAGGAGCAAATGAATAGGTCTGAGAAAGAAAATGTAGCTGATAACTCAAAATAATTATGGTTTGCAAAACTTATTTGAATTATCTATATAATTTTATTGATATAAGAAAAACTTAGCGCTGCTGCAGCGATTCCAAGAGATATGCTTAAGAGCAAATAAAGAAGGGCTGTTACATAAGAGGCATTCTTAAGGAGTAGAAAAAGCTCCACACTGAAAGTAGAAAAGGTGGTAAGACCACCACAAAAGCCTATCCCTAACAAAACGTACCATTGATAGGTCAATTCTTCTTTTTGGAAAGCAGCTAGAAAACCTCCTAAAAGTAAGCATCCTAATAAGTTTACAGTCAAAGTAGGAATCCACTTTAATTCATTTACATTTAAAATAGTAGAAATATAAAACCTGAGACTACTTCCTAATCCACCACCTAAGAAAACAAGTAATAAGGCTTTCATTTATTGAATAGGGAAATAAATTTCTGTAAGATAATTAGCTGGATTAGCAGTCAATTCAGGATCTGTTTTATAGATCTCATAAACAGGTAAATCTGATCTTAGAAGACCGTTTTGAGCTATAAATTCTTCTCCTTTTTTCCACGCCTCGTTTAAGTGCTTATAAGCACCTTTTAAGGTGACTTTTACTGCTTTTGTTGGTTCTTGATAACTACTAAGAATATTACTGCCAGTAGCAGTAATTTCTCGATTTTGAACTGGCACAGCCGCAGAAAAAATAGTGCTATTATTTGAAGGGTCTATGGTTTCATAAATAATTTTAGGCATGCCGTACAGGTCGATATTATTGCGTTGCATGTAGGACATAATGTTTTGCAACATTTGAGACTTTAACTGTGCTACGTTATTTAGTTTTGAACTTGAGGACATGTATAGAAAATATCCGCCGCCAGTCTCGATAATGCCATCTACATTTATAGAATAGACATTCATTTTTTCCTTTACGACTTGTTCTAGATTTTTTAATCCTTGCTCGTATTTTGGGGAAATCTCTTCTTCCATATTGAAGCCAAAAACAGCACTCATTACTTTATCCAGTAGTCCTTGTTCTCCTTTAATATTCCAAACTACTTCAGTACCATTTTCTACTTCATTGAGATTCATTGTTACCTCGCTAGTAGAGTCAGTCATACCATTGTTATAGTACATGTCCATAAGTACAGATGTATTAGGATCAAGACCTTTAATCGTCATTTTTCCATTTCCATTGTCATCAGTAAACGTATAATAACCGTCAACACCTCTAGTCTGTGTTCCCATTGTTGAAGTTATATTTTCATCTTCTAACCATGGATTCCAATTATCCCATTGTTTAAAATCTTCTATTTGCTCATAAATAACCTCTGCCGGAGCATCGATTGTTCTTTTTTCTGTAATGTCGTAAGAGCCATCTTTAAGGGAGAAAAAAATAGAACCACCTATGATGATGATGAGAAGCAGTATAAAAATGTATTTAAAAATTTTCATTTGGGATCTTTAGCGCATCAAATATACAATTATTGCTATTTACAAAGTATTAAAGATATGCAAGAGTATCCATGAATGAATTAAGTTACTTTCAATTTTAACCAAAAAAAACTGCCAGATAAAAATCTGACAGTTCTATGAGAAAGTCATAATAATATGAACTTTCTTCCCCCTAAAAATGTGTTTTTGTATTCCCTATTAATTTTATAGGGTAAAGATAAGATACATTTCCATTTTATAAAATACCCATTAAGGGGTATATTCTGTTAAAATTTGGATTATTGATAAAAGTCTGGTATTCAATCAATTTAATTCCATCTTAATATCATGTAATAAAGTCTATTTGAAACTATTCATTAAAGCACCTTTATCATAAAAGTAAAAGGGAAATTCTTCTCAAGGTTCCAAAAACGTAAAGTTCTTATTGAAAATACTTAATTGCTCTCTATTTATAGTGTTTATAAAGACCTAAAGCATAGCGCATCAGTTCTCCCTTACCTTGTAATCCAAGTTTTTGAATCATGTTTTTGCGATGTTTAGAAACCGTACTGACAGCTGTAAATCTTTCTGCTGCAATTTCTGAAGAACTTTTCCCTTGAGCAATTAATTTTAATATCTCGCTTTCACTCGGAGAAAGAATTGTTTTTCTCTTTGAAACCTCAGAATTTCCAACAGCGTCTATTCTGATTGATGGATCAAAATAACGTTCTCCATTTGCTACTGCAATAATAGCTTTCCTCACTTCATTCAAAGTCCGTCTTTTTAAAACATATCCATGAGCTCCAGCTTTTATCATATCTCTGATAGCATCCTCATTTTCAAACATAGAAAAGGCAATCACTTTAGTTTCAGGATACTTCTCGTTAATCTTAGTACAAAGTTCTACACCATTCATTCTAGGCATGCTCACATCACTTAGAACGATGTCTGCAGTTTTATGATGTAAGATTTCCAGTAATTCCTTACCATCTTTTGCAGTAGCAATGACCTTTATTTCTTCATCATACTTGAAAAGCAATTGAAGTCCATCAATTAAGGATTCATGGTCTTCAGCTATAATTAGTTTTATCATAATAGGGAATATCAATGTTAATAGTAGTTCCTCTTCCTACATGAGAGTCAACTTCAAAAGTACCCTCTAAATTTTCTACTCTTTTTTCTATATTGCTCAATCCCATACCGTCGGACTGAGGAAGGACAGTTGCATTGAAACCAGTACCATTATCTTCAACCATGATATTCAAATTCTCATCGTATGAAGTCAAATTAATAGTAGCAACTGAGGCTTGAGCATGTTTCATAATATTATTAAGTAATTCTTGAACTGTTCTAAAGATGATAAGTTCCATACTACTTTCTAATTTTTTGTCTAAACCATGATGAATAAATTCTACATTTAATTTTCCACTTGAGGTTATTTTATCTGTAAGAGTTTGTATAGATGGTATTAAACCTTTGCTTGCGAGTACGCCATTATTCCTATTATGCGACATGGTTCTTATAGTTTCATAAGTGTCATCTAGAATTTGCTCCGTACGATGGTATACTTCAAGACCTTGTTCATCTTTTACGTTGTTTTTTAAATTTTCAAAGTATAGTTTTACAGTAGTTAATGAGCTTCCTAAATTATCATGAAGTTCTTCAGCAAGTTTTTTACGCTCTTTTTCTTGACCAGTTATCATAGCGTCTATTGTAGCTAGCTCCTGATTTTTTAAAATGGTGTCTGCTCGTTGTTTTTCTAATTCTTGCTCTTTTTGGGCAAGTAATTTTTTCTTACGCTGGTTATTATATATGAATAGTCCAAGTAATACAAGTATTGCAGCTCCACTTGATAAGGCATAAATTTGAGCACGTTGTGCTTCGGTAGCCGCTTTTAATTCTAGATTTTCTTTTTCTTTTTGAGTGGTTTGATACTTAGTTTCTAGCTCTTGAATATTTGCCATTAAATTGTCAGGCTCCAATTGTTCTCTTAACTCATCTATTTCTTGATAACTTTCAGTAGCTTTTTTATACTCTTCATTATTAGCATATGCGCCTGCAATATTTTCCAGAAATATTAACCTCGTAGTTTTTATTTCTTTTGTAAGGTCTAATTCAAGTGCTTTTTGAAAGTAGGAAATAGCTTTAGTAAAATTATGTTGCTCATTATACAACTGACCATAATTGTTATAGAGATAGGCCAACTCATCTACATCTTTATTTATCTTTAGTAACACTTCTTTTTTATCGTAATAATAAAGAGTGCTGTCTAAATTTCCATTTAGGTAGTGAGCGACACCAATATTTGAGAGATTTTTAAGAGCGATATTATTTTTCCCTTCATCTCTGGCTAGCTCATCAATTTTGCGAAATAACTCTACTGCAAGACTATAATCTTGACTTGTTATGGCAAGAAGTGCCCTTCTACTATTACAACTTATTTTTTTCTCTACATCGTTACTTGAACTAGCTATTTCACAATTTTCTTCAACAAGTTGTTCTTTTATTGCAGTAGGTTTTCGGAGAATTCCAACTATATCTAGCAGTAAATCATTAGTTTTAAAAAGTAAATTTGAGTTTTCTAACTTTGTGAATACCTCTTTGGCTTTTAAAGCTTCTTCGTACGCTTTTTCATGATCCTCATAAGCTAAGTAAATATTCGCTAAGCTTAAATAGAATGATCCTAGTTCATTTTGGGACAACTTTGAACTATCAATTTGTTTAGTTAGTTCTTCAGCTTCATGAAAATTTTCATTCTCAATTAGTTTATGAAGTGAGTCTATAATTACAGCTTCTGGTTGTTGACTAAAAGCAAAGAAACTTAGGAAAAGTAGTGAGCTAAAACAAATTTTAAACATTACCCTTATTAAATTTTTCGATTAAGGTAATTTACTTAGAATAAGACCTCCGGTTGCAGTGGCATCGTGAGCTGGCCCTTCTAAACCGAAGCCCTTATGGCTATTTTCAGAGTTTTCTTTATGTTCATGGGTTGTATTGCAGGGTTCTGTTGAGTAGGATACCAAGTTAGTTATATCAAATCTAAAAACGTCATCCTTAGAATCCTTGAAGGTAAGCCAGTTGTGATTAAAAGCGCTTATTTCTATTTGATTTCCACCATTGTCACTTTTATCATAAAAATATGTCAATACTCTAGTTTCATTACAGTAATTGAGACCTATTAATCTTATAGAAGGTTTGTCAGTTCTTAAAGTGCCGCTCGTTGCGATGTATTTGTTGTTATTAGAATCAAGCTCCCAGTTGACTTGTAAATACACTTCGTATTCCTGATCAATTAAATATTCTTTACTTTGATTCTTTTGATCCAATACAATATTAAATATAGGTATGTTGCTGGATATAGGATCATGTAAAAATTTTAAAGACTTATCTTCTGTGCTTTTTTCGATAATTTTTTCATTATCGTTAATAGTATTTTCATTATCAGGGTTTTCTTTACAAGATGAGAATAGAATTATGCAAAGTAGAGGCAATAAAATTTTAGTTTTCATTTGATTGAATTTAAAGAAGAATAAAAATGTTAGTTTTAAATGGAATTTGAAATACCCTTTAAAGGGTATTTTTTAAATCATCCATCTTTAAAGAAACCATAAAAATTACATACTAACAATTTAAAACTAAAAAATCCTATCAAAAGGATAGGATTTAGGTTAAAGGGCTAAGAATAGTGAATTATCTAAAAACTCCACTAGGAAAACTCACCATACTTTCTATACCATCTTTACCTACGGCGGCAACTCCAAAAAACGAATTGTCTATTACTATTTCTTTCAGTGTATACTCAGTAACATCACCTACATATCGAGAATTATCCCATGTAGGACTTGTGGTATCTCGCCAGTAAATTTTATAACCTACAGCATCTTTTACCTTATCCCATTTTAACTTGGCATCTGCCTCAACAATTCCACCTATTTTGACATTTTCAGGTGGAGTAGGAGCCCAAGCTAACTGTGCCAAATTAATAGCATTTACTGCAGTTAACTTTCTAGCATAAGGAAAATTTACATGCTTTACCACATCTCCATAAGCGATACCATCTTCTACGCGTATGTCTTGATGCTGTTGGGTGTAATTTTCATGAGCCTCCATAATACGTATTCCTGGAAAACCTAAATCAGCAAAAGGCCTGTGGTGACCTCCACGACCGAAACGATCTAATCTGTAAACCATCATAGGCTTCATCTCTGGCATATACACTTTTACCGATTTGTGAATATAACGAGCCAGCTGTCTAGAAATACCGTCTACTTCACCACCATAGAAACGACGCATGCGACGTTGTCTTTCAGTTTCAGTAGGGTCTGTAGGTTCAGAGAAGATTCTAAATTCTCTATTATCAATCACGCCATCCACACCTTTTATGTTACCTATCATGTCGTTATTTAAAAAACCGATCACGTTCCATTCTTTTTTCTTTGCATATTCTGCAAGACCTTTACCACCGAATAGTCCTTGTTCTTCACCACTCAATCCTACGTATACGATACTGTTTTTAAATTTTCTCTTAGATAGCACTCTTGCTGCTTCTATAGTTCCTGCCATTCCACTGGCATTGTCATTTGCACCAGGCGCATCAGTAGTAAAATCCATGGTATCACTTGCTCTGGAATCAATATCGCCACTCATCATTACCATGTCATTAGGATTATCTGTACCTCTTTGAATAGCAACAACATTAACTACGTAGGCATCTTTAGGAACACGATTTCCCATTTCTGTAGTTACCAGATCCTTTTGGTAAAACACTTCTAGACAGCCACCGCAATCTGCTGATATTTTATCAAATTCTGCTTTGATCCATCTTCTAGCAGCACCTATTCCTCTCGTGTTAGAAACCGTATCTGAGAAAGTGTTTCTCGTACCAAAACCTGCTAGTTTTCGCACGTCATTCTCAATGCGATCTGCACTTACTTCATCTATTATGTTATACAAATCCATTTGATTCTCACTTGGGACTTGAGCTGTTACCATCCCACTAATTATAAAGGCAAAGAATATTATTTTTTTCATTTTAACTAATTTGGGTCTAAGATAGCAACTAGCAAACTTTGAAACTCTACTAAATTGTTAAAGAATGGAATCTGGATTGTTCAACTTTTACTTATTTCTTGTGACGCTTTCGCGAAAGCGAGATCAAAAAAAAGCCAATCATAATAGATTGGCTCTTGTGGAGGAATAATAGTTTTAATTATGCTTTTTTCTTGATTTCTACTGCATGCGGATAAGGAATCTCGATATTTTCCTTGTCTAAAGTTAACTTTGTGTTTTCTACTGTCCAAAAATATACATCCCAATAATCTTCTGGTTTGCAGTATGGTCTTACAGCTAAATTTACAGAACTATCTGCTAGCTCGCTCACATTCACAGAAGGCGCTGGATCTTTTAGAACCTGAGAGTTTGATTCAAGCATACTTAATAAGGCATCTTTTGCTTGTTTTATATTTTCACCATAGCCTATTCCTACAGTGGTATCAACTCTCATTTTACCTTCTGCAGAGTAATTTACGACATTGCCATTTGCCATCGGGCCATTGGGAATAATAGCAAGTTTATTTTGTGGGGTAATTAGCTTTGTAACGAGAATGTCTATTTCTTTAACAGCACCTAACTCACCTTGAGCCTCTATTAAATCTCCTATTTTATAAGGTTTAAATATTAGAATTAGCACTCCACCTGCAAAGTTAGATAATGAGCCTTGTAACGCAAGACCTATCGCGAGACCTGCTGCTGCTAGGATTGCTGCAAAGCTTGCTGTCTCAACTCCTAATGTACCTGCGACAGTAACCACTAATAGAACAGTTAATGTCCACTTAATAAGATTAGTTAAAAACTTTCTTAAGGTGAGGTCATAATCTCTTTTCTCCATCAACTTGCGTACGAACTTCACAAGTTTTTTAATGATGAATGCTCCTATGATGTAAATTAAAATTGCTTTTAATAAAGGCACACCATATTCAAGTGCATAACTTGTTATATTCTCAATACTGAAACCGCTAGAATCAATATTGATATCTGCGTTTTCAGCTTCAACAATTGGGTTTTGAATCATTTTAAAATTATTTATAGGTTGTTTTAAGCAAAGCTATTGACTTATAAATCAGATTTTAAAAATGATAGATACATTTTATTCCTTTTGCTTTTCATCAATTAAAAAATGCTCATAATCGATTTTAAACAAAAAAAAGTCACTTCGATTGAAGTGACTTTGTAATATAATTAGAGTTAAATTATCCTTGCTTTTGTATTTCCACTTGATGTGGATAAGGAATTTCAACTCCAATGGCATCTAATGCAGGTTTAAAGTTTTTTTGTAAATAGAAGTTAACTGTCCAAACATCTGCAGTAAGTGTATAAGGACGTACAATTATATTGATAGAACTTCCTGCATTTTCAGTAACCTCTACTACAGGTGCTGGCTCTTCTAACACTAGTGGATGATCAGTACACAACTTTCTTAATGTCTCAAGAACTTTAGGAACATCTGCATCATAACTTACACCTATCATAGTCTCACATCTCAAAATACCTTCACTATTAAAGTTTATAATATTACCATTAAGTAATGGGCCATTAGGTATAATCGCTAGTTTACGAGAAAAGGTCACCACTTTAGTTTGTAAAATATCGATTTCTTTTATAGTTCCAGTGATACCTTGTGCTTCAATCGTGTCACCTACTTTAAAAGGTTTAAATAACAGTAATAAAACGCCACCTGCAAAATTAGATAAAGAGCCTTGTAAAGCAAGTCCTATAGCTAGTCCTGCGGCTCCTATTATTGCTGCAAAGCTAGTTGTTTCTATACCTATCGTGCCTATAATCGATACCATTAGTAAGATCCACAATGCCCAGCTAATGAGGTTAAGTAGAAACTTTTCTAATGTCACATCGTACTCACGTAAGGACATAAATTTTCTGGCTAGCTTCACAACTCTTTTAATTAACCATCTACCTATAATGTAGATAAGAATTGCTTTTAAAATAGGGATACCGTAATCTAAAATCAGTTCAAACCCTTTTTCAACATTAAAATTTTCAAACAATTTATTCATAGCTGCAAAGTTAAAATAAGCCTACACAACTGGTGTTTAGGATTTGTTAATACTCTTAGTTTGTTTAGTTAACCGCTTTCGCGAAAGCGAGATTATAAAACAAAAAAAAGCCGCTAACAATTGAACTTGGTAGCGGCTTATAGAAAGTCTAAAGACTTCTAAAATGGATATTTATTAGCCTCTGTTACAGTATCTGCAATTGTATTTCTCAATCCTACAATGTTAGGTAAGTTAGTATACTTAGTAAAACGCTTTAATCCCATAAGCATCATACGTTGTTCATCACCTTCTGCAAAGCTGGATATTCCTTCTTCGGCTCTAGCTTGAACAATTTTTGAAGCTTGATAGAGGTAATATTGTGACATGGCAATTTGCTCTTTTTGAGCTTCTACACTTGTACGAGCAATATTCTTTTGGGTTCTTAGAATCGCACTTTCTGCCATGTAGATTTCAATAAGAATATCTGACGCAGCAAGAAGTAATTGTTGGTTTTCTTCTAAGGCTGGTCCAAATTTTTGAACAGCGCTTCCTGCTACCATTAAAAATACTTTTTTCAATTTCTTGATCATATCCATTTCTTCGCTCAACGGCTCAGAGAAATCTGGAGTGTCAAAAGAAGGGATAGAAGTAAGCTCATTTCCTACTGCCATAGCAGGTTCTAAAAGATTCACATGACCTTTCATAGCTTTTTTAACTAGCATTCCTACTGCTAGCATGCGGTTGATCTCGTTAGTACCTTCATAGATACGTGATATACGAGCATCTCTCCATGCAGCTTCCATAGGAGCATCTGCACTGAAGCCCATACCACCATAAATCTGTATACCTTCATCACTACAAATTTGCATGTCTTCAGATACGGCTACTTTAAGAATAGAACATTCTATAGCAAATTCTTCAACTCCTTTCAATTCTGACTCTGCAAAAGTTGCTCCTTCTTCTTGACGTTTATGGATTCTGTTTTCAATGTCTTTTGCTGCACGATAAGAAGCACTTTCTCCTACATAAGCGTTAGTAGCCATTTCAGCAATCTTTTTACGGATCGCACCAAATTTTGCAATAGGAGTATTGAATTGCTCACGTTCATTGGCGTATTGTGTAGCCAGTGTAATAACACGACGTTGTGCGTCTAGACATGCTGCTGCAAGTTTTATACGACCTACATTCAATGCATTCATAGCTATTTTAAATCCTTCACCGCGACCAGCCAGCATATTTTCTACAGGAACCATGCAGTCATTAAAGAATACCTGTCGAGTAGAAGAGGAGTGGATACCTAACTTCTTCTCTTCTTCACCCATGGAAATACCATTGCTAGGATCATTTTCTACGATAAAACCAGTAATGTTTTTATCGTCTCCAAGTCGAGCAAATACTACAAATACATTACAGAAACCGGCGTTTGAGATCCACATTTTCTGACCGTTAATTTTATAGTGTTTTCCATCCTCGGTAAGTTCTGCTTTAGTTTTACCAGAGTTGGCATCACTTCCTGCACCAGGTTCTGTTAAACAATAAGCTCCAAACCACTCACCAGTAGCAAGTTTAGGCACATATTTTTTCTTTTGCTCTTCTGTACCATACAAAGTGATAGGCATAGTACCAATACCAGTATGTGCTCCAAAAGCAGTCGCAATAGAACCAGTAGCTCCAGAAATATAGTCACAAACGAGCATAGTAGAAACAAAGCCCATTCCTAAACCGTCATATTCTTCGGGAATAGCAATTCCCAAGAATCCCATTTCACCAGCCTTACGCATTACTTCTTCGGTAAGTGCGTAATCTTTCTTTTCAAAACGTTCTTTATGAGGAACAATTTCTTTATCCACAAATTCTGTAACGCTATCACGCATCATTTTTTGCTCATCAGAAAAATCTTCTGGAGTAAAAATATCTTCTGGATTTGATTCTTTTACGATGAATTGTCCACCGCGTATCATACTTTCTTTATTTATCGTTTCTTGTGACATATCTATCTTTTATCTTTTATTTGACCTTTAGTGATTAGAATTAAGAGATGAGAAATTAGAAATAAGACTTTATAACTGTCCCATAAATCCAATTACCATTCTTTGAAATTCATTGTTTTTATTATCTAAAATTTCAAACTCTTCATTTGAAATATATTTTGCATGTCGTGCAGCTATTAATTGGGTTCCCAATTCAAATGAAGAACCTAGAGAATAATCTAAGAAAGTACTAAAAGCTTTGTCTGTTCTAGCTGAACCTTCCGCAATATTAGACGGCATTGAAACGGCACAACTAGTTAATTGAGACGTTAACCTATATTCCTCACGTTTTGGAAAGCTTGCGGTCAAATCATATACATCTGTCATGATTTCTGTACCCAGCTGCCAAATCTTGAGGTTTCTATGATTATGTCTTTTTCGTTGACTCATTAATCTAATTTCTTATCTCTAATTTCTATTATCTATTAAGAAAGAAATTCATAAACTCCACAAGCTCCTTGACCAGTCCCTACGCACATAGTAACCAATCCATACTTGTTTTTCATATCTTGTTTGCGCATTTCATCAAATAACTGAACGCTTAATTTTGCTCCTGTACAACCTAGTGGATGTCCTAAAGAAATTGCTCCTCCATTAGGATTTATAATATCAGGATTAAGACCTAACTCACGTATAACAGCTAGAGATTGAGACGCAAACGCCTCGTTTAACTCTATCATATCAACGTCATTTAAAGTAAGACCAGCCTGTTTCAATGCTTTCGGAATTGCTTTTACAGGTCCTATTCCCATAATTCTAGGAGGAACACCTGCAGCGGCAAAGTTCACCATACGTGCAACAGGCTCTAAGTTTAATTCTTTCACCATTTCTTCACTCATAACTAAAACCATTGCAGCACCATCACTCATTTGTGAAGAATTACCAGCAGTTACAGAACCACCAGCTGCAAAAACAGGACGTAATTTTGCGAGAACTTCTAATTTAGTATCTGCTCGTGGTCCTTCATCTTTATGAACTGTGTAAGTTCTTGTTTCCTTTTTTCCATCATCGTTTAAGAAAGTTTCTTCTACTTGTATAGGAACGATTTGATCTTGGAAACGTCCTTCAGCTTGTGCTTTTAAGGCTTTTTGATGTGAATTGTATGCAAACTGATCTTGATCTTCTCGAGATACATTAAATTCATTTGCAACGGCTTCAGCTGTTAGTCCCATTCCCCAATAATAATCCTCATTACCAGCTTTGGCAACGCGATAATCTGGAGTAGGCTTATATCCACCCATTGGAATATAACTCATAGACTCTGCACCACCAGCGATGATACAATCTGCCATTCCGGATTGGATTTTTGCGGTTGCCATCGCGATGGTTTCAACACCACTAGCACAGTACCTATTAACTGTTACACCTGGTACATCATCAATTTTTAATCCCATCAATGAAATTAGACGCGCCATGTTCAATCCTTGCTCTGCTTCTGGCATGGCGTTACCTATGATTACATCATCTATTCTTGTTTTATCAAGATTAGGAACATCTTTAAGCATTGCCTCAATGGTTTCGGCAGCAAGCTCATCAGGTCTTTTAAATCGGAAAACTCCTTTAGGTGCTTTTCCTACAGCTGTTCTTTTTGCAGCTACTATATATGCGGTTTTCATCATCTTCTTAGTTTCTTAACGGTTTACCTTTTTGCAACATATGTTGTAGGCGTTCTAATGTTTTGCGTTCTCCTGTTAAGCTTAAAAACGCTTCACGTTCCAGGTCTAGCAAGTATTGTTCCGATACTAGAGTAGGAGAACTTAAATCTCCACCAGCCATTACATATGCTAGTTTGTTAGCGATTTTCTTATCGTGTTCAGATATATACTTTCCAGCTTCCATTTGGTCTGTTCCTACTAAAAACATACCTAACGCTTGCTTTCCTAATACTTTGATATCCTTACGCATTGGAGCTTGTGTGTAACCTTTATCTGCTAATAGTCGTGCTTGCGCTTTCGCGAAAGCGATACGTCTATTATCATTTACCACAACATGATCAGTTCCTTTTCTAAGGATACCTAGATCAAATGCTTCATAAGCTGAAGTAGCCACTTTTGCCATTCCTACTGTCAAGAAATATTCCTGAAGTCTGTTTAATTCTACGTCGTTTTTCTCGAAAGTATCACTAGCTCTCAGTGCCATTTCTTTAGAGCCACCACCACCAGGAATGACTCCTACGCCAAACTCTACTAAACCAATATAAGTCTCTGCACTTGCTACAGCAACATCAGAGTGCATGGTCATTTCACATCCACCACCTAATGCCATTTGATGAGGCGCTACTATCGTAGGAATGCTGCTATAACGCAACCTCATTACGGTGTTTTGGAATTGCTTAATTGCCATGTTGAGCTCGTCATATTCTTGCTCTACAGCCATCATGAATATCATCCCGATGTTTGCTCCTACAGAAAAGTTAGCTCCATTGTTTGCCACAACTAATCCGTCGAAACGATCTTCCGCAATATCGATGGCCTTATTTAATCCTGCTAAAACGTCTCCACCGATAGAATTCATTTTGGATGTAAATTCAACATTTAAGATTCCATCGCCTATATCATGAACTGTAACTCCAGAATTTTTAAATACTGGTGCATTTGCTCGTAAATTGTCAAGAATAATAAATCCATCCTGACCTGGTTTCTTCACATAGTCCTTATCTGGAATAGAATAGTAGTATGTCGCTCCATCTTTAACTGTATAGAAGGATTCAAATCCTTTTTCTAACATTTCTGTGATCCAAGGTGCAGGTTCTTTTCCGATTGCTTCCATAAGTTCGATACCTTTTGCAACACCTACGGCATCCCAAACTTGGTATGGTCCATGTTCCCAGCCAAATCCTGCACTCATCGCGTCGTCTATGCGATAAAGCTCGTCAGATATTTCTGGAATTCTATGTTGTACATAAGCAAACAAAGAAGCAAATGATTTTCTATAAAAATCACCAGCTTTATCCTTTCCTTTAATCAAAACAGGAAAACGATCTGCTACGTTATCTATGGACTTTGTCAATTCAAGCGTCGCAAACTTTGCGCGAGGCTGATTCTCGTATTCCATAGAATCTAGATTCAAGGCTAAAATCTCTTTCTTTCCTGCTTTATCTACATTCTTTTTATAGAATCCTTGACCAGTTTTTGATCCCAACCATTTATTCTCCATCATCGTACTGATGAAATCTGGTAGTTTAAATGTGTCTTTGTGCTCATCTTGTGGGCAGTTTTCATAGACACCATTTGCTACATGAACTAATGTATCTAATCCAACAACATCTACTGTTCTAAAGGTTGCAGACTTTGCTCGACCTATAACTGGTCCGGTTAATTTATCTACTTCTGAAACTGTAAGCCCCATTTCTTTAACCGTGTGGAATAAACTTTGTATGGAAAAAATCCCAATTCTATTACCTATAAATGCCGGTGTGTCTTTTGCAAGAACAGATGTCTTACCTAAAAACTTCTCACCGTATTCCATTAAGAAATCTGTCACGGCAGGATCGCAATTAGGACCTGGCACCACCTCAAATAATTTTAAGTATCGTGGTGGATTGAAAAAGTGTGTTACTGCAAAGTGTTTCTGGAAGTCCTCACTACGTCCCTCATTCATAAAAGAAATAGGAATACCAGATGTATTTGAAGTAATCAAAGTGCCAGGTTTGCGGTGCTTTTCAATTTGTTCAAAAACAGACTTTTTAATGTCTAGTCTTTCAACAACCACTTCTATGATCCAGTCGGTATCCTTTATTTTGGACAAGTCATCATCAAGATTTCCAGTAGAAATCCTATTTGCAAATGATTTATCATAAAGAGGAGCTGGCTTACTTTTTATAGCTGCCGCAAGGTTGTCATTCACCATGCGATTACGCACTACTTTATCTTCTAGGGTAAGACCTTTAGCTTTTTCTTTATCGCTAAGTTCTCTTGGGACAATATCCAAAAGAAGAACTTCACAACCTATATTAGCAAAATGACAAGCGATACCACTTCCCATAATCCCAGAACCTATTACGGTTACATGTTTTATTCTACGTTTTCCCATATTATTTTTGAGCTAATAGACTTTGTTTTTTAAATATTTTTTTTGAGTTGACGATCTCATTAATTTTATATGCTACTTCCAGAAAGGTTTCTATTTTCTCTGGTTCAATTTCATTTTTTACAACTTGATCAAAAGTTTTAACTACTGATTTTGAGAATTCTCTCATTTCTTGTCCAAAATCGGTAAGATGAATCAGTACGCTTCTTCCATCTTCTGGATTTTTTCTACGTTCAATAAGTCCTTTATTTTCCATCATTTTTAGGGTACGAGATAAAGATGTAGCTTCCATACCCATTTTAGGACCTAATGCAGTACTTGGTGTGCCTGTTTCAGGATCAATACTTATAAGAGCAAAACCAGTAGACATAGTACTACCTTTTACTGAGGCTTGTTCATTATACATTTTTGATACAGACATCCACGTTGCCCTTAAAATGTAATCAATTGTTTTATCTCTCATAATTTAAATTGTAGTGCAATATACAAAATATTGTTATGCACGCATAGTAAATGTATTAAAAAAATCAAACGTTATAGTAAAATATTGGTTTAGTTATCGCTTTCGCGAAAGCGGAATAAATATCTAAAAAAAAGTCCTAATACTACACAAGCATTAGGACTTTTAATTTGCTTATCAAATGCAATTAATAATTGATATATACCCAGCTAGCGGTATCTTCAATATCCACATCATTATATTGTATCACATAGAAGTAAACTCCAGTAGGTAGCAACCCATCGCCAGCGTTTAATCCAGTATTAGGAATTCCTGCAAACTCTTGATAATTTGAAGCAGAAGTTTCATAGATAACAGAACCATTACGATTAAATACTTTCAAGTTGAAATTATTATACTGCTCTGCAAGTCCAGGAATAGAAAATGTATCATTTATACCATCATTATTAGGGCTAAAGCCTTCAGGAAATATAATTTCACACCTTTCAAAAATAATAGTGAACTGTGATGTGTTAAAACAACCTGTTGTGTTGTCTTCTAATCGAGCAAATAACAAATCGCTCGTTACACCAGCTTGGAAAGGAACTATGTAACTAAGAGGTAAAGAATTTACTCCTGCTTGGGCATCAGCATCGGTTGTGTAATAAGTGATTGTAAAGTCTGCTGGGTTATTACCATTTAGTATAATAGCATCCTGCACAGAAAGGTCAAATAAGTTTTGATTGAGATCTACACTATCATCACAAATGTTAGTAAGATCAGGAGCGTTACCAATAGAAGGAGCAGCAAGAACAGTAATCATAAAACTAGTGGTGTTATAACATCCAGCTGGAGTTTCTGATCGTACAAAAATCTCTTCGTTACCAGAAACGGTATATGGAGAAGGCAAAGCACCTACACCAGAGTCAGCATCATTTAGAGAGTTGTGAAATGTAACATTGTTCATTCCGGTAGGGTTTATAGTGGTAATAAGACCATCTAAATCAAAATCACCACTTCCATCTAATGGCGCGTCATCACACACTTCGATATCGGCTGGTGCAGTTATTGCTGGTCGAGCAAACACTGTCAAGTTAAGAATACCAGTTCCAAAACAGTCTGCATCATTAACATTTTGTAATCTAATATAAACCACATCGTTTGCTGAAGTGCTTGTATAAGGAACGGTTAAATCAATTGGGTTCATTCCAGTATCGGCATCCATTTGGGTAGTATGAATAGTATAGGCAACGTCTGTAGGATTACCAGCTGCATTTTCAATTACTGGTAAATAGTCTGCAAGATCAAAGTCCTCTATTCCATCCTCACTGGCATCATCACATAGTTCAAAATCGGGAATGTTAGAAACAGAAGGTGTGGTACTTACGGTCAAATCAAAAGAGGCAACGGCGCTACAGCCATCATCTACAGGAGAGATATTGTTTGAAATTCTCACCCATACTTGAATTGTTCCTACACTTACGTCATAATTATCAGGTAGTGGATTCGTATCCATTTCAGCATCTGTCATTGTAGGGTGATACGAGATATCAAAAGTTGCCGCATCTTGCGTTCCTAAAACATCTGCCGTAAATTGTGTAAGATCTATTATTTCTGAACCAGAGTTATCATCATCACAATAATCAAGTAGTGTAGTGTCAATAGGATCTACGATCCCGTTCTCATAAATAGTAATATCTTGTGTAAAGTCTCTAACATCGCCAGAAACATTCGTAACAGTTACACTTACTGTGTAAGTTCCTGCAGTTGCATAAGTATTTTGTACAACTCCAGGACCAGTTACTGAAAGTGTATTACCATCACCAAAATCCCACATAGATGCAGCCACTTGAGGTAAACATGCTAGTTGGAAATCAGTAGCGTCTCCTTGACATTGATCACTTACTGTAAAAAAGCTTTGGAAATTAGATTGAATAAAAACTGGTAACCCTTGTTTACCTAAACCAGGTGAAATATCTACCGCCGTTGCATTATAAGTAGGTGTTGCAGTTTCTGAATTTTCTATGCGACCCAACCATGGTTGATCAAATCGAGCAACATAAATATTCCCATCGCGTCCTAATTGCAAAGTACCTCTTGATTCATTATTAACTGTAGAGAAAGTATTTTTAGAAGATATAATATTTGCAGGATCACAAAGATCATATTGAACTAAATCTTTTCTTGCAGGACCGCTGTAAGCTGTACTGATATCGTGATATAGATATTGTGAAGATGCGGAGAATTCCACACCATAAACGGTACCTGTATCCAATTGCAATCCATTACCGCCAAATTGACCATTTGCTGGATTAAATTCATAAAGGTAACAACCATTCCCTGGAGAAGCCGTACCAAAGTTATGATTTGCTATTGCAATTTTAGTTCCGTCTGGAGATATACGCAACATACCGTTTTCACTTCCAGACGATCCGTTTGTTACTGGAAACCATCCTAAATTGGAGTTAGATGATTGCGGAATAGGAGAAGGGAATACAAAAGAAATTCCAGCGCCTGGAATACCTCGTACTTCCCATGTAAATAAAGCGTTATAGTCACCAGAGCCTGGACTTGCAGCTGTAGCATTACTCTCAGCAAAGGTCATTACGTAAGCATTATTTGATCCAGTTTTGATAGTCGCAGCAACTTTTTCGGCAGAACTGTCTATTAATATAATATTTTTAATTCCAGCTACTACGTCACCTAGACCTCCATTCAAGTTCATTTCTATCCTAGAATAAGCTAAACCTGTACTGAAATCTCCAACAGTGAATACAAAGTATACATCAGGAGTTTCTGGTGCTTTCACTACAATAGCAGACTGAGTAGATGAAAAGTTTCCAAATAGACCAGTTCCATTAGGCATAATATTTCCATTACGATTCCATACCGTGCTACCATCTGTAAAAAAGAGTAGGTTTCCTTGTTCATCAGAAATGGCACCAACTCCTTCGTCAGTATCTAGACCGGAAGCCGCAACAAAGGGTAATGATGATCTGTTTTGTGGATTAGGGGTAAACTCCACGGCTGCTCCATCTCCGAAAACCCACCAAGATGATTCCTCTTGAGCATTGACTTGTAAACTAAAAATTAGAATAATAGTTAAGAGTAGTAGTTTTTTCATGTTCAAATTATTGTTTTTCTATCTTATTGTAAATATACATAACCAGCTACTGGCTTTGTGTTTGGTTCATTCAATTCTATGACATAGAAATAGGTACCTGTAGGCAATCTACTTCCCGTACTAAACAAGCCAGTATTAGAAGTTCCATTCCAGCTACCAGTTTCATTATTTCCTTCCCATATTTTCTGTCCGTACCTGCTAAATATATGCATTTTATGTTTATCATATATGTTATAAAGTCCAGAAACGATAAACGTATCATTTAATCCATCACCGTCAGGTGTTAAAACGTTAAATACCTTTATCGGACAGTTTTCTATGCATATTTCAAAAGAAAATATTTCAAAACAGTTTTCATTTGAAACCCTAAAAAATAAAACTTGACAACGATCTTGATTTATGTAACTCGATGGGTTGGTAATTCTATTTACATCTAATATAGCATCTTCCTCTTGCTCATAGAAATTTACCATTTGATTGCCTGAGGTAGATGCAGCAGACGATATAAGTGTTAAATCAAATGTTGCTTGATCAAACCCTTTTTCACATACTTCTAATTTTTCAGGAAAACTATTTACCATGACTGCATCAAATACAATTATGGTTGTGGTTGTAGTAAAAATTTGATTTAACGTTTCTACTGTTGCAGTGATGGTATAAGTTCCTGGTGCTGTGAATAAGTGACTCGGTTCTAACTCACTTGAAATATTATTAGCTCCAGAATTAGGATCTCCGAAATCCCAATTTATAGAAACTATACTAGCCGATGTATTTATATTAAAATCCTGCTCTTCACCAAAGCAGTGATCTATTGCTATAATTTCTCCATTTAACAAAAAGGACTGAACAAAAATGGGAAGTCCATACCAAGCAGTAGCGTTTTGTGTAAGTGGGAAGGAATTAAAGGTATAGTTTGCCGCAACACCAGCGTTATCTGGATTGTTTATAACACTCAATTCACCTTGTTGAAATCGGGAATGATAAATCTTGTTATCAAGCCCCAATTGTAAAGCACCTCTAAAAGGAGTAATATTATCTTGATGTACTAGTGTTGCACTGTTAGCAACATTTACGGCTGTTAAATCGTATTGTACAATTTCTCCTCTTATTAAATCAAATACTTGAGATGTAGAGGCGTTCATATAATCTACTTCGGCATACAAGTACTGTCCGTTTCCAGAAAACTCTACACCATAGATAGAGCCTCCATCTTGTCTCGTGAGCAAAGGTTGTGGGTTTGATACTACTCCATTACTATTGTCAAAATCATATAAATAAAGCTCGCCTCCATTGGCATAAGCTATACTACGTGCGGTTAAAACATCCGTTATTCCTGTAAATTCTGCTGTGGTGTTGTTGGAAAAATGTGCCGCGACAAGTTTATTACCTCGAGCATTAACTTTAATATAACCTCTCATTGCCGCAACATCGACATTTGTAATAGGTGTGGTGACTAACTCGATAAAAGGAGCAACTGTAGAAGTGACTGGCGTCATGGATAATCCATTTGCAGTCAACTCATAAGAGAAAAATCGGTCTTCAAATTGTGAGATGATCCAAAATCCATCTCCAGACGCATTAGAAATCGCTGTTAGCTTTTCTGAGGTAATGGGTAACAGGTTAATATTTTTATTAGAAATATCTACATCACCAGTTCCACCGTTGAGTGTCATGTCAACAATAGAATAATGCAGGCCTTCAGTATCCCGATAAACTAAATCATCAGTGTCCACCGTAAAGATGTAAAAAATGTTTGGGTTGCCTGGTAACGGGACTATAATTGCGCTACTTGTGCTTGAAGAGTTTCCTTTCAAACCAGTTCCATTAGGCATGATCACATGATTTGCATCATAAACTAAGGATCCATCGGTATAAAATAATAGATTTCCAAACTGGTCAGATATAGTTGCGCAACCTTCTCCGGTAACTAATTGTCCGTTATCTATTGCAACTGCTGTTCCAGAACTGAAATCAATACCTGCATTGATCCCAAAGTACCAAAAGGATGATTCTAATTGCGCTTTCGCGAAAGCGGAACTAATAAATATTAAAAGATATAAAAAGTACTTCATTGCTCTACTGTAAAAATAGGCAATCTCAATTTATCTTTTTAATGAAAAATGGGAAGAAAATTCAGTTCCATCCATCAAGGTAGCTTTAAACCAATAGTCACTGGAAGGTAGAGGTGAGCCATTATAGGTGCCATCCCAACCTGGGCCTTGTGGTGAAACTTGTTTGAGCAACTTACCAAATCGGTCAAAAATAAATATTTCAGAATTGGGTTCAAATACCACTGACACGCCTAAAAGTTGCCAGTAATCGTTAAAGCCATCATTATTAGGAGTAAAAAATCTAGGATATCCTACAATACTAAAATCTTGTGTGGTAGTACCACATCCATTTCTATCTCTTACATAAGCGGTATAAAAGCCTGGAGCTAGATTTTCAAATGATGGACTATCTTGATATGGATCTAGTGGATCAAGGCGGTATTCATAATCACCAAGTCCAGTAACATTTATAGTTGCTGATCCAAATGAACTTGTTCCTGCATTTATAGTATCAATACTTGTGATAGTAGCTGGTTCACTTATGATAACGTTAATTCTTCTTAATCTTGAACAGCCTTCTAAATTTGAAACGGTTACTTCATAATCACCACCTGTTGTTACCATAATGGATTCTGTTGTTTCACCTGTGTTCCATAAATAGGTGTAGTCTGATGGAGTACCTGTAATAAGACCGCTGTCTAAAGTCAAGGCTTGCGGATTATTTCCACAGTAATCAAAAAACTCGGAAGTTTCAATAACAGGTAAGTCGTTTACCGTTAAAGCTACTTCACTTATTCCAAAACAGTTTCCGTCTGGAGACTCTGCTCTGGCAAAGACAGTTTGATTGCCTGCAATAGTATTGGTATATAAATCAGGAAGTGTGTTTTGCTCTGTTAAAGCATCATTCAATGATTCATAATAACTTACCGTAACATTTGATGGTGCGCTGATTAAAACATCTGCATTTGCATTTGAAAGGGTAAATTCAGTAAACCCATCTTCGGTTCCGTCGTTATCACATAAGGATAAACTAGAATTTTGAGCATCGCTCGCACTTACTGATAAAGTAACTGTAGAAGTGTTGAAACATCCTGTCGTATTATCAGTAACTCTGGCAATGATAGTCTGAAGCGGTGTAAGATTTGTATAATTGGTATTATCTAAAGGGTTGGTATTATTATCTGCATTAGATTGATTGATGAAGTAGGATACGGTAACGTTTGTTGCGTTATTGCTTATCGCATTATCAAAACTCATAAAACTGAAAACAGTTCTACCATCTGCAACGCCATCCTCATCACACTGGAAAGCATCAAAATCGTTGGCAACAGGTTTTGGGTTCACAACAAGATCAAAAGATAAACTTGTATCTGCACATACTGCTTGTTGATTATTTTCTACACGTACAAAAATAGTCTCACGGAATGGAGTTGTATTGTCATAGCTCAACGGTAAATCACTTGCACCTAAGTCTGCATCGTTTTGAGAAGTGTGGTAGCTTACTGTAAAATCACTAGGGTTTTGTGATCCTAAAATAGTACTTGTTTGAGCATCTAAATTGAAATTAACGATTCCATCAAAATCATCATCACAAGCTTCTAGATCGGTCACTGGATTAGCAATAGGTTGTTCAAATAATTCAATATCAAAGCTTGTGGTTTCATAACAATCTTCGTTACTTCTATTATAAATTCTAGCAACTAATGTTTCTTGAGCATTACTAGATTGATATGGGATGGTAATAGGATTAACATTACTATCTGCATCTGTCTGATTTGTAAAGTAATCTACGACAAATGCGTTAGGATCTTGAGCTCCTAAAATTTGAACCGTAGCTGTATTTTGAAGATCGTAAGTTTCTCTACCATCTTGATTTTCATCACATGCTGCAATTGGATTAATTGTATTTGCAACTGGTGATTCATATATTTCTACAGTAGTACGATACACTCTTGTACTACCGCCAGTTGTTAAGGATAAAACGACATTATAAGTTCCAGCATTTGCATATATATGTGTAGGACTCTCGAGTGTGGACGTAGTACCATCCCCAAATTCCCATAATATTGCATCTGGTGGAGTATCAGATTGAAATGAAAATAAAGTTCCATCTCCTTCACAAAAATTTTCAACTTCTATTAAAGCAAAGAAACTCTGGATGAAAGGCGGTAAACCTTGGGTGGAAGATCTACCAGCTAATGGAATTGCATCATGTTGATAATTGCATCCAGGTCCTATGACGTTAGGATTGTTGATAACACCTAAAAAAGGTCTACCTATATCATAAGTATCGGCTAAAGCTCTATATATTTTACCGTCTATTCCTAATTGCAAAGAACCTCTATATCCTTGTCTAGTGTCAACGTCTATTCCAGTTAAAGTCGTTCCTCCTAAATTTCTAGCTGTTAAAGCAAACTGATATAACGTGCTGGTATGGTCAGAAGGTAAATTACTACTGGCATCATTTGTAGCGGTGATGTATAACAAATTACCGTCTGGTGAAAACTCCACACCATAACCATTATTGTTGGGTGACTGCATCAACAATTGCCTTTCGTTTGAAACAATTCCTGTATTAGGATCAAAATCATAGATGTAGCTACCTGCTCCAGTATTTCTAGACATATTACAGGATACTAAAAACCTTCCATCTGGTGAAAATTTTAAATTCCCTCTTCTTCCTCCGCCTTGAGCGATAGGTGTAGCAACATTTGCTGAAATCACTGGAGTAGGATTTACTCCTGTAGGTCCTACTGTAAAAGTGTGGAATGAGTCATAGCTTCCAAAGCCAGTACTATTTGCAAAGGTGGTGACTAGAATCTCATCATTAGTTGCATGATTAATTGCAGATAATTTCTCAGCAGCCTCAGCTACGAGTAGCGGTGGATTTGCGATACTTGTTGTTACAGCTCCAAATCCGTTATTGAGTGTCATATCAACCTCATAATAATGCACTCCTTCAGCACCGCCAAAAGAGGGAAGATCTACCGTGAAAATATAATAAATATTAGCATCTTGAGGCTTAGGGATGATGATAGCACTCTGTGTACTTGAGGGATTTCCTCTTAGGCCTTGTCCATTTTGCATAATCTGATGCGAGCGATCAAAGACAACTGTTCCATCTGTATAAAATAGAAGTTGCCCATTATCATCAGATATAGAGGCACAACCTTCATTAGTCGATACTTGACCGTCTGTAAGAGCGGTGACTGCACCGGTAGATGGATCAAAATTAATCCCAGCATTAAAACCAAAATACCAATTAGAAGCTTGTAATTGAGCGTTAACACTATAGCTCAGAGATAAAAAAGCCGTTAATAGAAGGATTGGGAAGATATTCTTTTTCTGCATTGTGCGAATTTAATACACAGATATTACATTTTAATAACATTTAACAAATCTTAAATATCTCTTAAATAAGCATAAAAGTGTTACCAGAATCATGACCATGATTTCGGTAACACTTTTTGAACATTATAAATTAAAAATTATAAGTCTCTACTTTTCAAAAGTCGATAAGACCAATATATAAATAAACTACTCCATATACATACAGAAACTACATCCAGCCACTCAATGTCATAACCGAATTGAATCCCATCCATAGGCAACTGTTTCATCGTAGATTGAACTAATTCAATCTTTGTAAACGGTTGTTTAATTAAATTAGACATCGCATTCAATGGTAAAATATGTAACAACCATTCATAGATGGTGGTATCGTAAAATGCATCAATTCCTCTTGCAATCAGGTTTAAAATCCCTTCAAAAATGTACCAAACAAAAACAAAACCTAAAGCAAACGCACTTCTTTTAACAAGTATTCCTGCAAATAAACAAAAACAAAAGAATACTAAATGTGCTAAGAAAAAGGCTCCTAAGTAACCCATTTGAGAAAATATGATCCCAGGCTCGTTGAAATCTGAATAAATCAACCCTAAGATTAAAGATGCTACAAAAACAACAACCGTAGTTAATATGGCCAGAGAAGTAGCAAGGTAAAATTTAGATAGTATCAATTCCTTTTTACTCAACCCATCGATAAGATTTTGTTTCAAGGTTCGATTACTATATTCATTTGCAGTTAATGAAACAATTACAATAGCAATAAAAATCTTAAGGAAACTTGTAAAATAAGTAGAAATATGCCAAATCAATGGAAAATTAAAAATCCCTAAATCAGATAAACTACCACTAAATTGATTAAAACTTATTCTTATCATTCCTGACAACATAAGTAAAACTACTATCACTAAATAAATAATAGTAAGCACCTTACTGCTCTTACTGTATCTAAATTTATGAAATTCTATATCTAATAATCTTTTCATGGCGCTGCTTAATTTTGGTTAGTTAATTCAATAAATTGGTCTTCAAGACTCTGCTTTTTATGTAAAAGCTTGCTTAGAATTATGCCACTTTCAAAAGCATCTTTATTGATTTGAGCATTATCTACATCTTCATAAAGTTTCACTTCCAGACCATCATCATGCTTTGTTATAGAGCCGGCATAAGGCTTGTCTTTGAGAAATTCATGTAACGCATCTCTATTTGCAGCATCTATAAAAATGGAGCCATGATTTCTATTCATTTCTCCTACTGGACCAGAATATAGCATTTTCCCATTTCTAAGAACCACAACATCCGTACACACCTTTTCTACTTCATCAAGTAAATGAGACGCAAGTAAAATAGTAGTTCCATTAGATGCAATTTGTTGAATAATATCTCTTATCTGTCGTATTCCTTTAGGATCAAGTCCATTGGTCGGTTCGTCTAGAATTAAAATTTCGGGATCATTAAGCAATGCGCTGGCAATCGCAAGCCTTTGTTTCATCCCGAGTGAATAAGTTTTAAAAGGAGAATGCTTTCGCGAAAGCAAGTCTACAACAGTCAGTTTTTCTTCAATTTTTGAAGGATCAATATTTTTAATCTTACAAACCAATTCTAGATTTTGTACCGCACTCATACTAGGATAAAAATTAGGTCGCTCGATAATTGCACCTATTCTTTTAAGCGCATCGTGATTTGAAGTATTGCCTTCAAACCAAGTATAATCACCACTAGTGGGATTCACGACATTGAGTACCATGCCCAGTGTGGTAGATTTACCACTACCATTAGGACCTAGAATACCATAAACATGGCCTTTCTTGATTTGAAATGAAATACGATCTACCGCAGTAAGCGCGCCGTAATTTTTATGAAGTTGATTAATTTCAAGGATGGTTTCCATGAATAAAGTTTTTTTGTTGTATTATGTGACTGCAAGAAACGAAAAATGTTACTGTATTTATGTCAGAAAAAGTTCTCAACGATAAGTTGTTGTCTAATAAAAAACCTACATTCCCTATAGGAAGCTCATTAGAAGATTATGTAAAACGTTACAATAGAAGTACTTCAATACCGGTTTCCTATGATGATTTGTTAAGATTTGCCGGTTGTATTACCGTTTATGATAAAAATGATGAAGACACTTTATGGGTGCGCTGCTACTATTCTGATGCAGATCGTGAACAAATCGATGCTAATTTGAAGCGTATTTATGATATACTTCATAGTGATGGTAGAGATCAAACATTGGATTATTTGAGTGTCGATGCTGTAGATTACTGTACGTTTGGGAACACAAGGCCTTTCCGTATTAGAATTCGTAACATCTTGAATGATGGATTTACCTATTTCTACGTAAAACAAGCAGATGCTTCTAGAGTTTACGGTCTTGAATTAGAACATCTACTTTCTCCACATCGTATTAGTTTTTTAGTTCATAAAAACACCTTAATTGAAGAGCACATCGCAGGAATTCCTGGCGATGAGTTTATAGCGACTTATATGGAAGGTTGCGACCATCAAGAGCTTACTCAAATAGCAAAAGAATTTGTAAAGTTTAATGAGCGATGCCTAATCAGACTTCTAGGAGACATGCGTTCTTATAATTATGTGGTCATACCTACGCACGATTTTGACCGAGTTAGTTATGCGATACGTGCTATAGACTTTGATCAGCAATCTTATGAGGGAAAACTCAAAGTGTACCGACCTCAGTTTTTTAAGGAAAACTTACCTATGGTATTAAATGTGGCAGATTGCTTAAAAAATGAAAGTATCGAGCAGTATAAAAAGGAAGAACGTTCTCTTATTGCAAAACGATTGATCAACACTCAAAAACGGTACAAACAATTGATCAAATGCATGAAAGCCGACTATATTTCTACACCTACAAAATTCAAGCAACTCAAAAGAGAACTTCATGAATTTACAGGAGATATTGCGTTCAAATCCACTAGAAGTATGGGAGGCGTTTTAAATACGGCATTAGATTTTGTAAAAAGAAATTACCACGATCTAGATCACTAGATAAAATCAAAAAAAGTCCGATAAATAAAACAATTCAGTTCATTTATCGGACTATTTAAAATTCAAATCTTATTATGCGATATGCGATATTCGATATTCGATATTCTTTACTATTTTTTCTCCTCGCGATTAAAGTAAACTAAGTAGTAATACATTTGTTTTTCTTCATCCCAGCCTTTTTCAATGTATTTCTCTGCACTATCAGGATTTGTAAAGTCCATTTTTATTTGCACATGCGTGTCTAGATTGATCACATTTTTAATTCCTTTACGAGCGGCACTAACGGCCGTGTTAGAAATAGGGAAGGAGCTCACATCTTCTATGGAGTGCTTAGGTCCTTTTTCTATTTTATAATTCCTAAATTCTGGAATTAAATCTGGATTATCGAGTGTTTCATTTAAAAAGGCAGTCTCTTCAAAATTATCGTTTTTAGCAAAATGATTCACCGCACGATTCATAAACATGACCTCTTCCTTTTTATCTTCGGCAGGTAGTACCACGTCTTTTGCAAAGTCCTGACAAAACTTCAAATACTTCTTTGTAAAGAAATTTTCATCTTCAAATACATCCACTCCTAGAAAACTATCCAGCCAGTACTTAGCATCATAACGGTTAGAATCTACAGAAAGAATCTTGTATCCGGCTTCTTCTTCTACATTAAATATAATCGCGCCTTTGTCCAATTTGTTTAAATTGACACCTTGCTGCAAGATCATTTTTAAGTCCGTTTCTCCTTCTTCAAATTGCAAGAATTCTTGCTTGATCTCGCTCTTAAAAATCCCAATCGCATCCGTTTTATTATTGTCTACCATTACGTTGTCAAAATAACAGATGTATACCTCACCACTTCGTATGTGTGGATGCTCTGATTGCTCGTACAAGTGTTTTGCCATCTTCTTGCTGTTTTCAAGTAAAGAAGCTGGTGTGGAGAATACCGCTTTCGCGAAAGCGTACATATCATGAAACTCTAAGTCATCTTCATGAAAGAAACTATAATAAGCCTCTTCCTTAGAGCGGAATGGTTTTAGGAAATACTCCTTCAATAGGGAATGCATCTCGTCGTCCAGCGCAGTACTGTTACTAGACGTGAGTAGTAGTTCACCCTTATTTTTGTTACCTACACGATGTATGGCAAGATTTTCAATTCTGGTATTAAATAGATTGATCATAGTCTAGTAGAGGTCATTTTCATCAAAGGATTCATCATCATAAAATTCATCATCGCCGTCATCTATATCACCGCGATACTCTTCTTCACCATCATCATGAAAACGAGGATCTGCTTCAAACTCCTTGTCTGGAGCACTGTCTGGTAATTCACCGACAGAAAAAATCACTTGTGGATAAGCAGTACCAGAAACTGGTGCTACCACATCTGCAAGCTCTACGGAGAATGTCCACAGACTCAAGAAGTCATAAATGTAGATCATTCTGGTTTTCTTTTTACTCATGGCGTTTTCCATGAGCGTATCGGCCATTTTTTTAACAGGTGACATGCCGCCGCTCATATCAAAAAGGCAGTATTCTTCACCTTGATTCCATTCTTCATCACTGGCATAAAAGCTCGCCATCTCATCTCCAGGCAACTGAAATGCCTGCACAATAACATTATGAAACTCTTCTAGAGTAGCGTTGTCTTCTATTTCAATATCTCTAAAACAGTCCACACTGGCATCCAGAAGAACTCTTAATCTATAGATCATTTACTTCATTTTTTAAGGATGGCAAAGATAAGATTTTTTGAGGTCGAAGTTAAGTTTGAATTGGAATTTGAACCTTAAAAAACATCTCTGTTAGAATCTAGTTTTAAGTTGATTGATTTTAAGTTTAGTTTCATCATTTAGTTGAGCAATTTTACCTTTCTCAGATTGCAGAGCTAGTTTGATCAAAGAGTTTCCTATATCGACTAATTCTTTCATTTTCGTACCTTTTCTTGGAGACCAAGTAGTTCCAGTTTTAAGTGGAGAATCATAAACTGAAAAGTAATAATTATTTCCATCAGTACCGAAATTCATTTTGTGTGGGTATTTTCTTTTACTCATCGCAGCCTTAAATAAATCAATATAAAGCTGAGCATCAAACTTACTTATTCGCACCTTAGTTTTTTGAACTTTAATGTCTTCTTTATTCTCATCGGTATACCAAATACTTTTGGTCATTCTATGATGAATGATATAATAATTTTCATCTTCTTTCTCTATGGCAACAACTTCCTCCGTGGCAAAAGATGGAATGATTAAAAACCTTACTTCTGGAGCGTCAGACATTCCATTCATTAATATTTTTCTTATATCTGAATGGTAAACAAAACGAAAATCGTATTCATCAAAAATACTTTTAACTGGCTCTAAATGGTCGTTTTGAGCATAGATCTTTTTAGAGGCTGAAAGGATGAAAAAGGCTACTATTATTGCAAGCTTCATAGTTGGTAAGTGTTTTATGAGTTAGACATATGTTAAGGCTCTAATCAAATTTTTTTTCTATTCGAACAAGATTTGAAATGTCTTTATTCAAATATTTAATACTTATTTTAGGAGGGATCGATATTTCAATAAAAATAAAACTATTTAATCAATATTAAAGAAATCACTTCAACGCCACCCTAAGTCGCATCCACAAATAAAATTGCATTCCTAGAATCAATGAAGCTATGACCAAATGCACGGCTTGCGATCCAAAAGGAAAATCTAAGTAATTCATAAAAACTCCACTTAGAATCGTGATCACAAATAATACAGCGAGAATCGTGTAGGATCTTTTAGGATGATGAAATGTATGAACAGCTTTATAAATAAACCAACCATGCAAAACCACTAATAAAATAGAATAACTTCTATGAATCAAGAAAACTAACGGCCCATTTTCTAACCATGCTGAGCTCAGTGGATAACCAAATAAATCTACCTGCTCATCAATATACTGCCTTACCTGCGTTCCCATAACCACTTGAATTAATGTCAACACGATCAATCCAGCGGCAGCGTTTACCATAGTTTTGTTGCTCTTATAGCGGTAATCGATAGGTTTCACTTCATGAAGCAAATAAATCAATAATCCTACGATCAATAATGCAGCAATCATGTGAAAAGTGATCAGCGCTGGCGATAGGTTAGTATCCACTACTATTTTACCGATCACGGCTTGAACTCCCATAGAAATAACCGAAACAAAACTAAGAATGGTAAGCTTAGGTCTTTTCTTGATATATCTCAGGGAGAATATAAACATGATAAAAACAACTAGACCACCTAAAGCACCGATCAGCCTATTGATATATTCCGTCCAAGTATGGTATACATTAAAAACCGAGTAATCGTGTTTAGTGTATGGTTCCCAATTTTCTTCATTAAAAGTTTTTCCTGTAAAGAAGTCTTCTTTTGCTACGCGCAATTCTTCATCGACTATAATCACCATTCCTTCTTTATAAGGAGTTTCTGGAGAAAACTCAATTTGGGATTGCTCCGTAGGCGGAATCAAATATCCAAAACACTTAGGCCAGTCTGGACATCCCATACCACTTCCTGTCATACGTACCACCGCGCCAGCAACGATAATCAAATAAATTATAATCACACTAGCCATTAGCCACCATCGGTAACGCGATTCTGAAAAGAAGTTTTTTATATTTTGATTCATTTAGTTTAATCTGTTTTTTAGCCTTTCTTCCCAAAGAGTAGAATTAATTCTGCCCTTTGGGAAACACCAGTCGCCTTTGGCGCTCTTTTTATTTAGCAGAATACTTCGACAAGCTCAGTACACGTAAATTCCGCTTTTTTCAATTTTTTAAGTTCGAGTTCGAGTTCGAGTTCGAATTCAAATTCGTGTTCAAGTTCGCTAGTGCATCCTATCACCGCGCACTTCCAGATTTGGTAAAAAGCCAGCTTCGTGATCCAGCCAGTATTGCCATCTGGTCATAACTTTTTCTTCGTCAAAGAAGTTTTTAGCCAATTTCAAAAAGAGTTTGTAATGCGCAGCTTCAGCCACCATAAACTGGTGGTAAAAATCTTTTAATTCTTGTTCTTCCAGTTTTTGGGACAAAATCTTAAAACGCTCACAGCTACGTGCTTCTATCAATGCACAAATCAATAATTGGTCTAGAAACATCTGATCGCGACCAGTTCCTTTAGGTTTTCCTTTCATCAATTCTTTGATGTATTGATCTGGACGCTGGATTCCTAAGGTTAATCCGCGTTTTTTCAATTCTGCCAGTACCATTCTAAAATGTCCCCATTCTTCTGTTACTACAGGAGAAAGAGCCTCCACAATTTCTGGTTTATCAGAGTGCATCTGGATGATAGAAATAATTGTACTTGCCGCTTTTTGTTCACAAAAAGCATGATCAGTTAGTATGTCTTGCATACTCATAGCAGCAAGATCTACCCATCGAGGATCAGTAGGTAAATTCAATCCTAGCGTGGTTTTAGAAACAGTATTTTCCATAATACAAAGGTCGTGAGTTATGTTGATTTATAACAGTAAAAAGTAGTTTTTTAGTCTGTGAGTTACGGAGTCTTTGAGTTGATCCCAACACTTTAATATTTCATTATTCCTTAAATAAGTGAAGAAAAATAATTTTCTCTATAGCTTATAAAAATCTCTATCCAACCTTTCCCTTCAGCCGAAGGGAAAAAAGTAAAGTAGCGACAGCGATGAACGCAAAGGGTTTGGCGCGATGTTTTTTCCTATCTTTAAAAACTAATTTTAAACCACACCATCATGACAACCAAAGAAGTAGCAGACCAATTAGTTTCTTATTGCCGTAACAATCAAGAAGAAAAAGCCTATCAAGAATTATACAGTCCAGAAATTACTAGTGTAGAAATGACGGAGCCTATGAAAGAAGTTCAAGGTTTTGAAGGAATCCAAAAGAAAGGGCAGTGGTGGCAAGAAAATTTTGAAGTACATGGGACAAAAGTTTCTGATCCTGTAGTAGCCGATAATCATTTTGCAGTGACATTTTGGATGGATACCACTCATAAACCTAGCGGTCAACGTTCCCAAATGAATGAGATCGCAGTGTACCAAGTTAAAGAAGGGAAAATCTGGCGAGAGCAGTTTTTCTACGATACCGAGGAGTAGTTTTTAGTCTCAATCAGTTTTCAGTCTCAATTTTCAGTCTGTAGTATAAATCTTTGCTTTGCTCAGATTTTTATTAGTTAGCCACAAGTGTTTTTAAGCTTAAAATTTATGTATAGTCGATTGATAGCCTTTTTATGGTTATAAAGTCAAACAGAACCTTATTTTCAATGAGTTGCTTATACAATACATATGATCGCCGCTATTATTGATATTTTAAGTTCAAGTTCAAGTTCAAGTTCAAGTTCAAGTTCATTTTCATGTTTAAATCCCGCTTTCGCGAAAGCGGAATAATCATAAAGTACTTAAAAGTATCAAGTTGCTGCTGCGCTCTACAACTTTATTACTCCACCATAATTTTAAGAGAATCTCTTTGACCTTTTCTTGCTGAAAGAATGATTTGATGCTCCTCATTATTTACGATTACTTTTATAGCGCTAGTATTAGGAGAATTTCTTCCTTCGTTCAATGCTTTTACTTGAATAATATTTTCTCCTGATTGTAGTTTCATATTAAAGACTTCCCCTTTTTTTGAAACTTTTACATGAGAAAATAACAGTTGGTTATTGAGATATATATTAACAATATCTCCATCTTCTTGTAAATGATCCCAGACTTTAATTTTTACCGATTTAGTGAAGACTTTTATTTCCTTTTTGCCTAATGAAACAATTTGCTCTTTTTTATTTATAACATTAGTTGTATCCTTTTTTATAAATTGAATTCCATCAATTCTTTTAGTAAATATAACTTGTCCTATGGTAGGTGAACAATGATTCTCTGCATATTCTTTGTTTTCTATATCATACTTATTACTCATACCATAGAATGAAGTTTCAAGTGTCATTAATCTGTTTGCAGCATCGACTTTTAATCTGCCTTTTAAATTACGTAGACATATGAAAGGACTTTTAGTCTCATCAGGATAGTAAGATTTTACTATTTTATCCCCAATTATTTTGATCTTGCCTTTTTTAATGGTACCGTAAAAACTATAGGTAAAATAGTTTTTTGTTCCTTTTAAAAAACAAACTTTCCTTCCGGTTATTTTGTTTCTGTCCTGTGAAATATCCATTACAACTTTACAGTTACCAGTATTTTCGGACATACGAACACTTTCGCCCATCCACCTGCCACTTATATTTTGGCTCAAACAAAATATGGGTACAAAAAGCGATGAAAATATTAGTTGTCTCATTTATTTGTTTTCTAGTTTTAAAAATCATTCCAAAAATACTCTGCACATACTATCATAAATGCAATCACGACAATTCAAGTTTTCAAATTCTATTTACAATAAAGATTAATAAACTTAATTTGCTGGGATAAGAATAAACTATTTTTTATTCTACCATAATTTTAAGTGAATCTCTTTGACCTTTCCTTGCCGAAAGAATGATTTGATGTTCTTCTTTATTAACAATTACTTTTATAGCGCTAGTGTTAGGAGGATTTCTTCCTTCATTCAATGCTTTTACTTGAATAATATTTTCACCTGGTTGCAGCACCATATCAAAAAACTTCCCTTTTTTTGAAACTTTTACATGAGAAAATAATAGCTGGTCATTTAGGTAAAGATTTATGATGTCTCCATCTTCTTGCAAATGATCCCAGACTTTAATTTTTACAGTTTTAGTGAAGACTTTTATTTCTTTTTTGCCTAGGACAACGATTTCTTCTTCTTTTAACTTTAAATCCTCTTGGGCAGTTGCCTCACTAGAGTCACGTAATTTAGTATGCTCAAATATTCTAGGAACAACGATTGCCACTGCGTCTATATCTGCTCCAGCACGCGAACTTTCACATTGTGTTCCTAGATCTATAAGTTTTATAAAATAGAACTTTTCGCCTTCTTTTATACAATCGATCAAATCTATCATAGCAACACCGCCTTTGATGTCTCCGTATTCTATCCAATTAATACCATCCTTACTAATTGATAGATTTGTGGGTTCGGGCACTGGACCTACTTCAAAAACGATTAAGTCTGGACCTGGAGTTTCTGTTAAAGGAAAATCTGTAAATTCTAGAATAACTTCTCCTTGACAACCTAGTGAATACGAACGGATTTTCGTACTTATTTCTCCATTATCGTCACGCTGTCCTAAAGCTGTTTGGGCATCTTTATTTTCACTCTTAGTTTTGTTAGCATAAGAAATGTTCTTAGAGATTACAGTTGCTACTTTAAATGGATCTGCATTTACTATGAGAACATTTTCATCCTTAGCCATAAAAGAATTGGTACTTGGTATGATTTGATCATTACTTGTATTTAAGAATTCAATCTCATTTTGATCTAATGCGCGAGAAAAAATAAGCATATCGTCCAGACGACCGTTTAAGTAATTTATAGAACCTTTTCTTCCTCTTCCTATTTCCAGCGGTTCGTTTTTATCAAATCGCTTTGATTTTGTTTTTTCATTTCCTATTAATGATCCGTTTATATAGTACGTTGTCAAGTCTCCTTTAACAACTACGGCAATATGAAACCATTTTTGCTTTTTGATTCCTATATTTTTTACTCTTTGACTTTTCCCATAAATAGTAAAATCAATAATTCCATCATTTTTAAGACTTAAATTTAATCCGTAAAACGGTGTTACTTTAATAGAAGAAGACTTTGATATGATACTATTCCAGCCGTCTTCTTCATTCATATAAACCCATGATGCAAGGGTGAATTCTTTATTAATACTTGCTAATGATCTGGAATTAGGAACATTGAGATGAGTAAAACCTTCTTTTAATTCTATCGATTTGCTCGCTTGTCCTAGCCGGTCATTTGCAAATTCTATGGATCCTACATTGTACGCATGATTATTATTTCCACTATAATCCATGGTATTACCATCAAAAGGATAATAAGCTATGATATTAGTAGTGTCTAGAAATTCTTGTGAATAAATTAAATTTGTAACGAATAGACCGATTACAAGAAAGATTTTTTTGAGCATTTAATTATTTATAATCGGTTACTTTAAAATTTATCTTCATTAAAAATAATGAATCTAGTTTAGACTCTATTGATCTGTCCTCTAAAGTAGAACAAATTTTCAAAAGTTGTGAATTTCTTTCAACTCAAACTTCTTTACTATAATTTATTATTCATCTCGCTTTCGCGAAAGCGGTATAAACATAATCCTTATTCACTGTAAACTGCCGCTGCGACTGTAAACTAATACCTATCTTTGCAGCCTTAAAAATCAGTAAGAAACATGCTTGTAGAGACAGCTACAAAATCCGTCGCATTTTATACTTTAGGTTGTAAACTTAATTTCAGTGAAACCAGTACCATCGCGCGTTCTTTTAAGCAAGAAGGTTTTGATAAGGTAGACTTTGAAGAAAAGGCAGATATTTATGTCATCAATACCTGCAGCGTTACTGAAAATGCAGATAAACGTTTTAAATCTATAGTTAAGAAAGCGCAGAAATCAAATGATGATGCTTTTGTAATTGCAGTAGGTTGTTATGCGCAGTTGAAGCCAGAAGAACTGGCCGCTGTTGATGGAGTAGATCTGGTTTTAGGAGCTACAGAAAAGTTTAAAATCACCGATTATCTTAATCAGCTGTCCAAAGAAGAACCTACGCAGGTACATTCTTGCGAGATCAATGAGGCCGATTTTTATGTAGGATCATATTCCATAGGAGATCGTACCAGAGCTTTTCTTAAAGTTCAAGACGGTTGTGATTACAAATGTACCTATTGCACCATACCGCTAGCACGTGGGATTTCTCGTAGTGATACTTTAGAAAACGTGATGGATAATGCTCGTAAGATAAGTGAGCAAGGCATCAAAGAAATCGTTCTTACAGGAGTGAATATAGGTGATTATGGAAAGGGCGAGTTTGGTAACAAAAGACATGAGCATACTTTTCTAGATTTAGTACATGCGCTGGATACCGTAAAAGGTATTGAACGTTTGCGTATTTCTTCTATCGAGCCCAATTTATTGAAGAATGAAACTATAGAATTTGTCGCAGGAGCAAATGCTTTTGTGCCACATTTTCATATTCCGTTACAGGTAGGTAATAACGAGTTGCTCGGTAAAATGAAACGTCGTTACAATCGAGAATTGTATAGCGATCGTGTGAGTAAGATCAAAGAAGTGATGCCAGATTGCTGCATAGGTGTGGATGTGATTGTAGGTTTCCCAGGTGAGACTGACGATCATTTTCTGGACACCTATAATTATTTGAGTTATCTAAATATCTCTTACCTACATGTTTTTACTTATTCTGAGCGTGAGAATACGCCAGCGGCTACTATGGAAGGAGCTGTTCCTTTAAAAGTACGCAAGAAACGTTCTAAAATGTTACGTGGTTTATCAGTAAAAAAACGCCGTGCATTTTATGAAAGCCAGCTAGGTAAAACTAAAACGGTACTTTGGGAAGCCGAAAATAAAGAAGGATTTATTCAAGGTTTTACAGAGAATTATGTAAAAGTAAAAACCTATTGGAATCCGCAGTTGGTTAATGTATTACAACATGTAAAATTACTTTCTATTGATGAAGATGGATTAGTACGCATAGAAACTGTAGATTAATTCTTAAAAACTCTACAACAAGCTAAAAATAAATTAAACTTGCAATCGTTATCCCATTAGCCGTTTATAAAACCATTGAATGCGTCATTTGTTTCTTCTTATTTTTTTATGTTCCGCTTTCGCGAAAGCGCAAATAGGAGGACGATCTACCTACCAATTTCTTAATCTGGTTTCCGGTACAAAGCAAGCGGCTTTGGGCGGTAGAGTTCTTACAGGCGTAGATTATGATCCTACTTCAGGGATTTTTAATCCTGCAACGATCAATCCTAAAATGGACAATCAGTTGCAAGTAAATTATGTCAATTATTTAGGCGACGTAAATTATGGTACAGCAAGTTATGCTTACACTTGGGATAGACATGTGCAAACTTTTCACGCTGGTGTGACCTACCTCAATTATGGAACTTTTGATGGGTTTGATGAGCAAGGAAATTCTACAGGAGAATTTGGTGGTAATGAGGTTGCCGTTTCTATGGGTTATGCCTACAATATACCATGGTCAGATTTTTATGTAGGAGCAAACTTGAAATTGATATCTTCTAAGCTGGATATTTATACTTCTTTTGGTGGTGCGGTAGATTTAGGAGTTTTGTATTACAATGAAGATAAAGCAATACGAGCAGCATTGGTGGTGCGTAATTTAGGAACTCAATTCACGCCTTATAATGAGATTTATGAAGATTTGCCTTTAGAAATTTCGGCAGGATTTTCTAATACTATGAAAAACTTACCTTTAAGACTTCATGTGACTTTAGAAAACCTGCAGCAATGGGATCTGGCTTTTACAAATGAAGCTAATGCGCAAACTGATCTGGACGGAAATGTGATCGAGGACAAGCCTAGCTTTTTTAATAATGCTTTGAGACACACGGTTTTTGGACTGGAAATTTTCCCAGAGCAAGTTTTTGAAGTGCGATTGGGTTATAGTTTTAGAAGAGCTGAGGAATTGCGCATCGATAATACCAGAGCTTTTTCTGGAGTAAGCGCAGGATTCTCTCTTAAGATGAATAAATTAAGATTTAGTTATACGCATGCTCGATATACGCTAGCATCGCACACAAGTCTTTTTGGCGTAAATATAAATTTACAGTAAATGAGTAAAAAAATTACTATTGCAATAGACGGTCATTCCAGCACCGGTAAAAGTACCGCTGCTAAGCAACTTGCGGTAAAATTACATTATGTATATGTAGATACTGGAGCGATGTATCGTGCTGTTTCTTTTTTCGCTTTAAGCGAAAATCTAATAGAATCAGGCCAATTAGATCGTGAAAAGCTGGTAGAACGTTTGCCAGAAATTAAGATCAGTTTTGTTTACAACAAAGAAACAGACCGAGCAGATGTTTACCTCAACGGTAAGAACATAGAAAAGGAAATACGCACGCTGGAAGTAAGTAGCATTGTTAGTAAGGTTGCTGAAATTTCTGAAGTACGTGCCAAACTTGTCGAGCAACAACAAGCCATGGGAACAGAAAAAGGCATCGTTATGGATGGTCGTGATATAGGGAGCGTTGTTTTTCCAGATGCAGAATTAAAAGTTTTCATGACCGCAGCTCCAGAAGTACGTGCAGAAAGACGTTATGTAGAACTCGTAGAACGTGGCGATGATGTCACTCTTGATGAGGTGCTTAAAAACGTTATAGAAAGAGATCATATAGATTCCAATCGAGAAGACAGTCCTTTGATTCAATTACCAGAAGCAAAATTACTGGACACTTCAAATATGACAAGAGAAGAGCAATTTGAATTGTTAGTGTCTTGGGCTGAGGCGGCGATTGAGAATAGTTAATATTTTGTCATTCCGCACTTGATGCGGAATCTGCTGGAAGCTATTCTAGATATTTATTCAAATTCCCGATCCTCAACCAAACATGCCAAGAGAAAAACTTTACATGTTGAGTGTAAAAATCGGTACTGATCATAGTTGAACTGCTTAATAGATTTCAGCACAAGTTTCGTAGAAAACGATTATGTATCGAGATATTTCAAATAGGTCTCGACTCTCGCTCGACCAAGCATCAGGAAGAAATCAAGCTATTGAGATTTGACATGCCAACTATTCTTGTTGGCATTGTCTAAATCAGATCGGGATATTAACTACTCTTTATTATAAACATGTATCCTTCCAGAATCAAGATGTAGTAAACTAATCGTACCATTCTCTCCATCATTAAGAATTTCATAGGAAAGCGTGTCTTCATCAATAGAACGAGTCAAATTCAAGAATTTTCCAGGATTCACATCTGTATCCGCCTTTTTATGTTGATCCATTATTTTATAAGAATACCAATCATGGTCATATGATCCTTCTGTATTTTTTGTGAACATAGAAATCCTATACAAGGTGATTTGTAACCCTGCAGAAGCATCTTTCTCATGAATCCAGGTGCCAATAGGCAACTTTAATTCTTTAAGATTAGAATTTGGTTTTCCGTATAGCTCGTCGGCTTCCTCCTTTGTAATTATTTGTTCCGTAGTTTCACCAGCACCATCCCGAACTATCAGTTTATATTCTTTTTTTGATTCCTTATCTCTTTCAAGGTTTTGATTGATTTCAATGCAAGAAGTTAAAATTAGTAACAACAGTAGAGTGATTAGCATTTTCATATTTAATTTCTTTATTTCATTTTCACAAAAAATCCAGTCAGGTTAATTTTATTACGATTCTCCCCATTTTTAAACCATAAAGTATCTTCATTACATTTGACTATTTCATAATACTTATACTTGAAATAATCTGTTCTATAATTTTTTAAGGGAGATAGAGAATCAGTTTTAACATCTGTGTTGGTAACTATAAAGGAATTATTTGGTAAACGTTCAATTTTTGAACTATGATAAAAACCGTACTTATTGAAAAGTGAATCATTATCAATTTGGAACATAAAAAACGGCTCGTTTTTAAATTCTTCATCATAGATCGTAGTGTACATTCCATCGGAGATAATACAGTCCACTGAAACTATATTTTTAGGTTCTACGTGACTTAAGCCTGAGAAAATGTACAATAGTAAAAATAGTACTAAATATTTCATGGATTACTTCTTTATATTCGCCTCATAAATCTCAATCCATTCTTGAGCTGTCATTTTACCGCACAATTCACCGATTAATTCTAATGGAATCGCATCTACTTTTTTAAATCGCACACAGCTTTTTCCCATGTCTAGTTTGTATTTAGAATGTTTAGGAAATTCTTGCTGAAACCATTCTAGCATTTTTGGATCGGCATAAATACCTGAATGGTACAATGCGATAAAATTCTTTTGCGATGCGATATTTATAAATGGCAACGGCGTCCATTCTTTCCCAACGTGGTAACCAGGCTTGTAATTTTTTTTAGGAACGTAAAAACCTATCATTCCATATAACATTCCTTCTTCAAAACCATCAGGTAAATTTTGCAGAATCACTTTTCTTAAGTCTTCCATAGGCTGTTTACGGTCTTCAGGAATGCTCTTTAGGTATTTTTCTACGGTAGTTGCGTTGGATGTCATGGTCAAATTTTATTATTTAAAAATAACACTTTTGTTAGACAAAGTTGAGAAAGGTTGAGGTCTAAATAACTCGAGGACTTTATGACTTCTTGTATTTGGGTATTAATACTCATGTATACTAATTATTTAAATCATAAATTTGATTAAAGTGATGACTGATTAATTTATTCGTCATTTGATACTAACCAATCAATTTATGGAAACTACCTCAACTCCAGCAAGCGCGGTACCTAAGGAAAAAGACGCTCAACCAAAAACGCCTCCTAAGACGAGTGAATCATCTAAATCTTTGGAGACTGTAAATGCAGAAAATGCCTTTAAAAGTGTTTCTCCACAATTAAAAGAATCGCTTACTCACGAGGTGAATCAAATGATGGCTTTTGCAGTTTATAACGGAAAAACCGTCAATACCGATGTCATACCATTAATCCAAAATGATAGTGTAGACGATTTGATTCACGCACACAATTTACTGTGTGCGAATGTAGCTCCAGCCACGCCAAAATCTATTGCTTATACTTTTCAATTGCGAGAGAAAAATAAAGATAAATCGCTACTTACTAAATTACCTTTAGTACGTAATTTGATTATAATGGCGATTATTTTCTTAATCACTTTTATCCTAACAGGACAATCGCCGTTAGTAAATGATGCTTCTCTTGATCTTGGAGTCATGAATAATCACGGTATTGATTTATTATTTAACCTAGGTTATCTGGTATCTATTTCTGGAATAGGAGTCATCTTTTATCTCTTGAAAAATGTAACAACAGCAGTTAAAAACAGCACTTTAATACCAGAAGATTCTATTTATTATGTTGCCTTAGTTGTTCTAGGTCTCATATCTGGATTAGTGATATCAGAAATTTTAGGTTTTTACGTCAAAGACCCAAATAATATTAATCTTTTTAATAAAAGTGTATTAGCCTTAATAGGAGGCTTTTCAACAGATGCTATTTTTTCTGTTCTTCAAGGAATTATAGATAAATTAAAAGCACTTTTTACAACTTCTAAATAACATATTATGAGAAATGTATACCAAAAAATTAGCGTTTTAAGTATAGTGCTCGTGCTACTAGTTTCCTGTGCATCCATTCCAGCTTCCACGTCAACATTAAGCAAAGAAGTGATTAAAGAAGCAAACGGAATGCACGAATTGAACCTAGCGCTTATCGATCAGTTATATGCAGAGCGTAGCCAGCGCATCAATGATTTTATTACCTACCGTTACACGCCAGCTTTGCTTTCCAATTATGAAAAGCTTCTACCTGATTCTGTAGACTATAAAGAAGAGTTACCTAACATTTTACAAAGTATCATTCCGGTAATCAATAAGAAAAGAGACTCCATGCAGAGCGTTTTAAATGTAGAAAAGCAAGGCCTAGTCAAGCAGCTCAACGCAAATTTTTCTACCTATACTAATTCTACCGCTGCTTTACAAGGCTTGATTGATAGTGCGGTTAAATTAAAAGAATCTGAGAGCAACGCCCTTACCGCTTTGGAAAGTCTTACAGGAGTATCGCCAGGTACAGTGACTAACATAGACGCCAGACTAGAAAAATTATTATCGCAATCGGGCAATACCATTGATCAACTTCTTCAACTCACTAACAGGTTAAAAAATTAATATCATGAGCATAGATTGGGACGCAATAGCACAACAGGCAGGACAGCAAACAGATCAACAATTTCACGAAGAAATCGCAAAATTGACCAGCATGAACATGACTGAGATCGATAAGTTTATTACTGCAAGCGAAATAAGCAATGAAAACGCAGTAAAAGTCATCAAAGAAATCAACGATGCCACTCGGTCTAACAACGATAAAGCAAATGCAATTGCAAATATCGATAAAGGAGTAGGTTTTCTTGTGAGCTTAGTAAGTAAAGTGGTGTAGTAGAATTGTTTTTAAATTGATCTCGCTTTCGCGAAAGCGGAAACCAAATCCAATATCTTATCTACTAGATTTTCCTGTTTCTTAAGGCAATTAAACCAAGAACAGGTCCTATAGCCAGTATAGCGTAAACGTAATATGATGGAGTGACATTTAATAGTATACCAATGATTTGAATGCTTATAATGGTAATACTAAAACCTATACCGTTGACTATTGTTAATGCTGTTCCTTTAATTTCTGAAGGTGCATTTTGAGCTACTAGAGTAGAAAGTAAAGGTGAGTCTGCGATGACCATCATGCCCCAAAAAAGCATGAACATTACAAATAGAATAGGAAGGTTCATTTGAATTAAAAAGGGTAATGCAACGCAACATAAACCAGATAATGCTAGTGCAATAAAAGCAGTTTTCTTAACTCCTTTATGTTGCGAAATATAACCACCTAAAACGCAGGCAAGTCCTCCTATTGCTATAACTAGAAACGATAGGCTTGGAATATCAAAGTTGGCTTGAGGATGCAATTGATCATAGCTTTTAAGAATAAAAGGTACAAATGCCCAGAAGGTGTACAATTCCCACATATGCCCGAAGTACCCAAAAGCCGCTGCACGAAAATTCTTTTTCTTAAATACTTTTAAAAATGCGTTGAATTGAATGCCTTGACTCGCTTTACGATAAGGACCATCTTTTACAACTAGGTTCATGAGCAAACCACCTAAAAAGGCAAGTATGGAAGTAGCTATAATAACTAATTCCCATTGATCTCGTGAAATGATATCTTTTAATAAATGCGGGAAAGCAGTTCCCAATACTAGTGCACCGACTAGAAAACCTAAGGATTTACCTAAACCTTTGTCAAAATAGTCTGCAGCGATTTTCATTCCTACAGGATAAATACCAGCGAGAAAAAAGCCCGTTAAAAATCGAAATGATAGTATACTCGTAAAATTATTGCCCGTATATAAAACCGCAAGGTTAAAAATGGCGGCAAACATTGCGCTGATAAAAAAGACTTTAGATGGAGAAAAACGGTCAACTATGGAGAGCAGGGCAAAAACAAAAGTTCCTATAATAAAACCAAATTGTACAGCTGCGGTCACATGTGGTAGAGCGTCTTCACTTAATTGGAATGCAATAATTAAATCATCGATCACACCATTTCCTGCAAACCATAAGGATGTACAACAAAATTGGGCTACTACAATTATAAGAAGAATGAATTGGTTAGATTTCAATTGATGAGTATTTAATCTATTTATAGGTATAACAAAGACTTAAGAAATCATCTTAATACCATTTTTTTCTAATGCCTATAAATATAAATACCATTAAGGTGTACCCAAGAAAGAATGGTAAAATATATTCTTTCCATCCTAAAATGAGCATCACTGCAATAATTAATAACTGGAACCCTAAACCAAAAGTCGAAATACTGGTCATTAACCATTTCGGAAAAATTTTACCTATTCCTGCTTTTGTGTCGAGATAATAAATGGTTTTATCAAATGTACCGTAGAGTAAACTATACAGCTTGAAAAGGATATTTACATTTTTTTGATTTTCGCCTTTCAGCGCAACTGGAGTATCTGTTTCAAAAACTCTACTCGTGGTATCTCCATCAAATTTATTGCGCAGTATTACATAATAGTAATTATAAAGAGTTCCTTGCAATTGTAAACCCAAGAAAGCCGCGGCACAAATCCATAAACTAGTATCTGTAATAAACCAGATGGCTAGAAAGAACAGCGCATTTAAAATGATATCTGCTACAGAATCTAAAAAGCGTCCAGTGTATGATGGTGTATTTTTAATACGAGCCAGTTCACCATCTGCAGCATCGAGAATGGATTTAAAAATCAGGAAAAAAGCTGCTAGCCAGAAATGACCTTCTAGAATACAATAAATAGCAGCGCATCCAGAAATGATAAAACCTATAGTAACATGAATAGGAGTAAAGGATGTAGTTGATAAGGATTGGGCAATAACTTTGGCAACAGGCCTACCATAATCAGATAGGTCAATAAATTTATGCTCTGGTGGAAGTTTGGACATGTAATCTCATAGAAGTCGTCTTGCAGGAATATACCAAAAATAAAAATGCAAAGATAGGTAACTATACTATGATGAATTAGTTATTTTATTGTTTACACTTTTATGAAAGGAAATAGATAAACCTCAATTTTTTGGTCGTTATTAAAATTCCATCCTTGTAATCAAACTTTTGAGATGTTTTCTACTTCTCCACAGCTTTCACATCTTCTGCAGTAACCATTTCTCCTTTATTCCACGCTTGAATTGTGTAATTCATAACATCTGCCACTTCTTGATCGTCAAGACCTAATGGTAACATGACATTATTATAAGTTTGCCCGTTTACTACTATTTCTCCTTTAAGACCATATTTCACCGCGTGAATACTTTCTGTAGGTTTTTCGGTCAACCAGTCCGATGGATTTAATGGAGGAAAAGCTCCTGGTACTCCTTTACCGTTGGGCATATGACAAGTCACACAAAGCTCGCCATAGATTTCTTTACCACGAGCAACACTTTGCTCTAATGGTGTTTTTTGTACTGCATTTGCTGCATAATTTCCAGTTACAGATTCTTTTTTATCGTCTCCGCAGCTTATTAACAAAAGAGCTGCGGTAAAAATTAGGACGTATTTCATAGGACAATTATTGAGAATCTAAAAATACAAAGCAATAACCAAAGCCTTATTAAAAATCCCTTATAAATGTATTTAATTATTTATAGCTCATCTCTCCATACTACAAGGCCAAAACTTTAAATCAAGAGACACCTAAAGTTTTTTTTCATACCCTTGTAACAATTAAAAAGCAGTGTCGTCATAAGTGTATAACCAGCAAAATGAACCAAAAAACATTTATCAAAACCTTTAAAGACGTACAGCAAAAAATGTACTTTCTTTCAAAGCGATTGCTCACCTCGCATGAGGAGGCTGCAGACGCGGTTCAGGAAGTGATGGTGCGTTTATGGGAAAAGAGATTTCAGCTTGAAGAAATAAGAAATAAGGAAGCCTATGCCATGCAAATGGTTAAAAACTATTCTCTGGATCGTTTAAAAAGCAAACAAGCGAGTCATTTAAAAATAGTTCATACTAATTATGATAGCGAGGAGCGAAACATTGAGGACGAGTTAGAAAGACAAGGAAAAGTAAAACTGGTACAGAACATGATTAATGAGTTACCAGAGAAGTATAGAATGATTATCCAGCTTAGAGATATACAGCGTTATGATTTTGAAGCCATCGAGAAAATTCTAGATATGAAGGCTACAGCCGTAAGAGTAGGGTTGAGCAGAGCAAGAAAATTGCTAAAGGAAAAAATAGAAGAACAGTATAAAACAGAAATCGCATGAACGATTTATTAGAAAAATATTGGAACGGTAACACCACATTGTCAGACGAGCAAGTGCTCAGAGACTATTTCAGTTCTGAGAATGTTACACCAGAGCATGAAGTTTACCGCAGTTTGTTTCAGACTTTTGAGCTGGAACAATTGGAAGAAGAAGGTAGTTTTGACGCTTTCGCGAAAGTGAAACACAAAGAAACTTTAGAAAACCGAGCTAACAGAAGAACCTGGAAAGGTCTTGCCATAGCAGCTGGTTTTGCATTACTAATGACAGTAGGAGGCAACTACTACAATCAGCAAACGCAACCAGATTTAGGTACGTATGAAACTCCTGAAGAAGCTCGTGCAGCTGCCATGGATATGCTAGAATTAGTAAGCTCAAAATTTAACAAAGGACGCCAGAACATGGCTCCTATAAATACCCTAGATAATAAAACTGCAGCAGTTTTTAATCTTAAATAATAATAAATCTCAATCACAATTAAATAAAAGTCAACATGAAAAAGTTAATCCTCACCCTAGTACTTGCAGTAATGGCAACGCCCTTATTTGCTCAAGATGCCTTTGAAAAGATGGGCAACCTTAAAAACACCTCAGAAACAGTAGTTACCAAAGATGCCTTTGAACTTCTTGCCGAAATAGACATGGACTTTGAAGACGACGGCGTGAAAGCTGGAAAAGGTCTTCTAGATAGTCTTAAAGATGCAAGATTCTATTCTACATCAAATTCTGATAGTGCAAAGAAAATGATCGCAATGGCTAACGCTTATATTAAAAGCAATGGACTAGTAAAGTTAATGCACGTTAAAGAAGATGATCAAGCCTTTTCTTTTCACGTAGAGCGCGGTTCTAATTCTAAGAAAGTACGTACGCTAGTTATGATCATAGACGAAACGATGAATAAAGAAAATCCTGAGGCACTGGTTATGAAAATCTCTGGAGATATAGACTTAGGTCAAATCTCAAAGATTACTAAAATGATCAATGTACCTGGACAAGAGCAAATAGAAAAAGCTACCAAGGAAGAAAAGTAATTCTATCTTATATCAATCACCAACACTTAAAAAACACTAACTATGAACAAGATAATTTTAAAAGCCATAGTAGTAAGCATTGCCATCGCTGCATCACTTACTTCTTGTGACACAGACCCAACATTGCAAAGTTATATCGTAGACAGCGATAATAAAGAAGGATTTACTAAGGCAACTATACCTGTTTCGATTTTAGGAATAGATGAAAGCAAACTTTCTGAAGAGTCACAAATAGCTTATAACTCGATCGATAAAGTAAGCATGCTTATGTATCCTAAGACAGCTGATAATGATGCCTCTTTTGAGACTGAAAAACAACAACTGTCTGATATTCTTAAAAACGATAAATACACAGCTTTAATGACCCATAATCAAGATGGCATGACTGCAAAGTTCTTATATCAAGGTGATAAAGATTCTATAGACGAGATTATAGTATTTGGTACGATGGATAAATCAGGAATGGGTGTTGCTCGCATTCTAGGAGACGATATGAACATTTCTAGCATCATGAAAATGATGAATGAATTAAAAAATTCGGATATTGATACTAATGGAATAAAAGACATGTTAAAAGGATTGAGCATGGACTTAGGGATGGATAACGATAAAGATGGAAAAATAGATCAACAAACTACTGATGCTATTCATGAAGCCATAGGACTTGAAGATGTAGAATAATCATTAATTTTCTGTTTTAACAAGTAAAAAACCTGCAACAAATCGGTGCAGGTTTTTTATGTTTCCTGTTCATAAAATATTATAAATTGTTTAGGGATAACTTATCTTTGCACGCTTTCGCACTGAACTAAATTCAGTATAAACTTCTATTTTCCTATAGAAAATAGAAAGCGTAACTATTTAAATAAACATCACATGAAAGCTGGAATCGTAGGACTACCTAACGTAGGTAAATCAACACTTTTTAACTGTTTGTCAAATGCAAAAGCACAAAGCGCCAACTTTCCGTTTTGTACTATAGAACCTAATGTAGGCGTGGTAAATGTACCAGATCCTAGACTTGAAAAATTAGAAGAGCTGGTAAATCCAGAGAAGGTGATTCCTGCAACCGTGGAGATAGTAGATATTGCTGGTCTTGTTAAAGGTGCAAGTAAAGGTGAAGGGTTAGGAAATCAGTTTTTAGGAAACATACGCGAGACAGACGCGATTATTCACGTATTGCGTTGTTTTAATAATGATAATATCGTCCACGTAGATGGTAGTGTAGATCCTATCCGTGATAAAGAAACAATCGATATTGAATTACAGCTTAAAGATCTAGAAACAGTCGATAAAAAGCTAGAGAAAGTAAAACGTGCAGCGAGAACTGGTAATAAAGAAGCGGTCAAAGAAGAAGAGGCTTTGTTGAAAGTCAAGGACGCGCTAGAATCTGGAGTTTCAGTACGAGCAGTAGAATTAAGCGATGAAGTACGAGCAGATTTTATCAAACCATTACAATTTATTACAGATAAACCAGTATTATATCTTTGTAACGTAGATGACGATGCAGCAGTAACTGGTAATGCTTATGTAGATCAAGTTAAAGAGGCTGTAAAAGATGAAAATGCAGAAGTTCTTGTTCTTGCGGTAGGAACTGAGGCAGATATCACGGAGCTTGATGATTATGAAGAGCGTAAAGAATTCTTATCGGACATGGGTCTTGAAGAACCAGGAAGTGCTAAGTTGATACGTAGTGCTTATAAATTACTGAATCAGCAAACCTACTTTACCGCTGGTGTTAAAGAAGTACGAGCATGGACTATAAACATAGGCTCTACAGCGCCACAGGCAGCTGGAGTAATCCATACTGATTTTGAAAAAGGATTTATACGTGCTGAGGTAATTAAATATGATACCTACGTAGAATATGGCTCTGAAGCAAAAGTAAAAGAAGCTGGAAAACTAAAAGTTGAAGGAAAGGAATACATCGTTCAAGATGGTGATGTGATGCATTTCTTGTTTAACGTATAGATTTTTGGGTATAAGATATTAGGTATTAGGTGCTGGGCATGTGGGATGAGGTTTTTGGCTCACTCGTTTTGCTCAATTGAGGTTGAAAAAAGCTCCTTTTTCATTTTGAAAAAGGAGCTTTTATGTTTCCTAAAAGGTAGAATTAATTCTACCTTTTGGGAAACGAAGTTATTTAAAAAAGATGTTAAACCAAATCAATCAATTTCAAATGAGTATTTTGTTTCAGTTTTTTAAAATATTAAAAATTAACTTCTACTATTTTTTATCTGGATTCCTAGAGGTATTAAATACTGCGTAAATAATTATTTTAGTCTCTTCTATTGTATAAATAACTAAAAATGGAAAACGTTTTAAGTAGGCTTCTCTATAAGGTTTTCTTTTTTCAGGAAAATGTTCTGGATTTTCTATTATTCTTTTAAAATAGTTCTCAAGATGATTTAAAAATAAGTCTCCTAAACCTAAACGTTTACTTTCATAATAATGAAAAACATCGGTAATTTGTAATCGAGCCTCTTCCTTTATTTCTAAAGAATACATGATTAGCTACTAGAGTTATTTATAGAAGTTTTTATTTCTTGCCAGCTGTAGGATTTACTTTTTCCACTTTCATGTAATGTTCTTCTTTGATCTAGTATTTCATATTGCTTTTTTGACAAAGTAAAATCCTCTTCACTCTGGTATGTCTCCGCTATTGCTTTTATCATTTTTAAAAGACGATCATCAGCATTATTGACATATTCTAATACAGAGTTTTTTAAATCTAGAGTTGTCATAAAGAAATAATTTAAAGTAAAAGTAAGGTTTTAAATCTTAAAGTTAATAATAATATGCCTTTAGTTTAGCGCTTGATTATCTTTTAGTGTTTGTAAATCAGTGGATTGAGATTGTAATTTTGGTATTAATTATTTTAGTAAGTAGCGGTTCTTTTCTGTAGTTACGAGAGCTGTTTTCATTTTTTTTAATTATGTATGTCTAAAACATATACTTTTAGTTATCATATCTCTGTCATTTTATAATTATCATTTGTAGCTTGAAGTCTTTTTAATTCAATTACATTTTCTTTTTTATTTACAATAATAAAAGGTACAAAATCTTCGATAAATAGTATTTGAAATCCATTATGCTGTATTAAATCCCACCCATGATTAAAAGTCTTATTTCCGTAGTCAAGGTTTACTCCAACATTTTTGAAATGTAAGGTGTCTGTGACTTTGTTGTTACTGAATAAAAACTTTTTACCAGCTAGATTAATTTTTTGATTATTTTTTAATGAGTCATCTATTCTACGAAAAGTTTCATAATTGTTTTCATTAAAAACATTACTTTTTACTTGTAATGAATCTCCGTTGATACTTATCACTTGGTACTTATTATAATTGTTAGATTTGATGACGCCGAACATGTTCAAAACGAATCCTATTCTTTTTGAACTCATGATATTTGGATTGTCTAAACTTGAAGTACCATAATAAGAAGGAAATTCTTCGAAACAAGAAAAATAGCCTAAAGTCATTACACTTTCATGTGCTAGATACAAATCCATGTCTGGGTGGACTTCATATTCACCTATCCACGTACCTTTTAATTCTTGATTAGTAAAACCTATTGATAGAATAAATATCAATAAAATACTTACAACTGTGATGAAAAGGTATTTGATATACTTTAAAAATTTTTTCAAATTGTTTTAACTTTAAATTGATAATATAAAAATACCAGCGTTCAAAACCGAGTAATTATTGTTCGAATATAACTTCCTCTTCCTCAAAAACATTATATTTTTTGCTATCACTTAAGGGTACTATTAATTCTACCCTTAAGGAAATAAAGAAAATTACAACTAATAATATACTTGAAGAGATTTTTTTAAAAGGTAATTTTAACAAATGAATTACTCACTAGCTTAAATAAAAATTCATATTGTAATCTTTCCGAATCATCATCAAGAGGTTGATTTTCCTTAAAACGAGATTTGTAAGGAATCATTTTCTCTGATGTAATTTTTTGATCGTCTGAACAATTGAAATTATAATAAAAAATTGGAGATTCTTTACTCGTTTCTATACAGGTAAGTGAACTAAAATCTTGCATCGATTCGACATTTATAGAGTCATTAAAGAGCCACAATAATTTTCTATTGTCGTAATCAGTTTCGATCCAAGTTTCTGAGCTTATGCCAATATAAGTTTCTTCATTAATTGAAAACCTAGATATAGCGATAGCTCTTTTTCCAATGGTTTGATTTAAAGCAGTAACAATTTTATTTATCTCTTTATTAGATTTAATATCAGAAATACTACTCTGTGAAAAAGACACCTGAAAAGCAATCAAAATTATAACTAGAGTAGTCGATTTCATATAGTTAAGCTTGATACTTCCTCTTTCTCAACCACATAAAAACAAAACCAAATCCTGCAACTATCAAAAGCGGTAATACGGTATTGATAAACTGCCATTTAAACTTTTCATCAATCACCTTTTTAGAATCTAAAAAAGGAACTTGAATGTCCTTATTTCGTAATTTGATCAAACCAGTATCGTCTAGAAGATAGTTGATCGTATTCATGAGAAACTCTTTGTTACCGTAGAGTTGTCCTGTCCTGATGTCAAAACCTAATTCTTGTGGTTCACCTCTCAGTACCTGGTTTTTCAACACATCACCATCGGCTATAAGGACAATTGCAGCTTCTTTTCCTTCATCAGTAGGATTATTTAAATCAACTGGTTTTACACGATTTTTGTAGGCGCTGGTAAAAGAACCTTCTGCAAGTACCGCAAGTGGTAAGTTGGATTTGTTATAAGACTCTATCACAACTTCTTTCCCTATCTCATTAAGAGAAACAACAGTAGGTAAAGTCAATTCTTTTGCTTTATCAGATGTGCTCAGTAATATCGTTTTACGGATTCCATTTTTCAATGTATCGATGCTACCAGTATATTCAAATTTTACATCTTCTAAGTTCTTTGTTATAAATTGAGCTGTAGCGCTGGTATCTTTTGAAGTTTTAGAAATAGGGTAGTAAGGCCATGCGTAAGCCTCGTATTGGGTGTTTCTTCCTTGTCCAGTGGCAAGAGCTAGTGGTGCATGTTTCAAATCTTTTACCAGACCATTGTTCAACCTCAAACCATATCTGAAAAGCATATCGTCCAGATTCAATTTTCTAGGCAGCGGATAAGCTTTTCGTTGTTCATTTGAAAGACTATCATTTTCCATCACAATAGGGTCAACAGCTAGCAACATTTTACCACCTTGCATAAGGTATTGATCCAGCAAATATTTTTTAGTTTCCGAATAAGGTGCTGTTGGTTTAGGGTCAATGATGAGGTCAAATTTATTCATCACCTCAAGAACCTGTTGCGGTGCTATCGTATCGTTAGTTGTCAAAAACTCGATTCCAAAAGGTCGCGTGTTGTAGTATTCGTTCACGCTACCTATAAAATCACCGATGCGCACATCTGATAATTCATCGCTATCTCTTAAGAAAGCAACCGTTTTATCTTTTTCTAGTGAAGCTTTACGTAGTCCATCGGCAAATTGATATTCTAATTGCTGGATGCTGGAATTAACGCGTTCTTCTGCTGTGGCGCGTGCTACGGTTTTCAATAATGGTACGGCAGTTGTTTTACCGTCATAAAGGATCAGTGCATATGGAAAAACAGTGACATTGGTGCTTTTTCCTCCTTCTTGAATAGTGGCAACAGCACCTTTCACTCCATTACTTAAAAGCTGAGCGGTAATTTGTTCTGTTTCGGCTGGAGTTGCATCCTCGATAGGGTTGAGAAAATCGTATTTTAAATTAGGATGCAAGGCAGCAAGTTCTTCAAGAAATTGTCCTGTTTCCAATTTTAATTTTCTGAATTCGCTAGGTAACTCACCATCTAGAAATACATCAATTACGATAGGTTTGTAGGCTTGTTTTAGAATCTTTTCAGTGTCTGCGCTTACAGTATATCGATTATCTTTAGTAAGGTCAAAACGTTTGTAAATAGATCGCGCGGCAATATTTACGATTATGAGAACGATGAGTACTAAGATAAAACTGGTATATGTTTTTTTCATAGTTATCGTTTTGATAAGATGGTTTTTAGTGAAATTTCGCTTAAAGCGAAAAATAAAACAGCAACACTTAAGAAGTAGATCACGTCACGAGTATCAAGAACTCCTCTGGCCATACTTTCATAGTGGTATTTGAGACCGAGAGAGGCCAGAAAATCATTGTCGGCTAGGTAATTGTTTAAGCCATCAAAGCCAAAATAAAATATAAAGCATAGGACAGCTGCAAGTAAAAACGCCACAATCTGATTAGAAGTTACCGTAGAGCTAAAAACTCCTATGGATGTGTAACTCATAGCCAGTAAAATAGCACCTAGATAACTACCGAATGTGCTGCCGTAGTCTAGATTATTTGGCGTTTCTCCTAGCTGACCTAAACTGTACACATAAATCAACGTAGGAATCAAAGCAATGATAATAAGTACTAACGCCGCCAGATACTTACCTCCGATCAATTTCTTAGTTGATATAGGTCTTGTGCTTAACATTTCTAGTGTTCCTAGATTACGTTCTACGGTAAAACTGCGCATAGTTACTGCTGGAATTAAAAACATAAACAACCATGGAATAATTAAAAAGAAGGGAGCAAGATCTGCAAAACCATAATCCAGAATGTTATACTCACCTTTAAAAATAAAAATAAAGAGACTGGTGATGATGAGAAATATTCCTATCACTAGATAACCAGTAAGACTGGAAAAGAAACCGTTTAGTTCTTTGATAAAAATGGCTTTCATAAAAGGCTGTGGATTTTTACTACAGAATTTGCTTGTGGTTTTTCATCAAACATAGCTTTAGTTTGTGGCCATACTTCTTGAAATAACGCACTTTTTCTATAATTATTTAATGCTTCTTCATCTTTCCAGTAGCTATAAGTATAGAATCGCTGTTCATCTTCCATATCTTGATACAATTCTAGAAAACTACATCCAGGTTGATTTCTTATTTGTTCTTTATAAGCATCAAACATATTTTGAAATTTACCGACAGCGGTTTCTTTAAAATGCATATTTACTATACGTACAATCATGATTCTACAAAAGTTATTATTACAGGAGCATTTATTTGAAGACCAAACAAGGTGCTCGCACTACCCACCGTAAGCGGATTTGATTTATATGTGGCCAGTTCTAAATGATCTGAACTATTGAATAAAACAAGACCTTTTCCATCTACATCTCGTTTATTTTCTTTATCGTTAAAATTAATTAAGTCACTGTAACGATGAAATATTTTATTAAACCTTTCATTACGCGCCGAAATCTCAAATTTGCGTCCTTTTCCTATTTCGTCAAAGATTTCCTTAGTAATATTAGTAACCGAATTACCGTAATTATCAATGTAAATCACTTGACCGTGAATAACGTTTTTACTGTCTGCTATTTTTGGAATGACGCCGTGAATGGCTCTTATGCGATTAATAGGTTTGCCTACTACTTCAAGAGTACCTCCACGAGCTATGTGGCAGGCAGTTTGTACAAAGGCATCTAGAGTGGTAAAGTTAGAAGAAATCCTATCGTGAATATTGATTTCGACTAATTTTTCAGGTCTTAATTTACTCATTATCAATGCAAGAACGCCATTGTCAGCACATATAAAATAATGCGAATTCAGAAGTACTGCGACATGTTTATTTTCTGGAGTATGCTCTGCATCTACACCTATAATGTGAATCGTGCCATCAGGAAAAGAATGATAGGCATTTTTAATAATATAAGCAGCTTCAGCAATATTAAAAGGCGCTACCTCGTGAGAGATGTCCACAATAGTAATTCCCTCTAATTCTTTATAAATAGCACCTTTAACCGCTCCCACGTATGGATCTTTCCATCCAAAATCAGTAGTAAGAGTAATTATAGGCATAAGGAAATTTAAATTGTTAATTAAATGATCGTTAAATTATAGCTATCGCCTTTTATTCAATAATCATTTTTCACTACTTTCAAGCAGTTAAAATACTAGAAACAAAATTATAAAATTAAACCTTCAATCACTTACTTAATTTACCGCTTTTGAACGAACTTATCATTGACCTATCAGAAACTAATCCAAGGGAATTTTTTGGAGTAAAGAATACAAATCTTGCTTTTCTAAAATCTCATTTTCCTAAACTCAAAATTGTTGCTCGAGGCAGCAAAATAAAAGTCTACGGTGATGAAGAGCAACTAGGTGAATTTGATAAACGCATCCAGTTGATGTTAAACCATTTTGGTAAATACAATAAGATCGACGTAAACGTCATGGAGCGACTGCTCACTACAGATAGTGATCATCATGAAATAGTTAAAGGAAATGATGACGTGCTGGTTCACGGTAATTCCGGAATGTTGATACGTCCTAAAACACCTAACCAGCGCAAGTTGATCGAGCTTACTAAGAAAAACGATATGGTTTTTGCGGTAGGTCCTGCTGGAACTGGTAAAACCTATATAGGCGTGGCGCTTGCAGTAAAAGCCTTAAAAGAGAAACGCATCAAAAGAATAATCATCACGCGACCTGCGGTTGAAGCTGGTGAGAATTTAGGATTTTTACCTGGCGATCTTAAAGAAAAGCTAGATCCTTATATGCAGCCTATTTATGATGCATTGCGTGATATGATTCCTGCAGAGCGACTTGCTACTTACATAGAAAAAGGAATTATTCAAATTGCACCATTAGCATTTATGCGCGGTAGAACTCTAGATCAGGCTTATGTCATACTTGATGAGTCTCAAAATACCACTCATGCACAAATGAAAATGTTTTTAACTCGTATGGGAAAAGACGCTAAGTTTTTTATCACCGGCGATCCAGGACAGATCGATTTACCTCGACGCGTTATTTCTGGATTAAAGGAAGCATTGTTAATTCTTAAAAATGTAGACGGAGTAGGAATGATGTACCTCGATGATAGCGATGTAGTACGACATAGACTCGTCAAAAAAGTAGTTGCCGCTTACAAAGAAATAGAGAATAGGAATTAAGAAATTCATTTCATTTGAACTTAATAAAATCCTCATTTAATTATTTTAAATGAGGATTGTTTTTGTTCCGCTTTCGCGAAAGCGGAATAATTACCAGCCATTTTAAATTTACCAGATTCATTTTCATAGACTTGCTACTACTTTCTTGTGTTAATGTTAATACAAATAGGAATCGCATGTTTAATGTTTTGATATTTTTGTTAAACAAACTATCAATCCAATATTATGAAAACCATCTTTTTTGTACTTAGTGTAGTAGCTTCATTTTTAATCCTTCCTGTCGACGAGGCATCTGCTGATTTTAAAGGTCAAGCCGTTTATATTTCAAAAACCAAAATGGATTTAGGATCTTGGGGAGCTAGAATGAGTGAGGCGCAAAAAAAGCAAGCAGCTGCAAGATTGAAAAATCGTTTAGAAAAAACTTACACGCTCAATTTTACAAAAACAGAATCTACTTTTGAAGAAGAAGACAAGCTAGACGCTATGTCTGGAGCAACAGACTCTTGGGGAAATAACTTTACACCTGGCGATCAGTATAAAAACATTAAAGAAAAGTCTTTATTACAAAGTCAAGAATTTTACGGTAAAAAATTCTTAGTTAAAGATGAGTTGTTGAACATAGACTGGAAAATGGGTTCTGAAACAAAACAGATAGGAAAGTACAATTGCTTTAAAGCTATGGCAACTATTCCTACAGCAGACTTGTCATGGTATGATTTTTCTTGGGCAGAATTGAGAAAAAAAGAAAGTGAAGATGGAGAAGAAGCAGCAGAAGACATGACTCTAGTAGAAGCCTGGTACACATTAGAAGTTCCAGTAAGTCATGGACCAGCTGAGTATTGGGGACTTCCGGGATTAATCCTAGAAGTTAGTTCTGGTAATACTACTATGTTATGTACAAAAATCGTGATCAACCCTAAGGAGGAAATTAGTATAGAAGCTCCAGATAACGGAAAAGAAATTACTAAGAAAGATTACAAGGCAACAATCGTAAGAAAGATGACAGAAATGATGAATAATAGAGGAAGAAGACGCGGTTAATTCATTCTTCATTTAAACTCTTCAATTCATTTCAATTCTACATCCTGAAAAATACAATATGCTTTATCCTACTTCTTGTAGGTAGTTATTCCCTTGCTCAAATCAAATTTCAAGGTGTAGTACGAGATAGTTCAAAGCAAGTTTTAGAACTTGCTACAGTAGTAGCTTTTGATAAAGCTACTAACGCTTTGGAATCCTACAAATCTACAGACGAGTTAGGAAAATTCCTCTTAACTCTTAAAAAGAACACAGCTTATAAAATCCAAATAAGCTACGTAGGAATGCAAACCTTAGAAGACTCCATTTTTACTAAAGAAGCTGATATTGTTAAGGATTATGTACTTCAATCAGAAAGTACTCTGGATGCCGTAGAAATAGTTTATGAAATGCCAGTAACCATAAAAGGAGATACGGTTACCTATAACGCCGATTCCTTTAAAAACGGTTCTGAAAGAAAACTAGAAGATGTTTTAGAAAATTTACCAGGAGTAGAAATCAATGAAGACGGACAGATTGAAGTAGAAGGTAAGGTAGTCAATAAACTCATGGTAAACGGAAAGGATTTCTTTGATGGAGATACTAAACTTGCCTCAAAAAACATTCCTTCTAAAGCGGTAGATAAAATCCAAGTATTACGCAACTATTCTGAAGTTGGTCAATTGCGCGGAGTTACTAATAATCAAGATAATATTGCATTAAACATTAAATTAAAAGAAGGGAAAGAAAATTTTTGGTTTGGAGACGTTACCGTAGGTGGAGGAAGTTCGCCTGATGAAGGACTTTATCTCATACAACCCAAGCTTTTTTACTACAACCCAAAGTACAGTGTTAATTTTATTGGAGATTTAAACAATATAGGAGAGGTAGCCCTAAACAGAAGAGATATTAGAAATCTATCCGGAGGTTTCAGAGCACCTAGTCGCAGCAGTGGAACTGATATCAATCTAGGCGATAACAGCTTAAATTTCTTAACAAATCAAAATAACGCCATCGAGATTGACACTAGACTTGCGACGGCAAACTTTAGTTATGCTCCTAATCCAGCACTAGATTTAAGCGGTTTTGCCATTTTTAATAGTAGTAAAATACGTTCAAGAGAGACCAGTTTTGTGCAATACACAAATCTTACTTTAGGTATTCCAGATGAAGCAACTGAGCAAACCAGTGAAGAACGATCTAATCAAGGTATTGTTAAATTAAGTGCTTCCTATCAGCCAAATTTTAGTAATCAAATGGATTACGATATCATCGGTCGTATTTCTAATGATGAGCAAAATCGGCGCTTATTTTCATCGGTCTTAGGCGATACAAGACAAAGAGAAGAAGTATCTCCTTACAGCATTAATCAAAACTTAAATTATTACTACACTCTAGATGAGAATAATATCTTCTCATTAGAGGCGCAACATGTTTTGAAAAATGAAGATCCTTTTTACAATGCGATTTTAGAAAACGATCCCGATCCAGATGCAGATCCCAATTTTCCAGACGATGATGAATATGATGCCACAGCAGCAGGATTAGGTCTCGATCAATCTTTAGATAATTATAATCTAGGTCAAAATAGGCGCATAGAATCAAATCAACTAGACGCTAAAATCGACTGGTTTAACATCTTAAATACAAAAAGTAATATCAACGTTACTTTAGGAACTATTATTAGTCGTCAACAGTTCAACTCTTCTTTATTTCAATTTCTTGATGATGGTTCTCAATTTGATCCTACACCTACAATTAACGATGGACTTGACGTTAACGATACCGAGTATAATTTTAGTGATATTTATTTAGGAGCTCGTTACCGAGTTAAAACCGGAAAATTTACCATCACACCAGGAGTTTCGGTACACGCGTACGGGAATAAGAATACGCAACAAGGTCAGACGTTTGAAGAAAACTTCTTTAGAGTTTTACCGGAGTTTGAAACAAGAATTCAATTCAAAAAAAGTGAAGCACTTACTTTAAGATATGATATGCGCAATCAGTTTACTGATGTAACACGACTGGCAAGAGGAATCGTTTTAAATAATTTCAATAATATCCAATTTGGAGAGCCAGATTTACAAAATGCCTTATCACACAATGTAAATCTTATTTATACGAGTTTTAACCTCTTCAACTATACTAACGTTTTTGCAAGAGCTTCTTATTCAAGTAATATCGATCAAATTAGAAATCTAACCGATTTTGAAAGTGTTATTCGTACCAATACATTTTTCAACTCTAACTTTGCAGATGAGAGCGTAAATGTATCAGGTCGTGTGCAACGTACTTTTGGGAAAATTAGAGCAAGTTTAAGAGCTGGATTTAATTATAGTAAAATCAACCAATTCATTCAAGGGCAGCGATCGCTTAATGAAGGTTTTACACAATCTTATACACCTAGTATAAGAACAAATTTTAAAGTAGCACCTAATGTTACTTTAAGTTATCGTTACAGTGTTGTCGATAACAATCAAGGTGGTAGAGAGACTCAATTTATAACTCAATCTCCATCCATAGATGTAGATGCCTACATTTGGAAAGCAGTTACCTTTAGAACTAATTATTCTTATACAAATCAAAACTTAGGAAATGGGCAGTCTCAATCATTTCAAAATTGGGATGCAAGTCTTGCATATAGGAAAGATCGCGACGCAAAATTTGAATATGAAGTTAAAGCTACTAACTTACTCGATATAGATTCACAGGTAAGAAACAGCGCAAATAACTTTTCTGTTTTTACTTCTGAGACTTTTATCCTTCCTCGTTTTGTGACCTTTAGAGTGGTTTATAGTTTATAATTTCATTTAAAACGTATAATTGAAATAATCAATATCCTTTTTACATTTTTGTGCAATTAACTGTTGAGATTTTGCAGTATAAAAAAGTCTTTTATCCTTTACTGCAGTGGTGTTAAGCACAGGAATCTCATGTAACTCTAGATTAAATTGATCAAAAACTTTTTTAAGGCTGGACTCTATCTCTTCATATTTAAAAATATGAAAAGGTACATTTTCTCCATCCTGAGAAGAAAAATAATCTAAAGCGTTGTAATGAAAATAGTTGGTTCGGTCTTTTAAAATTAGGTCTTTTTCTATAAAATTTTCAAATCTCAACTGCTCTTTTGATAACTCTAAAGGATTATTTTGATGTAACAACAAATACCATGATAGCAATCGATCCCACGGATTTCTTGTAAAACCAAAAACATAATATCCTGAAAGTTTTTTAAAATAATCCACTCCTAAATCACATACATTAGAATGTTGGTCAATTTCTTCATTGTTCTTTCCAAACTGATCTCTCAGGAGATTAGAAATAGAACTTCCTCCAGTTCTATGGACATGTATAAAAATCAATTTGTACTGATGCGATATGATCATAGAAACATAGGATTGGCGCCCTGACTTTTATAATTAATGAAGATCTAAATGAGGCCAGTTACCATTAGTATATATTAGAACTATGAGCTTAAGTTCATCTAATGAAATAATTCTTCGACTTTTTTAATATCGGCTTCTTGAACATATAAATCTACGCTTCCGCCGGAAGTGCCAAATCCGGCAAGCCTACCAGATTCATGAGCGTTTTTTATGAGATTAGGAATCTTATTTTCTTCCAGAATTGCAATCCATCTATTGATTTCAATAGAACTACCAGATTTTACTTTTACGTATGTAGACATTACATGTTAATTAGACTTGAAATATAATAAATTTAATTAGCTATGCAACTCATCACCACCAGGCCATATTTCCCTTTTTGGATTGGTATGTTTGGAGATAATACGACGAGATTCCTTTTTATTTTTAAGGTCTTTTTGAATTCCATAAAGAATGTCTTGAGCCCGCTTTCGCGAAAGCGAGTTCTCTACCAGCCGCTCTGGATAATCTTCACCTAATTTAAAATCTAAGAATTGCTCATCTAGAGCTGTCATTTTCCAAGGCTCATGGATAAATCGCAAGGGTAAATGTGCTAACTCAGGAACCCATTTTTTAATAAATAAGCCTTCGGGATCATGTTCTAAGCTGTTCTTTAATGGATTATAAACACGTACAATATTGATTCCTGTCTCGCCAGCCTGCATTTGCAATTGCGGATAATGAATTCCAGGTTCAAAGTCTAAAAATTGTTGCGCTAGATGATTGCTCGCATCCTGCCACGGTTGCCACAAATGATGCGTAAAAAAACCGGTCAACATCGCACGCAATCTAAAATTTATAAAGCCAGTAGTATTGAGACATCGCATGGCAGCATCTACTAGAGGATAACCAGTTTTACCTTCACGCCACGCCTGCTGAAATTTAAGATTCACAGGTTTATCGAGAGTTCTATATGCTTTATGAACACTGCGCCATTCAAGTTCATGTTCCATCTCAAATTTTTCAATGAAATGCGCTTGCCATCGCAAACGAGACATAAAGCTGTGAAGATGACGCTTGTTTTTGAAATCGTTTTTACAACTAGCCGCTTTTTTTGCCACCATACGCATGCTCACATTTCCCCAAGCAATGTAGGGTGATAGCCTACTGCTGTGCTTTCTGCTGGTAAGAGGTTTTGAGTAATAGGTGTTGTAACCGTTAATACGGTCAGTTAAAAAGCTTTCAAAATAGCGTAAAGCCGTGGTCGTACCACCTTTTTGAAAAATAGAATTCTTAGGCGTTTCTAGAGAAACCGTTTTAAATTCAGAAGCAATTAGATTAATACGAGTACTACTGAACAAGGTACTATTATCAAAATCCGGATGATCAAAATCTTGATTCATGAACTCGATCCAGTGCTCTTTCCATTGCGTACGGTTTTTTAATCCTCTTACAACACCGTTAGAAATACTTTCAGTCCACGGAATAGCATTTTTTTTAAACCATTTAGCTAGTTCTATATCTCTTTTGTAGGTGATGTACAATCCAGTTTCCTGATAGGAATAGATATTTACAATTTTAAAAAGACTCTGCAATTTTTGAAAAGCTTTTAAGGCATTACTTTCTACAACAAGAAGTGAACTGCCTACCGCATTCAGCTTCTCGTTCATATTCTCTAACGACTGCTTTATAAAATTAAAATGACGCTTACTGTAATGAGCATCATTTAAAATCATAGGTTCAAAAATGTAGAGTAGGATGGTTGGGATTTCTGAGTCAAGAGAACGCATAAGTGGTTCGTGATCTAATAATCTAAGATCTCTTTTGAACCATACGATATGAACTTTTTGCATAAATCCTAACTTAATTCAGAACGTGGATTTCCTACTATAAAACTTCTAGGAAACTGCTTCTTTATAGGTTTTTAAACAACGTTCTCTTGCTTCTTTATGGTCTACCATCATCTCAGGATAATCATCTGTTCCAAATTCTGGTACAAATTCTTTAATGTACTTTCTATCCTTATCAAATTTATCCTTTTGTGTGATAGGATTAAAAATTCTGAAGTATGGAGCCGCATCAACACCGCTACCAGCAGCCCATTGCCAGTTACCTACATTACTAGACATCTCGTAATCCAGCAATTTTTCTGCAAAATAAGTTTCTCCCCATCGCCAGTCTATTAGTAAATGCTTTACTAAAAAGCTTGCTACTAGCATACGTACTCTATTGTGCATGTAACCTGTGGAGTTTAATTCTCGCATTCCTGCGTCCACTAGAGCATAACCTGTAGTTCCAGTTTTCCATTTTTCAAACTGATCCTCGTCATTGCGCCATTCTATACGATCGTATTTTGATTTGAAAGCTTTGTCCTTAGTATGTGGAAAATGATAGAGAATTTGCATAAAAAACTCTCGCCAGATCAGCTCGCTTAAAAATGTTTTATTAGAAGCATGATCTGCTTTGCGCACCATTTTACGTACACTTACTACACCAAATCTTAAGTAAACTCCTAATCTTGAAGTTCCGTCTTCTATAGCTGGAAAGTTTCTGGTATTTTCATACTCTTCAATAAGTGTAGGCGTTACTTTATATTCAGGTATTTCAATAGAAGACTTTTTAAATCCCATATCGCTCAAAGTCAAGTTGGGTAGTCTACTATTTTTAATGCAGTTATCTATAACGTCATTTGTGTAATAAAACTTTTGATCTTCTCCTGCACCGAAATCTTTTCTAAAGTGCTCTAACCATTTGTTCTTGTAAGGCGTGTAAACTACATATGGATCTCCATCATTTTTTACTACTTCATCCTTTTCATAGATAACTTGGTCTTTAAAAGTTTTAAAATCTATGTTATGTTCGGCGAGAAGTTGATCGATTTCTTCATCACGTTCTTTTGCATAAGGCTCATAATCACGATTTGTAAAAACCGTATCAACATCATAAGAACTGATTATTTCTTTCCAAATTTCTTGAGGCTTACCGTAATACATGGCTAGCGAACTGTCTTGATCTTGTTGCAACTGAGAACGCATGCGCTGCAATTCTTCATAGATAAAGGAAACTCGAGCATCATCTTCAGGAAGCTTGTCTAGAATCTCTTTGTCAAATATAAAGATGGGCAATACAGGAAGGTCGCTTTTAAGCGCTTCATAAAATCCTACATTATCATCCAGTCGCAAATCCCTACGAAACCAAAATACATTTACCTTTTTACTCATAAATTATCCTAAGCTTAAACTTCCTTTTCCTCCATTGACACCTATCACTTGACCAGTAATCCAGCCTTGGTTTTGATCTAATAAAAAGGCAGCAACGCCAGCAATATCTTCAGGAGTACCAACACGCTTTAACGGATGCATTTCTCCCATTTTCTCTTTTTTAGAATCGTTATTTAATAAACGACCAGCAAGCGGCGTATCCACTAGTGATGGAGCAATAACATTCACTCTTACTGTAGGAGCATATTCGGCAGCGAGTGCTCTGGCATAGCCTTCTATAGCGCCTTTTGCAGCGGCAACGCTCGTGTGAAATGGCATTCCTGTCCCTACAGCAACAGTTGAGAAATACACGACGCTGCTGGTTCCTTCTTTAGTAAGTAAAGGTAAAACGGTTCTTGTAGCTTTTATTAAAGAGAAAAAATTAATCTCCATGTCTTCCTCGAAATGCGATTGCTTCAACATTTTGAAAGGTTTTAAATTAATGCTTCCAGGACAATAAACAAAACCGTCTAATGATTCTGGTAAAGCGCTTGTGTCTAATTCTTCAGTGAGTGCATCAAATTTGATGTGTGTAACGCCTTCTGGTAAATTTTCATTTTCTCGAGACGCAACAAACACATTGTTTCCTTCATGAATGTGGTGTACGATTGCATTTCCTATTCCGTGGCTTCCGCCTATTAATAATATATTCTTTGACATTTTAGTTAAGTATTTCGTGTTTTTGTGTTGCGTTTTTTTCTTGATTTGTTTTATTTACTTCTTCAAAAGCACCGAAGTGTTTGATGAGTGCGCTTTCGCGAAAGCGGAATATTTCTTCCAACTTTTTCTTCACAAATGGCGCTCCCAATTTACCTAATGCGCCAAATGGCAAACGATAGTGAATTAAATCTTCCATTAAAGTACCACCTTCAATTTCTGAAATAAAATGCTTGTGGTGCCATGTTGCATAAGGTCCATACATCTGTTCATCTACAAAAAATTTCTTTTCCTCTACTTGTGTGATATGAGTTACCCAATTGGTCTTGTAAAAGGGTAATGGTGTAACGCTGTACTCAATAAGCTGACCAGGATACATGCCTCGCTCTGTACCATATTGAACTGTCATGTCTAGTTCTGGCGGTGTGAGTAGCTTTAAATTATTAGCATCTGTAAGGAATTCCCATGCTTGATCTAAGGCAATAGGAAGCTTTTGCTGTGATGAAAATTGATATAGTTTCAAATCATTTTGTTTAAAGTATAAAGGTAACTGTTCAACAAAACTAAAAGAATAAAGACTTGTTAAATCTTGTACGGAGAAACCAAAAAAACATCCATAACTTTACAAAAAAGTAAGTTATGCCAGTACAAATTGAACCTAGTTGGAGAGAAGTTTTGCGAGAAGAATTTAGCACATCCTATTTTGAAAACCTGATAGAATTTGTAAAACACGAGTATAAGGAACATACATGTTATCCACCTGGTAATAAAATATTTGCGGCCTTTGATCGTACACCATTTGAACAGGTAAAAGTTGTGATTATAGGTCAAGATCCTTATCACGGCGCAGGACAAGCAAATGGACTTTGTTTCTCCGTTGCAGATGGTGTGAAACATCCTCCTAGTTTGATCAATATTTTTAAAGAAATATCTAAAGATTTACAACAACCTTATCCAGAATCTGGTAATCTAGAACGTTGGGCAGATCAAGGTGTCTTGCTTCTTAATACCGTTCTTACTGTAAGAGAAGGAGCTGCTGGAAGTCACCAAAAGAAAGGCTGGGAACAGTTTACAGACGCTGTAATTAAAAAGATATCTGAAGAGCGTAAAAATATAGTCTTTTTACTTTGGGGTGGTTATGCAAAGGGTAAAGCAAAGTTTATTGATAAAAAAGCGCATTTCATTTTAGAAAGTGGACATCCATCACCACTAAGCGCAAACCGTGGTTACTGGTTTGGGAATCAACATTTTTCTAGAGCAAATCGATATATGCAAGAAAGAGGAATGACTCCGGTGGAGTGGTAGGTTATCTCTTCCTTTGTTCTTCTTCTGTTCTTGTAGCATACCAATATATGACATAGAAAATATTTAGAAATCCAGCAAGTATTGCCCAGATTATACTTCTATTTCTGGTCCATGAGCAGACGACTGCAATCGAGGAAAACACCGCAGTTCCTGCAGATATTCCTGTGCTATAATTTACTGTTTGATTTATTAAAATTATTAATTGCATTATGCTTTAAGATTTGAATTAGATCTAGCCAAAATATATATTTTAATAAAATCAATCAATTTTGAACGGGATTAATCTTGAATTACAATTTCCATATCTATATAAATGATTTTGTACAAATCATTTACATCACTATTAGTCATAGAAATACAGCCCCAAGTCCAGTTAATTTTATTCTCGATTAATGATTCCTTATTGGGCGGCGTACCATGAATACCTATTTCTCCACCGATGGTAGCGTCAGCTGGAATCGATCCGTTTTGTTTGGCATTTTCATGATTTTTATATGATTCTTCCGTTGGGTAATCGATCCAGATAAATTTAGACCAGTTTTTATGCGGATAGAAGTCACGTACTTTGAAATGACCTTCTGGTGTACGACGATCTCCTTCCATAAGTTTATCATCTACCGGATTAGTACCTAAAACAACTGGATAGGTTTTAATAATTTGATCATTATGCAAGACCGACAGTTCATAATCTGATTTATCTATTAAAATATGAAGGTCTTTACTTTTATATTCTAGGTTATTGAGTACTTCCATCAAAGAAATATCAGGTGCTTTTTTCTCTAGATTATGATCATTTTTGCAACTGAGAATGAGAAGTAGACTAAAAATAAAAAGCAAGTACAAATTGTAACGCATGGAGTAATCTTTCTTTTTTACTTCCATAAATATACTCTATTGTGGAGTGTCTATTTGAAATTCGCTTTCGCGAAAGCGAAATAATAATATCTTTAATCTTAAAACTAATTCAAAAAAAAGAGCGGCAACAGCCGCTCTTTTACTAATTCAATTCATTGCTATTATTCCTTAATAACTTTACGATTTGTAATGCCACCATCAACATCAATTATTTTCATAATGTAAATTCCATCTGTAAGCGAGCTAATTTCAAAAGTACTACGATCTGTAGTGAAAACGGTTTTACCTAAAACGTCAATCATTAGTATTTGCTCAATTTTTGTATTCGTAGCTTCTATAGTAATTCGATTTTGAGTAGGATTAGGGTAAACTTTAAAAGATGCCTTTTCAATTAAATCCTCATCTACACTTAGAGTACTGTTATAGTTGTAAGTCGTTCTACTGGATAAATTGTAAGCCATCGTATTAGAATCGTAATCTGAGTAGGTTTGGGTTAATACTTTGTTGATATGAGGCTCGTTACTAAAAGTGAAATCTATACCTGTTTTATCTTTAAAAGGATGACCCAGTGTGGACATTAATATAGATGTATCATAGGTATAATCGTATTTTTCATTAGGTGTGGTGGCAGGGTTATATGAAGATATTTCTGTAACGACATTATTGTTAGAATCAAAAGAATAATCAGATCTTTCATCTACCACAAAATTTGTCCCGTCAAATAGTTCAAAGTCTGATCTGGTGATCAATCCTGCTGTCGTTAAGTTGTTAACTTCACGACCATAAACCTCAAACATTCCATTGACGATCTCCTCATAGGTAAAAATGCTTAAGAAACCGTTTGAATTATAAGTGGCGTCACCTCTTTCTTCTTGCACCCATTGAGAACCATTCCATTCTTCTGCTAGATAGGAGTCAACTCTACCATTTGCATATGAAAAAGTAAGCCTGTAGTCATTTACATATTGTCCATTTACATAATCTTCATCAAAAAATACAAGTATATCACCGACAGAGTTATAAATGTAGTTGGTGCGATAACCTATACCGAATATACCGTTATTAGTAAATTCGTAAACTTCGGTTGCTACTTTATTATTTGCATTATAGGTATAAGTAGTACGATCACCTAGAACCCAGCTGTTATTAACAGAATCCCATAAATAATAAGTTTCAGAAGTTAGGTTGTTATTTGCGTCATATGTATAATCATAGCCAAAACTGTTTTCATAACTACCAGTAGAAGAGTCAAAACTTTCTGTAAGTGCAGACAGCAACTGATTTTGAGCTAGTAAGATGGTACTAGAGAATAAAAATAAGATAATAGTAATTTTTTTCATGATTTGAAATATTTGGTTCTTTCAAATCTATAAGTAATTCTCTTGCAATAACATACCCTTTAGTGGGTAGTTTTATACTATAATTTACTGTAATCGGTTATCAATTTTTTATACCATTTGCCTAAATCTTTGGGAATCACTTTATAATTTTTAACGAGTTCTGTGGCTAGTCTAGTGAGAGATCGTTCTTTAAGCGATGTGTTTGCGGTGAGATACCCTAGAAATTTACCTTTATCATCTAAAATTTTAGGAGGAGTATTTGTTATCTCATTCCATGGAGATAGTTTTTTATTAGGATCTCCGTAGTTGTTATAGTCATTCCATATAGAAGTATTGCTAAAGCTACTCCCATAATCTCCAAAGGCATTCCAAATCGATTTACTATCAAATCGAGAACAATCTAGGCAGCCTAAATATTCGGTATAATCTGCACCACCGTATAAATGTAAGTTTTGAGCTGTCGCATTATAAGCGGTGGATAATAGAAGTATGAGAAGGATTTTTTTCATTAAAAAGGTTTTATACAAATATCTGTTATTCATTTTTAACAGAGGTAAAGGATTTATTGATAACCTGCTGCTTGTAGATTAAACAACTTCTCGTACAATTGAGGTTTAGCCATTAACTCTTCGTGTGTTCCTATTTCAGCAATAGTGCCATTTTCTAGAACAAGAATACGATCTGCCATGCGTACGGTAGAGAATCTATGAGAAATAATGATACTTGTTTTGCCTTTGGTTAGTCCTATAAATCTTTCAAATACATCATACTCTGCTTGTGCATCTAGTGCGCTGGTAGGTTCATCAAGTACGATAACATCTGCATCTTTCATGTAGGCACGAGCAAGAGCTACTTTTTGCCATTGTCCACCACTTAATTCTTGTCCTTGAGCAAATCTTCTACCTAGTTGTTGATCAAGTCCACCTTTCATGACTTCGATAACCTGGTCTGCAAGACTGCGCTGTGCGGCATCTTCAATTTTAGGATCGTTGCTTATTTCTTCAATATTACCAACAGCAATATTTTCTCTTAATTTGAATTCATATTTAAAGAAATCTTGAAATATCACACCAAATCGCTTGCGGTATTCTTGCTTATTGAATTTTGATATATTGATTCCGTCTAGAAGGATTTCTCCTTGAGTAGGTTCATAAAATCTTAAGATCAATTTGATAAGCGTTGTTTTTCCAGCGCCATTTTGCCCCACAAAAGCTATTTTCTCGCCAGCTTTAATGGTAAAATTGACGCCTTTAAGAACTTCTACATCGCTTCCAGCATAACCGAAGTGTACATTCTTCAATTCAAATCCGGTTTTAATGACTTCTGGAATAGGAGTGTAGTGCGCAGCGTTTTCTTTAATCTCGATATCTAGAAAATCAAAATAATCTCTCAAGTACAAAGAGCTTTCTGAAATGGCTGTAAACCTAGAAAAGAAACCTTGTAAACTATTGCGCAGCCTATTAAATGATCCAGAAAGAAAAGTTAGCTCACCGATGGATAATGTTCCAGAGATCACTTTAAAAATGATAAATATATAAGCTCCGTAGTAAGATAGTATCCCTAGAATATTAAAAAGAGATCCAAAAAGACTTTGCTTTAAAGAAAGCTTTTTATTGATCTCGTAATAGTCTCCAGATAACTTTTTAAAGCGACCAGCGATGTAATCTGTCAGGCCAAAAAGTTTCACCTCTTTTGCTGTTTGATTATTAGCTCCTATAAATCGCAAATAATCCAGTTCTCGACGCTCTGCTGTCCAACTTCTCGCAACCGAGTAGCGATGTGAGCTGTATTTTGCCTCGTTAATAAAAGATGGTATGATACTTAAAACCAATAAAATGATCAATAAGGGCTCAAAGTAAATCAATCCAGCGATGAGAGAACCTATAGAAATAATGCTTTGTATTTGGCTTAAAGACGCACTCATTAATCCTACACGACCACTAGTTTGCTGTCTTGCTCTTTCTAGTTTATCATAAAAATCTGGATCTTCCAGTTGTTCTAAAGTGAGCTCATTTGTTTTTCTAATAATTTTCTCAGACGAGGCGTTAGAATATAGATCGCCTATTAACCCATCAGTGAGGTTAATTAATCTATTGAGCAAGTCTGCAAGAACCGCGACGCTTAATTCTATGGCTACATAAGTCCATAATTGAGATAAATCTTGCACGTCTAGCGAGATTTGAAAAATCACTTCGTCTATAATTAATTTTCCTACCCAAAGTAAAACTACTGGACTTACTGCTGTTAGTAGTCTAGCTAAGAAATTTGTCAGAAATAATTTAGGACTTACACGCCATATTTCTTTGAAAAATCTAGGCAACGTTTTCAATGCGCTAAAGGAGAACGTTTTGCCTTTTTTACTTTGTTCTTTTATAGATGCTGGAACTCTTCTTGCCACGTTTCTTGATTAAAAGACAAAGGTACGATCTAAGGATTTAGTTTGCTGGGTTCTCGCTTTCGCGAAAGCGGAATTATAATTAGTTATTGAATTCGGTATCAGTAAAATATACCTAGTAATGGGTATTTCATATATCATACTTTTTTTTAAATTTGTATATTAACATGTTGATATTAAGACAGTAGGAATTTTAATATCAGTAAAACCAAACTAATACCTAAACCAATTTAATTATGTTTAAAGTTACCCAAATGCTTTTTAAAAGAGGAGCACTTTTACTTCTAGTCGTCATGTCGCTAGTTGCTTGTAGTAAAAAAATCATGGATCCTTTGTACGAGCGATTGCCAGCTATTCCTGCGGTTCCAGATTATGAATTGCTAGATCCATTAAATGTTCCAAGTGATAAACAACTGCAGCTTAATATTAATTTGTACGAAGAGAGTTTACCAGATGAAGGGAATTATGTGAATAGTCCTGGAGCTACCTCAATCAACGGTGCACGACCATCGGTAATTATTGCTGTTCCTGCTGAGGAGTCTGGTAAGCAAAGAAAATTTGAAGAAGGTGATGATGAAGAAAGCATCTTCGGTACTTCTGGATATTATAATGAAGCCGAGCAATATGTTGAGAAGGATCTTTTGAGAAAAGGTTTTTCTGTTCTGGACCGTTCTAAATTTGAAGCAAAATTAAGAGACTTGAGAGATAAAGCAGCTTACGGAGAACGTAGCTGGTTGAGTAGAGGTTATGAAAAGTATCTTGAGAATGGTGAATATGATGTCGTTAAAGAAGACTTGAAAAATCAATATGATAATGGAAATTTATCCTTGACTGAATATCAGACCAAAGTAGCTGAAGTAGATAAATACAGTCAGAGAGCTTTACCAGGAAAAAAACGTGACGAAAACGAAATGAATGACATTGCTGAAGTAATTAGAGCTGCACAAACAGGCGCAGATCAAGCAGATTATTTATTGCAAATCAATGAGGTAAAAATGGGTAACGCTGGAGATCGCAAGTTATCCATTCAAAACCTACCAGAGGTTCAGAATTTTATGATTGAAAATACCGGACTGAGTTTTGGCAGGTTGCCTTATTCCTTGCCTGCTCAAATTAGTGCTAACTGGTTCCAATCAAGTCTCAATGCAAAACTTATAGAAATAAAAAGTGGTAGCATCGTATGGTTAGGAAGTCATGAAATTGAATCTTGGGCGGCAGATGAAGTTAAAGTAACTATTAACGTTACCAAGAAAGTTGCAAATGAAGATGAGGTAAATGGAGTGATTTCTGACTATAATAGAAGGTTGAAAGCTAAAGAACAACGTCTTAAAAAGGTGCAAGATCAACTGCGTAATAACTATACCAAAGGCATGTCGCCTAGCAAAACTTATGAAAGTACAGAGGCTATGGAGAAGGCAGAAAGGGACATGAAAAGTAAAATACGACAGTTAGAAGATGAGCAGTATGCACTAATTAAGGATATTGAAAGGTTAACTTATGACACGCCACGTTTTTCTGAAGATCCATGGGATTACAAGTATGTAGTTCAAGATCCTATTATAGAACCAGATCTTTCTAAACCTAAAAATAAACTAGAAGAGCGAGAACTTAAAAAGCACAAAGCACAATTAATAAAGAGTGTTTCTAGATTGCTAATTAATACTATTGAGATTAACTAAGAAAACATAACACAAGTAAAAAGCCTCTCAACTATCAAAAAGTTGAGAGGCTTTTTTAATTATGGCAATTCTTTTCCTGCCGCAGCAATATAAATTTCAAACCATTGCTCTAATGTGAGCTTGACTTGCATCGCATCTACTGCCGATTTGATACGGTCTATTTTACCAGTTCCTAGCACTGGAATAATGCGCGATGGATGCATCAATAACCATTGTAGGATGATCTTATCGAGAGAGAGATTGCCTAACTTACTTGCCATATTTTCAAGCACTTTTTGTACTCGTTTACCTTTGGTAGTTTTAGGATCAAACAACTCGCCACCAGCAAGTGGTGACCACGCCATAGGTGGAATCTTTTTGCTAATTAAATAGTCCAAATTTTGATTTTCAAAATGCTCAAGGCAATAAGGAGATATCTCAATCTGATTTGTAACTAATGGTACATCTAAATGATTTTGAAGCGACTGTAATTGTTCTGGTAAGAAGTTAGAAACTCCAAAGTGAAGTACTTTTCCGCTAGTTTTAAGATGGTCAAATGCACTTGCTACTTCTTCAGGATTAAAAAATGGTGATGGTCTATGAAGTAATAGAACATCGAGACGATCAGTTTGAAGGTTTTTAAGGGACTCTTCGGCCTGTTGTACGATATAGGAAGCGCTATAATCGTAGTATTTGACCTTGCGATCAGGAAATTTATTGGTATTTAATTTGATTCCGCATTTTGTGATCAACTGCATTTGATCTCTTAATGACGGCTCTAACTGCATTGCTTTTCCAAAAGCGCTCTCGCATTCATGGTTCCCATAAATATCTGCATGATCCAAGGTAGTTACTCCATTTTCCATACATTCCTTTATAAAAGAATGTAGTTCTTGATCTGTCATATTCCAATCTAGCAATCGCCATAACCCCAAAACTAGTCTGGAGATTTCTAGATTTTCTTGTAAGTTTATTTTCATCTTAATTTTTTCTCAAAGTTAGAAGGTTATGATTTAAAAGAAAAGAATTATCCTATTGAGATACTTACACAAGTTAGGTTAATTAAAGACTGTTTTTCAAAAAAACCATCCTTACTGTAGATGAAAAGAATCATCATCAGATATTCATTTAAAGGGTATTTCCCTAAATGTTTTCTTTCTAATTATTGTTCGCCATGCTTTCTGCTAGCTCAGAATTTACTTAAATTGAAAGCTTTCTGTTCTGTTTTTTAAATTTAAAAACAAGTAAAATTGAAATCTTTAAAATGGAATAGGATCATATTTACCATTCATAAAGCAATATATAAAACAGTTACAAAGCTTTATAAAACATTTGAAATCTCATATAACATTACACATAGTGGTGTTATAGAGAAATTTCGCTAACGTATGATGCAATTGCTAATTATATTCATATGTTCGGTCTACTATATTTACTATAACACCATTGTTGTCTTTTAACTCCTTATGAATAATATTACCTTTATCATCTTTTAACACGTTAACTACCTCTAAAGTATTTCCTTCTGGATCAGTTCTTTTATTACGCACAGTCATCTTAATAATCATATCATTTTCAAAGGTCATTTCTGTGGTATAATTTGCTATTTCTTTATCCATTTTTGTATTAAACATAGTTGCTTCAATTAGTTTGATTCTTTGTTTTTCATCTAGATGGTAGATCATTTTTGTAATATTATTTTGTTGATTTAAGTGAACCGCCATGGAATCTATAGCAATCATTGTATAACTACTACTACCTATATTTTTTTTACTTTTTACATTTTTGGTAATACCGGTTTTGATTCCGACTGCTGGATATTTGTAAGTGGTGCGTTCTGTTAGATGTAATGAATCCTCTTCTACGTGATAATAATTATAGTTTTCTCTAGAGATAAGATAACCATCTTTATTGTAATAAAATACCATTTTAAACCTGGCGTTTTGAGTCGTTAAGACAGTGTTTTCTGTGTATGAAACAGGAGATCCTTTCAGCCTTTCGAGGTGCCAATCATTCGGTAATTTGTATTGTGAAAATCCTTCAAAGCATGATAAAAGGATTATGAGCATCAATATATTTTTCTTCATTTTTTAAAATTAAGTGTTTTAGGTCTCGCTTTCGCGAAAGCGGAAACAAAAAAGCCCCAAATGAAACATTCAGAGCTTTTCTTAGTGATATACTTGTTGGATTAAGCTTTTTCTAGCAAAACCTTAGCTTGATTAAATTCAAAAGCTGCGTCTAGCCATGGTAACATTTGAGACCATTCTGCTGCTTTTAAATAATTCTTTTTATAGGTTTTTACTGTAGTTAATTTTAAGAGATTGCCTTCTACCACAGCTTTAGTAGTAAAACCACCAGTAGCGTTATCTATAGACTGATTTAATTTGTCAATTCCTTTTACTGTATAACCATCTGGTATAACTAGATCAATATTGTAGATATATTTTGTGGCATGATCAAGGTAGATATCTACTTTGCGATCACGTTCTTTAGATTCAATTTCTACCTGTCCACCTATAAATTTACCTATTTCAATAATGTAATTAGGGCCAGCTTTTTTGATATAATTGTCTTGAATGGTAAAGCTGTCTTTAATTATCAATGGATTTTTACTTCCGTATCTTCCAGATTGTACAATTTCAGAGGTGTAGTTTTCTACTTCGGCACTCCATTCTTTTTCGGCTGCTTCTTCTCGATTTTTGAGATAGGTCTCTTTAGTTTTATCTCTTAATGATTGAAAGCTCGCAGTGTTATTCTTAACCGTTTTCTTTCTACCACAGTCATAAAAATGATCTTCTTCTGGAAACTGCTCATAATCTTCTCCTAGAAAATCTACCCAAGAGATCCATGAATAAATATGGTCTTCAATATGATGGCCGTTTGCCTCAGAGGTACGACTTAGTTTTAAATTCTTTTTATCATCTGTTAAGCTTAAGGTGATGTCTTCTTTGTAGATATTTTCATCTGCTGTGCTTACTGGTAATGTTTCGGTTTTAAGAGAAGTAATTCTTTTATTCTTTTCTACCGTACCTACGAAAACTTCGGCACCTTCTAAAACATCTGGAAAGCGATCCATGGTCATGTTTTCACTATAGGTAAAGAAGTACAATGGAGTAGGAGTGTTGATTCTTATTCCTGTGCGTGCATTTGCTTTTATCAGTAGATCTTTCATTTTACCATCAAATCTAGGTTGAGCCATCAGTATATCGTAATCTACATCTAATTTGAGGCAAAGAGCTCTTAATAAATTAATGACTTGAGTGCTGTTTTCAAAACGGCCAAAATAATATTCGTAACATCTAGGACTAGGCTGCGGCCCTATAAGCTCTGCTTGATAAGCAAAAACTCCTTCAAAATACTTTGTGTTTTTATGAAAACGAATCCATTCTAGTGCGGCACGGAATTTTTCTTCTTTAGTTTTTAAGTTCAACTCATCTACGTAGTCATATACGTCATTTGCCATTTTCTTAGAAACCTTATAAAATTTACGATCGTAAAAATCAAGAACGTCTTCTTCTGTAACGGTTGCTTTACGTTCTCCATCTTCACCTTTAAAAATAGGAGCATATTTTTCATTTCTATTCATACGTGCAAAAGCAACTTGTATTTTTACTGAAGGTTCTTCTGCTAGAGGAAAGTACCACCTTTTAGTTTCTAATTTATCTACATTTTTTGCTTCTACAACATACATTTTTGTAGCACCACGATCTGTAGGTTCTTCCTTAACTGCTGGCGCACCGTTGTAGGTATTCATATTTAGGAAGAAGTCATTTTCTACTTCCATGGCAATACGATAATCTACAATAGGATAATCGTCTTTTATAGGGGTTTCAATCGCAGGATATACTTCAAGTCCATCGCTTTCCTTCTCTTTATTTTTGGTATAAATGAAAAAATCTATGATGTCACCTATTTCTAAATTAGGAATAGCAATTTTACGAATGTCATCTTCTACTATTTCTTCCTTTTCGATATCTATTACCACTACCGACGCATCTGGCTTGATGAGCCTGATTCCTATTACAGTTTCATTCTTTGAATACGTACTCCAAAAGAATGATACTTTTGAATCTTTATTTAATTTGATTTCAGAAAAACCTTCTAGTGATGATTGATCTTGAATCTTGATTAATTCATGTTTACTAGAAGTAAAATAAACGGTAGAACCATTATTGATATATTGATAATAGCGGTCGTCTGTTAAGATTACTGCGCTTTCCTTTTCCCATTCGGCAGGTATGGATTTTTTAATAATTGTTTCTCCAGAGTCTTTCCAAAATCTCTCTTCTAGTTCTTCTCTGTCTTGTGCATAGCTAAAAGCGCAAAGAAATAACGCAGCAATTGCAGGTAGTAATGTTTTCATATAATTAAAATAGGTGATAGGTTGTTGTGTTATTATTGTTTTAAAACAATTTGCTCGTCATAAAAAGATTTCAATTGATCGATGCTGTCATTCCATAAAGTGAAATCCTTTTTTTCTATCAATCGTTTCTTTACTGTAATGTCTGACGTGTAAACGATCTTTTGATTTTCTTGAGCATATTTCATTTTTATAGAAAGATATTCGTTTTCTATATTCAAAGCTTCTGGCAGCGTTCCTACCTTAAAGTTTGCTGGAATGTTAAGTATAAATGTTTTTTGCTCTTTCCTTTTTGAGGATAATTGAAAAGAAGTCTTGCGTTCGTCATCCATTTTATAATTACTCATGTAGCGCACTGGATCCAGTTCTAAGTAATACGTATTATCAAAATTGCTTACCGCATTTGCCACCTTAAAATCATATTCTAGAAGGATATCCTTATCTCGAGCCATGTTATCAAACGGAGTGGTACTTTCTACCTTCATATTTTGATTACCATCTGCGAGCACTTTTAAAAGGACTTCTTCCCGTTTATCTTGCGGTAGCCCAGTAAAATTATATAAGAAACTAGAAACTTGCTCACCTTTCATTTCACGTTTCATTTTTCCATTTAAATCGTCTCCTACTATATCAAATGTTGCTGTATAACTTTCTAGATTAGAAGCAGCACTCAATTGTGGTACTTTAACAAGCTCATAATTATTGCCATTTTCAATAAGCGCTTGCTTACCTTGTATACGAGTAGCAAAAGTTCCGTATCTATTGAATTTCTCTGTTCCATCTAAGAATACAGGTTTTCCATCGATCATTATTGCTGTAATCATGTGGTTATCTACACTCAAGGATGGCGTAGAGTAGTCATAAGCAATGGCGTCAGTTCCTATCCACACCAGTCTTGCGTCAAAACCTGCTTCCACCAGCATCGTTTTTAAAAGAATTGCCATTCCCTTACAATCACCATAACGTTTATCAAATACATTTTGTGGAGCATCTGGCTGGAAACCAGCGATTCCTTCCTCAAAAGCGATGTACTTGATGTTATCCTGTACCCAATAATAAATGGCTTTTACTTGTTCATCCTTATCAGTAATTCCAGCGGTAATTTCTGCTACTTTTTCTTTTATTGGAGCATTGTCTATTTCTACCTCGCTTACTAGTTTTGCATACCAATTATATAAGTCTTTAGTTTCTTTAAATAAAGTTTGAGAAACTCCATCTTTATCTTCAAAAGACTTTGATAGCAACAACACATGCGGATAAATAAAGGAGTTTCCTTGCATGCGACTTTCACGAGCACCAGGCTCTATTTTGGAGATTTTAAAAGTTACTATAGTGTCTCCATCATCTTTCTTTTCAGAACGTTTGATGTCATATCCATCAAAGTGATATTCTTTGAGTTCAAGCTCTAACCACGACGGAATTACAAACGTGACATCACCTTTCATAATTCGATAACTGTCTGTAAAGTAATGACTAGTAAAATATTTAATGTCTAGGTATTCTTTTTCCTCTTTTACAGTTAACGTATATCCTTGCAAAGGAAAAGTAAGCTTCCCATATTTTACTCGGTAGTCATTATGAAAAATAGATTCTGTAGAGTACGCCTCATCTTGTAATTCCCAGTAAACTCTCTTATTTCTTCTAGATAGCAATCGCAATTCTTCAACACTAGACTCGTTGTCATAACCTGTAGAATAACCTATATCTGCTCGAGAAGCTATGGAAAAATAGGTGGTAGATTTAGTCTCTTGCACCTCTACTTTTCCTGTAGAGTTGTTTCTATCAAAAGAGATGTGAATGCTCTGATTTTCGATAACGACGTCGTCATCTTCAAATTCTTTTTTCAGTTTTTTAGCACGTTGGGTGTCTTGTGGTGTAGGATTATTCTTTTGCGCTAGTCCTGCAAGAGAGCAAAATAGAAGCGATAGTAAGAAGCATCGCTTGAGTAATAAAATCATAATAAAAACTTAAGTCTCAAATATAAAACCTATATCTAGAAAAAGATTGATTTTTTATCAATAGTTAATGATTTATTAAAATAATGTAAGAAATTCCGCTTTCGCGAAAGCGGAACAATTAAAAATAGCATCAATATAAACAGTAATCTTGATTCATACGAGACATTATTCTACACCGCATTTGAGTTCGATTTCTGGATCAATGAAGTAATCAAAATTGATGAATTCAAAATTAAAGGGCTGTTCTAATGGAATTTCAAAGGGAATGGTAAGCGAGGATGAACCTCTTTCCAACCAAATATCATTTAAAACATGTACTCTGGTATCAATTAAAATACGTTCAAAGCGCGACATATCGTAAGGTGCTAGTGGCACTTTTTTATTCATTACGTGAGACGGCAGGAGCTGCTCGAGAGCGTTATCTTTTAAAACTTCTCTCACATTCATAATAGAACCGTATTTCTCTTCCTGATTATTTTCTTCATTGATGGAGCTCGTCAAAAAGGAAAGATCGATCTGCACATTTTGAGGTATAACTGTAATCTCTTCATGAAACTGCGGCAGTAAATTTGCCAAAATAGGAACATAACACTCTCTAAACAACATACAATCTAGAGTCTCACTTATCAAAATGTCAAATTCTCGTGGTTCTTCTATTTGAAAAGTAATAGCATCTGCTTCATGGATATTTCTAAGGTATGCCTTAAGATTTAAATGTTCTATTAATTTTTGGGCTGCAGTCACCGAACTTGAGTTGATCTCTAGCAATTCAAATTGAACTTCCTCTGGTTTAAAATGTGGTGCTACAAGTGTAAATAATGGTGCATAAGGACCACAGCCTGCATAAAATATAGAAACTGTTTTGTCAGGATTAGCCTCTCGCTTATTGCGTATAGCTATTAGGATTGCTTTTACAAATTTCTCCGTTCTATGATAATCTAACAAGCATTGAGCTGCGTGGTTGAGACCTAATGCTTTTCCTTTAGAAGCTGGAATGGCAGCAAGATGCTCCATTTTTGAGTCATAACCAGAAATATCGGTGGCTTTTTGAAATTGTTGATGAATGGCGTCGATGCTGATTTTGAGATTTTCTTGATTCAGATGTTCATTTATAATGGAAGAGCCTAGCCCTTTGATGAGGTCTAGCGTATTAGTTTTTGACATGTATGAGGTTTTGGTGGTTGTCTGAATATTTTAGTCTCAATAATGAAATGAGGCCAATTAAATTAAAAGAATTTATTTTGTCAATCTTTAATTTTATAAAAAAGATTGATAAATAGTTAGGCTAGTGCTGTCCGTCTCAATTACTTCGTGGTCTAAGGCTCCATATTTCGTGAATAGGATCTCCTTTACTAGAAAAACCAGTATGATGCCATTCACCATCTTTTAAGTCATAGTTAAATTTCAAGTTCAATCCGACTTTTGAATTATTCTTTGAAAAGAATTCAATATTTTCAGAATACGCACCGTTTTCTGTGCTGTAAGTTCCGCCACCAGTTCCTTTAAATTCTTTAGTTTCTGTATTATATGCGATCCATTGAAATCTAGTTCCAGATAAAATTTTCATGGTCTTTCTTGGGCGGTTTGTATCTCTGGATTGAGTTTTTCCATCTTTAACTCTTCCTGACATTAACCATGCTCCTTGCAGTTGACCTGGAGTGCCATTATCAAGTCTTTTGAATTTCTCGCCATTTTCTTCAATTATAAATTCATTTTCATCAGTCATAGAAATTTCAAAACTAATTTCATTACCTACCATTTCAGGGTTGGAAGAATGAAATTCAACTGTTTCAGTTAAGGTATTATTATTTAAGTCCCACGTGCCTCCATTAGTCTCGATAAATTTACCGGTAGCAGAGTTATAAATTGTTGAAACTTGATAAGCTTCGGAAAATATAACTACTCGCTTTAAAGAATCTCCATCTTTTGATAAGGAGAAGTATTCCCAAGCACCTTTTAAGCCTTGGGCTTGAAGGCCTAGTGCAAAGCATATACTAAATAGAAGTAACAGGTTGATTTTCATAGTTTAATATTTAGATAAATAGGATATGGAAATGCCATCCTTTCCTCGTCTAAAGTTACTATAATCTCATCAAAGATGAATTGTCAATTATAGGATAGTGTTGTTCAAATGAAGGGAAATTTTATTTCCTCATTATTAAATTGCTTCTCACAAGTATAAAAGTTACTTTTTGATGAACTTAATTGGGTCACTGTTTTCAAACTTCAAGAAATAGAGACCTGTTTTAAGGTTTTGAATATCGATTTTATTTTCAGTATTCTTTCCTTTACTTATTTGAGTTCCTAGCTGGTTGTAAATGATATATTCTTTTGGTTCTTTCCAATTAGAGACTCTTAAGACCTCAGATGCTGGATTGGGATATACCTCAATATTAGTTATTGGTTGATTGTCATCGATACTTAAAACCGTAGCTTCTACAACGAGATCATCAATTACCATTTCTTCTTGAACTCCAGAAAAAGCTCTAATCCTTATTTTCATGAGGCTTCCAGAAATTTGAGTACCAAATATCACATCTAAATCATAATTTAATTGTTTCATGGCATTTGTGATTTGCGCTGTATAAGTACCATTAAGATCATCGTCTTCATAAAAATTAAAGGTATTTCCATTAATAACACCTCTAAAATCTCCAAAGGTCACCCATAAACCACCATCTATTTGATATTCTAAGGTTAGAAAGTCTGAAGCTTCATATCGATCTGCGACGTCGTTTGTTACTCCGATTTTCATCTGAACCGAAATACCAGAAGCTCCGCTTATATTAATGTCGTTAGTTGTTAAATACAATTGCCCGCCATCAGCTAAATAACCATCAAAGTCTTCCCACATGATTAGATTGGAGCCACTGAAGCCTGTAGGTTGTACGTCAATTGATGAATTTGCAGCAGGATTACCTCTTAATATGTAGTCGGAAGCAGTGAAATTTACGAAGTCAACATTTGATCCGCTTGCTGTAGTTAGGTTATAGGTATCCTCATCTGTGCCCTCGAATCCATTTGCGTACAGTTGTACTTGAGAGTAACCAATATTAAAGGTCAAAATAAAAGTCAAAGAGAATAGCGCCAGAGTTGTGATGTGTTTTTTCATTGTACTGAGTTTTACATAATTTCATTATCTCAAAACATGGTCTATTCTCCTATCTCTAGAAAATTTTATAAGACCAGATTAAAGCCATTATTTTTCATATTCTAATGGCGTTCTTGTTACTGTTACTTTCCATATTTTATTGGACGCTCCAGATTTTCCTTTTCCAAAAGTAGAGGGAGAATCTTCATAGGCTTCGATACCACCATATATATAGCCTATTTGTACTGTATTTGATGCGTTAAAAGTACTTTCACTATCAATAACATCTGTTTCTTCACCATTAATAATCAAGTACTTTATATTACTACTGGGCATAAACTCTGCTTCGGCGCCATAAAAATATTTAGACGGAAATGCATTTGAAATAGTATCATAATTACTCTCAAGTGATTTAATATTGTATTTATTATAGCCCATTGTATTAGTAAAGCCAGATAAAAAATCATCAGCTTTACCATTTCCTATTCCACCAGGGAGAAAAGTATGGATTTCATTTGATGAGGCGTCATAAATAGCAAAGTCGGGACAAGAGTATACATTAGTGTCATATTGATTATGCTTTTTATCTACATAATAAGAATTTACAGCATCTGGAGTGATATAGATAGCATCATTCCATGCTGCAAGTGTTTTTTCCCCATATTTGAAAACACCACTCATTAACGCAAAATTAGGCGCGAGTTCATTGTTTTTATCTAGATATAGAGAAGATACTACTGGTAAATCACGTCTTCTAAAAACAGAGGTTCTATCGGCTATATCACCGGCAGTTTTGGTTTTTAACTCGGCACTTGTCATATCACTTATCGTATCTAGGATATTTGCAGTAAGTGCAAGTGTTGTAGTATCATCATTAAATTCAAATTTAAAAACTGCATTTGAATATACTTGTAAGCTATCAAATTTATGCCCGCCAGCAAGGTAGAATTGATCTCCTGCTTTTTTTAACTCACCACCGGTAACCTGTAATGTGGAATTAGTTCCAAAACGAAATAACTTCATCCATTCTGCTGCTGTAAGACTCCAGTCAGCATTAGTAATTCTAATTAAAAGGGGTATGTTGATACGAGCAATAGCATCAAAGGTTTGGTAATTGCCTTTAGTAGGGACAACTCCTACAGGAGAGCCGTAACCACCGGTAACATATAAATAATCGCCAGATTGTAACGCCTGCGGATTTGAACATTGAAAGATGTTACCGTAATTTTTTAGTATTGCGGCTACTTTAGTGCACGCTGCTTGGACATCTTCAGGTTCATTTTGTGTTCCATTACCCATATCTGTAATGGTTTGTAACATATCGTCATAGGTTAAAACAGATTCAGTTCCAGTAATAGGATTAAATGTGTAAATCGCTTTATTAAATGATTTAGGAGGAAAAGACTTCAAAGAATAATCTGCGTTAAGATTGTGAAGTCCTCCTATAGGATCTTCGCCATTAGTTCTACCAGCAAAAAGTACCCAATTATCATCAATTCTCCCATGAACAAAAGATTGTAAAGCAGGAGCGAGGTAATCGGCTGTAACGGGCTCTATAGCCACGTCATAGGTATAAGTGGCAGGATAATCAGTGGGAACTTCGTTGTTAGTTTCTTTTTTCTTGCAAGAAACTGTGAGGAAAATCAGTAAAGCTGGGATTAAAATTTTTGACACGGTAATTTTCATGAGGTTGGTTATTAAGGGTTTTATAATGGTTAAAATTAAGCAGGATTCAAGTACCAGTCAATATGTATAAATACCCAAATTAAAATGTCTTCAAACAATGTTTGTGAAATGCGCTTTCGCGAAAGCGGAATACAATCCCACTAAAAAATGATCAACCACCTATCATTACATTCATTGCTCCTAGAAGGATTTTACCACCGTGAGCAGTTGTATCTCCAAGCCTTGCAGCAGGTCTACCACCGATAGTAACTGTGGAAGATCCTTTTACAATTACATCTGGAGGTCCTACACAAATAAGTGTATCACCTACACAAGCGGCAGGTAATTGCCCTATCAAAACCGTAGGTTCACCTGGTCCGATTATAGGACCACCTACATGTGGTATAGGAGGAGTTCCAGGTGTTTGCATTGGACATTCATGAAAATCGGTAATTCTTGCTGCTGGTGGCATATTATATATCTTTTTTTGATTAGTTGATCATTACCATAGCTCCTTTGAGAGTCAATTCTGCATCTCCTTCAATTCTGGCTTGAGTCGCATTTGCAGTGTAACTCATATCTGCTCTTTGATTGATATTTATTCCAGAGGTTTTTACATCACCACCGTTTGCCATCATCTCAACTCCTTGATCGCCTTTAAGAGATAATTTTCCATTTGCTTCAATAGAAATATCTTTAGGACTTGTCATGCTAATACCTTTATCGGATAAGGTAAATTTGTTATCGTTTTGATCTTTTATGGAAATGTTTTTCTCTTTATCGCTTAAAACGATACTGTTTTCATTCGGTGTTGCAATTAGGATTTCATTATCATTTTCATGAAATTCTAAACGCAATCCTGACTTAGTAACCAGTGCCTTGACAGTGTTGTTATTATCAAGCGTAAGATTTTTATCAGGACTATTCTTAGGATTACTGTATAAACTACCTAAAATGACAATAGACCTAGGATCTTCATTTAAACATCCCAAAACGACTTCATCTCCTATTTCTGGAAGAAATAACGCTCCTGCATTATTTGATGCATAAAAATTAGAATATCGTGCCCATAATCCATTTCCTGTGTTATCCATCAATGGAACGTCTACTAAAATTCTATATTGATGATCTGGATCACCATCTATTTGTTTCACTATACCGTTAAATAAACCTTTCATCGCAGGAATTAAGCCAGATGCATGGGTATCATTAATTATTGTTTTGTAAAGGTACTTTTCTAAGAGTCCTATGGAAACTTTTGTTACCCATACACCTGATTCTATATAATGCGTTACATTGGAGACAAGGTGATCACCACTAAAACGATCGCCTATACCGTTTAATGTTATATAATTTAGCGGCTCGATAGAAGAGGTGCCTTGAATTTTTACTTCTCCTTGGATTTTGGAATAATTACTTTTAAGCAGTTGTGCTTGCGTCCAGTTGGTTAGTTCTTTTTGATCTAATACTGCAGTAGTTTGTAAATTATAATCTTCAAGGTCTATCACGTTAGATAATTGAGTGGACGACAAATTGCCAGGACCAGAATATGTATTCTTAGTTGTTGATGATAGTTGCGCTTGGTCTTTGTAATCCCAGCTGCTTGCTTTTACAGAACTTAATTGATCACTTGCATTTAAGTTGATATCAATTTCAAATATGCTTTCACCATAAGCAGCGGTAAGTACAGAACTGGTATTCTTATCTGGTTTTTGTGCGGTAACCCTTCCGTTGCTATTAGTTATTAGTAAACTATTTGCAGCAGCTCTAGATAACAAATAATCCCAATCAGTTGCGTTATGTTGCACTTGCTGTTGCCACTTTACTTCGGTAGAAGACACAGATGCTGTAAGACCGTTATTATTAATTAGAGTAGTAAGAATATCACTATCGGTTTGATTAAAAAAAGACCTGCTGTTTTGTCCTACCGTCATTTTTATTGCTTTATCATAACATTCTACTATCAATAAAGAGCCTTGTTCTTGATCAATTTGAAGCCTTTGACCTATTACGATACCTTCAAATATGGACTTATTGCTATCATTATAACCTGCTTCTATAATTATTTCAGTACCAGGAACAAATGTGCTGGAATCGCTTGCAGGAAATTGTTCTGTTTCTGCACTTCCATCTAATAATGTAATCTCAGCTTTTGAAATACGGTTCAATTCTTTTTTGACGACTACAGAACTTACTTGAAATTCATCAGGAATAGAACTTCCATTTGATTTAATCGCTAGTGTTGTTAAATCGATATTTGGTGTATTCATAATTTTAATTTTAGATATCGTACATAATAAAATTTAGGTTTACTGCTTTTAAATTTTTTCCGCTTTCGCGAAAGCGGAACACCAATAACTCCATAACGATAAGTGTTTTTTATATGTGCAGCTATTTTTTAATTCTTTTTGCTTTGTGTAAGTGAATAATATTTAGAAGGATTTTCTTCCCAAGTCAATACAATACTATCACGCGAAGTCGTAGGATTATTAGGAACCGAAGCTGTGTAAGGCATTCCTTTATCAAAACCAACTGAGTTTAAAACGAGATTACCACTTTTCATTACCGTTATAGTACTATAACCAAAAAAAGCTGCTTCTCCCGAGCTACCTCCATTTCCAGCGATAACTTGATAGGTTCCACCACCTAGTTTTTCATTGATAGGCTGCACGCGCTGGTAGTCGTGTTTATGAGCGGAAAGCAAAGCAACAACCTTATTTTCCTCAAAAGTAGGCCACACATCAGGTCCTTGTGGTAAACCACCATGTGAAGTGTCGGGATTTCCATCCACATAATACGGTCGATGGGTGACAACAAAAATGTGTTCTATCGAAGGATTGTTTTTGAAGCTTGTTACTTGATCGTTAACCCATTTTACCGGTATTTGTCCTTCTTTTCCATATATATCTGTTTTGCTAGGCGGATTATAAGTATCTGAATTTAGAACTACAAAGCCTACATTATGTCTTGTAAAACTAAAACTAAGACGGTTGTCTAGCCCTAAAGTGTCTGGAGCTGTAACTCGACCATCTGGCAGGTAATCTTTCATATGTTGAAGCCAGATATCTGTGCTTCCTTTTAAGGGAAATTCATGCCAGTCGTTTTCACTAACCTCAACAGAGTAGAGCATCTCATGATTACCAGGTATGGCTACCATTTCTATTCCTGAGTTACTTATTTCTTGTTCTTTATAAATAGCATCCCAAGCGCTTAACTGACTATTGAGTTTTGCGTTCGTACTTTCGGCAAGAACTAGATCTCCTAAAAAAAAGAATAGTTCTGGTTGTTCTTCTTTTTGAGCAATTTCAAATAAAACACGTTTTAAAACATAGGTATTTGCGGTGGAAGGATTGGCGGTAGATTGATCGCCTCTGTCTATTCTATTGCATCCTGTAAAAGAAAAACTGAAAATAGGAGTATCTACTACGATTTCCTCCTCTGTTTCTATAATGGGTTTTTCTTTTATTTCTTTTTTACAACTCGTAAGAAGAATAATAAATACGAAACTGATTAATAGGTTGGTAGATTTCATGAGTAACGGTTTTTTATTTTAGTATTAAAAATAAAATGGGTGATACATTACGTAACACCCATCTTTTAATTATTAGAATTCATAGTTTTTAATAAGATCCAGATGCAATTGCTTCCGCCTTTGCCTGCATAAATTCGGCTTGTTTTTCTGGTGTCATTTGAATTTGAACAAGTCTCCATGTTAAATTATAGGTGCTTAATTGAAATGAATCGGGAAAGCGACCAAAGAAAGGATCATTCATATTTAATGGTGTATTTGCAAAGGATGGCTGTCCTTGAGAAAATAATTTTAATTCACAAACAGCACCATTTACAGATCCCGTTGCAGATCGATAATACTGCCATACCAATGATGTAGAAGATAAGGAACCTGTTAGATCTCTAACGCCATCATCTGGCCTTCCAGAAGTATTGTAAGGTAATTGAGAGGAAGCAGAAAAATCATAAGTGATTTCATCTACGATTTCTTTTTCATCTGGCTGTCCTTTTCTTAGGATCATAGATTTGTAACTAAAAGCCGGATTCTTTCTTTGAATAGAATCCATGACTTCCTTTACCGTAGAGTTTTCAGTAACATCTGTCAACTGGAGATTTTCCATGTAACAGTACAAACCGACTACTCTAAAACTTACTTGAAGTGGTGAGGTCATAATTTGAGATTTATAGGGTTAATATGATGTAAAACTAACTGTAAATCAGTTTATTTACATCAGTATAAATACCCAAATTAAGACTGAACATGAAAAATAATTTGAACAAAAACTATCAGATTTTACGTTCATTTCATATTTATAAAAACAAAAAAATCCCCAAACCAAAGGTTCAGGGATTTTTAAAAATAACTGTTTACTGTCACTGGCACTGTAAACTTAATTAAGATTATAAAAAAAAAGACTCTGAAATTAATCAGAGTCTTTCGTTTTATAAAAGCAGATCCCAAATCTGCGCTACCGCTTGTTTGGGATAAGCGATACGTAGAGTTTTGCTCACGCAAAACTAACGTTCTGCTTATTTCACTTCTTCGAAGTCTACGTCTTCTACATCGCTAGTGTCATCTCCAGACGCTTCTTGAGCTCCTGCATCAGGTCCAGGCTGTCCACCTTGAGCTTGCGCTGCTTGTGCCATATCTGCACTTGCTGCGGTCCATACATTATTTAACTTCTCTAAAGCAGGATCAATTAATGCAATATCTTTAGTTTCATAAGCTTTCTTCAACTCTTCTAGCGCCTCAGTAATAGGAGCTTTCTTGTCTTCAGGAAGTTTATCGCCAAATTCTTCTAACTGTTGTTCCGTTTGGAAAATCAATTGGTCTGCACTATTTAATTTATCAGCTGTTTCTTTTGCTTTTTTATCAGCATCAGCATTTGCAGCTGCATCTTGCTTCATTTTCTCGATTTCTTCTTCAGAAAGTCCAGAAGATGCCTCGATACGTATGTCTTGCTTCTTACCAGTCGCTTTATCTTCTGCACTTACTTTGATGATACCATTTGCATCAATGTCAAAGGTTACTTCAATTTGTGGTGTACCTCTTCTTGCTGGTGCAATACCATCTAAGTGAAATCTACCTATGGTTTTATTATCAGTCGCCATAGATCGTTCTCCTTGGATTACGTGAATCTCAACACTTGGTTGATTATCTGCAGCCGTAGAAAATACTTGAGATTTCTTAGTTGGGATCGTTGTGTTAGACTCGATTAACTTAGTCATAACTCCACCCATAGTTTCAATTCCTAAAGAAAGAGGTGTTACATCAAGTAAAAGAACGTCTTTTACATCTCCTGTAAGAACTCCACCTTGGATCGCAGCACCTATTGCTACAACCTCATCAGGATTCACACCTTTAGATGGTGCTTTACCGAAGAATTTCTCTACAGCTTCCTGTACTGCAGGAATACGAGTTGATCCACCTACAAGGATAATCTCATCGATATCTCCAGTAGAAAGTCCGGCGCTTTTTAAAGCTGTTTGACACGGCTCAATAGTTCTTTTTACTAAGTCAGAAATTAATTTCTCAAAACTAGATTTAGTAAGTGTTTTTACTAAGTGTTTAGGTCCGCTTGCTGTTGCAGTAACATATGGCAAGTTGATCTCAGTTTGCGCGCTTGAAGAAAGTTCAATCTTTGCTTTTTCAGCAGCTTCCTTAAGACGTTGTAACGCCATAGGATCTTTTCTTAGATCGATATCTTCAGCAGCTTTAAACTCATCTGCTAGCCAATCAATGATTTTTTGATCTACATCATCACCACCTAAGTGTGTGTCTCCATCAGTAGAAAGTACTTCAAAGACTCCATCACCTAATTCAAGGATTGAAACGTCATGCGTTCCACCTCCAAAGTCAAATACTACAACCTTCTGGTCTGTATCTTTTTTATCTAATCCATAAGCTAGTGCTGCAGCAGTAGGCTCATTAATAATACGCTCTACTTTAAGACCTGCGATTTCACCAGCTTCTTTAGTCGCTTGACGTTGAGAATCGTTAAAGTAAGCAGGTACAGTAATTACTGCTCCAGTTACTTCAGTTCCTAAATAATCTTCAGCCGTTTTCTTCATTTTTTGAAGAATCATAGCACTTAATTCTTGTGGTGTGTAAAGACGTCCATCGATATCAACACGTGGTGTATCGTTATCACCTTTTACTACTTTATAAGGTACGCGACCAGCTTCATTTGAAGATTCACTGAATTTGTTCCCCATGAAACGCTTTACAGAAGCAACCGTTTTAGTTGGGTTAGTTACTGCCTGTCTTTTTGCAGGATCACCTACCTTAATTTCACCACCTTCTACAAAGGCAATTACAGAAGGAGTTGTTCTTTTACCTTCAGAATTAGGGATTACTACAGGCTCGCTACCTTCCATTACAGAAACACAACTGTTAGTCGTACCTAAGTCTATTCCTATTATTTTACTCATTATAAATTTATTTTAATTTTTATTTTCTATTTATTTACGTCTTCCATAAGTCAATGTTTATGCCATGCCATTTGTAATGACATGATGTCATTTTTACTGTCATAATCGTCATTGTCATCCTAGAAAATTTGAATAGAAATATTAAACCATAGAAAAGAGCGATTTCCAAATTTATCATTGATCGGCTGGTGCTTAAGTTATCTTTATTGATTTCAGTTTATTTTTCGTTTCCGCTTTCGCGAAAGCGAGATAAACACAACAATTACCTCAATATTTCCAATTATCTTTGTTCTATAATTAAACAGCAGATTTTACAACCATCTATGTCTCAAAATCCTCCTAAAATTGAAGCCATAAGCGTTTTTGACATGCTTAAAATAGGCGTTGGACCTTCTAGTTCGCATACGCTTGGACCGTGGCAAGCGGCGAGAGATTTTTTAAAAAAGCTACGTGATAAAAACAGATTGTCACAAGTTGAGTCTATAGAAGTAGATCTTTATGGATCTCTTTCTTTAACTGGAAAAGGGCACGCCACAGATCTTGCTTGTATTCTAGGATTAACAAATGCAGATCCTGTTACCTGCAGCATTGAAGAGATTCCAGAAATAATAGATTATATCAACCAGCAGAAAATACTTCAGTTAGACGGCGTGTATTTCATACCGTTTGATCCTAAAACGCAAATTCATTTTAATCGAAACTTTTTACCATATCATCCTAATGGTATGCGATTCAAGGCTGTTTTAAAAGATGGTAAAACCGTTTTTGAAACGTACTTTAGTATTGGTGGCGGTTTTTTTATTCAAAAGGAACGTAAGCGATCTGCAAGAAAAGTTGCTCTATTTGAATGTTTCCCACGACCGATTTCTAAAGCGACCGAATTATTAGCCTATTGTGAAAGAGAAAATAAATCGGTTTCTCAAATCGTACTGGAAAATGAAGAGTACTTGAACACGCCAGAGGTTATTGATGAGAAATTAAAAGCTATCTGGGATGTAATGTTAGATTCTGTTTACACAGGTTGTCATACAGAAGGTATTCTTCCTGGTGGACTTAAAGTACGCAGACGTGCTTTTGATACACATGAGAGGTTGCAAAAAGGAAAGCCTTATTCTAACAAAGAAGAATGGGTAGAAGCCATACGCAATACTGAAGTGAAATTCAGAGAAATATTAAAATGGGTTTCTTGTTATGCGCTGGCAGTAAATGAAGTTAACGCTTCTTTAGGGAGAGTAGTAACTGCTCCTACTAACGGAAGTGCTGGTGTTATTCCTGCGGTAATGTTGTATTACATGACTATTGAGAACCATGATGCCAACTTTGACGATGTAAAAAAATTCTTGTTAGTCGCTGGTGAAATAGGAGCTTTGTTCAAAAAAGGAGCAACAATAAGTGCAGCAATGGGCGGTTGCCAGGCAGAAATAGGAGTGAGCAGCGCCATGGCAGCAGGTGCGTTAACAGAGCTTATGGGAGGAACACCTGCCCAAGTCTTAATGGCTAGCGAGATCGCAATGGAACACCATTTAGGACTTACTTGCGATCCTATAGGAGGTTTAGTACAAATACCATGCATCGAACGCAATGCCATGGGAGCGATAAAAGCAATCAATGCTTGCGAAATGGCACTAGACAACGACGCCAAAAACGCAAAAGTACCTCTAGATAAGGTTATTGAAACTATGTGGCAAACGGCACAAGACATGAATACTAAATATAAAGAAACCAGTGAAGGTGGACTTGCAGTAAATGTTGCGTTATCAGATTGCTGATTTTTCCTTATTTTATCTTTTTAAATAAATGACCAAGAATCAATTATAGTTCGATTTGTAAAGCGTTTTTTAATCTTTATAAAAGTTCTTTTGTTAAATAAAAGTCTGTTCAAAATTTGATTTATTTATTATTTAAAAACATTATAAATATCTGATATATAGTAATCTATATAATTTTATTGTAACAATTGTTTAGATATAGTGTTTTCAGTATTTCTTTTAAGACAATACTAGCATTTTTCAGAAATGAATCTTGATACATTTGTTTGTTATAGAATAATATGAATAATAAACTTCCTTTAAATATTGTAATCACCTTATCATTGATTTTCTTTACCTCATGTGCGGTAAAGTCACTACAAATAGATCAAGATAGACATCAATTAACTGAAAATACTACTTCAGAATACCGCAGCTTTTACTTATTAGGTAACCTTAATTCTAGTGACGCACCAGATGCAAATTTTAAAGCCATTATCCAACACATCAAGTCTAGAAGTAAAAAAGAAGATTTTACTCTTATCCTAGGAGATAACGTAGATTCAGAAAACTTCAATCGTAAAGACAAAGACGAAAAAGATAAGAAGGCTTTTAAAATGAAGCTGGAAATGATCAAAGAACTCCATAGCAACATTTACGTTCTTGCAGGTAATGAAGACTGGAATGATGAAGGTTTAAAAGGCCTTAAGAATATAGAAGAAATGGTGGAAGATGTCCTAGATAACGACGAGGCATTTCAACCAGAAAATGGTTGTCCCATGGAAGAGATTGAGATTTCAGATACCATGCATCTTTTTATCGTAGATTCTCAATGGTACATAGAAGACTGGAATAAGAATCCCGATTTTAACGATAAATGCGAGATCAATACAAGAGAAAAATTCATTACTGTTCTGGCAGACGAGATGCGCAAGCAACGACATAAAACTGTAATCGTTGCCATGCACCATCCATTGTATTCTAATGGCGTTTACGGTGGACAAATGGGTGTAGAGAATATCTATCAGCCTAGTATAGAGAATTTTTATGTACCAATATTGGGTAGTGCCTGGAGTTTTATAAGAGCTCAAGGTGGCGTTTCTCGTCAGGATCGATATAACCCATTAATGAATGAGTTAATGGAAGAAATAAAAGCTGCAAGTACTGATCTTGAACGTGTCTTTTTTGTAAGTGCTCATGAAAAAACGCTTCAATTTATTGATCATGATCATATCAAACAAATTGTTTCTGGAACTTCCGTAGAAGAAGGTTATGCCAGTTTAGGAAAAAAAGGCGTTTTGAGTAGCGGCGAGCGTGGTTATGCAGAGCTTAGAATTTATAAAGACAAATCTTCTAAGGTGTTTTTCTATCAAGTAGCAAATGGAACAGTGGAGGAGATTTATGCTGGTGACGCTTTCGCGAAAGCGAGAACCTACAACACAGACTCACTTCCTACAATTACCGAGAAATTTAAAAAAGCTTCCGTTTATACTAAGGAAGAAACGACCAAAGACAAGGAGTACGAGCAGTTTTACGGTAAACACTACCGCAATTTATACGGTATTGATGTCAAAGCACCTGTAGTGATGCTAGATACTTTGTACGGCGGTCTAAAAGTAGAACGCGCTGGCGGCGGTAATCAGACTCAGGGATTGCGACTTGTGGATAGTCTGGACAGGGAATTTAATATGAGAGCTCTTGAAAAAGATGCTATACAGTTTTTAAAAAGTGCCGGCTTTGGAGCTGTTGATGTGGATAAATATTTTGGCGGTACATTCCCGCAGGAGTTGATAAGAGATTTTTATACCGCAGCACATCCTTATGGTGCGTTTGCTGTCCCTAGACTGGCAGGAGCCATAGATTTGAAACACACACATCCCAAATTATTTTATGTGCCTAAACAGGAGACTTTAGGAGATTTTAATGCCACTCATGGAGATCGATTATACATGATCGTAGAAAAACCAGACGATTCTTTTAATAGTACTCACATGTTTGGAAATAATCAAGATGTGGAAAGCACGCAAGATCTTTTTGATAAAATAAGAGAAGACGAAAAAAACAGAGTTGATGAACGCATGTTTATACGCGCTCGTATTTTTGACATGCTTTTAGGCGATTGGGACAGGCATGAAGACCAGTGGCGATGGGCTGAGATCGTCGATCCAAAAGATGACGAGAAAGTAGATTTTATTGCGATTCCTAGAGATCGCGATCAAGTTTTTGCAAGATTTGATGGGGATTTGCTGGACTTTATGAGAAAATGGATGAAGGGCGCGAGGCAATTTGGCGTTTATGGGCCTAATATAAAGCACATAGAACAATTCAGTCAGAGTGCTATAAAACTAGACCGAGCTATTTTACAAAGCAGTGACTTAGAACTGTGGAAGGAAGAAGTGGCATATATTCAGAAACACATCACGCCAGATGTAGTATCCAAAGCATTTAACGAAATGCCAGATGAGGTAAAAGATGATTTATGGCAACAAACTCAGGAAGACTTTTTGGCACGTAAAGAGAATCTGCCAGATATTGTAGATCGATATTACCATCATTTTTTAAAATTTCAAACTCTTAAAGGAACCGATAAAGACGACTACTTTACGATTACAAGATTACCTAACGGTATAACAACGATAGAAGCCCATCGTATTAAGGATGGAGAAAAAGGAACCTTATTGTTTTCTAGAACTTTTGTTCAAAAACTCACAAAAGAAATCTGGATTTATGGATTAGACGATGACGATGTTTTTGAGGTTAAAGGAGAAGGCGATGATTTGATTAAGATCGTAATATCTGGAGGGAAAGGTGACGATGTTTATAAAATTGAAAACGGCGCAGCTATTTCTTTATTTGATTATAAATCTGAAGATAATGGGCTGGATAGAAAAAATGGTGCTAAAGTAGTTTTTAGAGATGACTACGAGATCAATCACTATGATACGGAGAAAGTGCCCTCGACTTCTAGTCAACCACATCTGGAGTTACCCTATAATCCAGATCATGGTTTTGCACCATCTATAGGATTCACTAAATCTAAATTGGGTTATGAACGCAACCCATATTCTTCTATGTATGGTTTTAAAGCACAATATTTTTCTCTTACTCAAGCTGCAAAATTTGATGTTTTTTCTGGACTTGGAAACGCTTTAGGACATTGGAATCTGGAATTTAAAGGACTTATTACTACTAACAATTATACAGAGAACTTTTTTGGGTATGGAAATGATTCAGAATTTGATCGTGATACTAATTATGATGCAAATCGCATACAATTGCAACGTCAGGAAGCAGGATTTCATCTCATTAAAATAGGTCATTATGGGAGTACATTTGATCTAGGAATAGGACACCAAGCAGTAGAAACAGATGGCAATATACCAGCAGCAACGAGAATAACACAGTTGCGAGATGACTATCTTAATCTCCATGTTAATTATCAATATAAGAGTACAGATAACGATAGATTCCCGACGCGTGGTATGCTTTTCACCGCAAAAACTGGCTTTACAGATGATCTATCTAACAGAAGGTATTTCTTTCATATCGATCCTGATGTGACTTTCTGGAATGCCATGAATGACAACCGCACGATAGTGCTTAAAACAAATCTCGCCGCCCAAACTAGAATAGGGGACGACCCTTATTTTTATCAAGCAGCCGTTTTAGGAGCAGATAATGGATTGCGTAGTTTTAGAACAGAGCGCTTTGCTGCAAATTATGCCATGAACGCTAGCGGAGATTTGATTTTTGACTTAAAACCGATGAAAACTAAATTATTGCCTCTACGCATGACTCCTTATATAGGTTATGACATCGGTAAAGTATGGTTAAATAATACAAGTAGTGCACGATTTCACAATAGTTATGGTGCAGGTTTTCAGCTGAGTATGACAGGATTATTCAGTTCTAGTTTCTCCTATTTCCATGGTGATGAAGGCGGTAGATTGCAATTCGGGCTTACTATTTCACAGTAGAATTTAATTTAGCTCATAGATTGTTGTGATTCCGCTTTCGCGAAAGCGTAACAAATAGTAACTTTATTCTACATATAAAGTATTATGACTAACGATACCATCCTCGCAGCAGAGTTACCAAATATAGAAGAAACAGACTTTCAAAAGCATCCCAAGCGGTTTTTGAACAAAAAATTAATAGCTAAGGTGCTTGTTTTTGTGCCATTATTAGCCGGTGTTGTGGTACCTTATTTTACAGTGCCAGATCACTCATGGATCTGGAAGATCACAGGTGGTTTATGGGTGTTTTTACTCATAGCGAGTATTTTTATGTCCTATAAAGAGTATTTTGTAAGAGGTTATATTTTAAGAGAAAAAGACATCACCTATAGAAAAGGCTGGTTGTTTCACAGTCAAATTACCGTTCCATTCAATAGAATACAGCACACAGAAATTAATCATGGTCCTATTGATCGTTTATTTAAATTGTGTCAGCTGGATATTTTTACTGCTGGTGGTAGCTCTAGCGATTTAAGCATCAGTGGTCTCGATCCTAAAGAAGCTGCAAAACTCAAAGAATATATTTCTGGAAAACTATCTGCTCATGCTTGATTTAACCACGCCGCAACGACAGAGCAAGAAAATCATTCTCTTTTACTTATTTAAAAGTTTTAAGGGATTGTTCCTATATTTCGTATTTGCTATGTTAGGCAGTAGATCTAGCAGTCAGTATGGATCTTATATTACCATGTTTATTATTTTTATTGCAGTAGTCTCGTTAATTTCACCAGTACTCAAATACATATATTTTACTTTCCATATAGAAGAAAACGAGCTTATTATCCAGAAAGGGCTCTTACAAAAAGAGCGCAAATCTATACCTCTGGAGCGTATTCAGTCTATCAATATCAATCAAAATGTAGTACAGCGTATTCTAGGAATAGTTTCTCTAGAAGTGGAAACAGCAGGTTCTAAAGCAAAAGAATTAGAAATTCCTGGACTCGATAAAGTTTTTGCAAGTCAGTTCAAAGAATTATTACAAGAACGCAAAGAAGAAATCACAGAAGAAATTAATCTTGAAGAAGTAGAAGAAACATCTGCTTCAGACGAATCACAAACAGTTACTACTGAAACAGTAAATGCAGCAGCTACCAAAAAAAGAACCACAGCTCCAGAAACTGTCATTTTAAAACTAGGTTTTCTAGACATTTTAAAAGTAGGTATTACTCAAAACCATTTGAAAAGTGGTGGTCTAGCTATAGGAGTTGCTTTTGGAGGCTGGTATCAGGTAAATGATATTTTGCAAGGGTTTTTCTCTGATTATATGGAAGAATTTTCTTGGGAAAACATTATTTCCAGTGCCAGTGCAGGAATTGCGGTGAGCTTTTTGATTTTATTTTTATTCTTCTCGGTCATCATAAGTATGGTGTTAGCTTTCAATAAGTATTGGGATTTTAGTATCGTTAAAAAAGGTGATGATCTTGAGGTGAAAATGGGGCTGCTCAATAAAAAAGAAGTCAAAATTCCTTTAAGTAAAGTCCAAGTATTGGAGTTTCATTCTAATCCGTTGCGTAAGCTACTAGGTTTTAAAACCGCCCATATTTATCAAGCCCAGTCCACAGATAGCAAATTAGGAAGCGTATCTGTTCCCGCATATAAAAAAGAGCATCGAATCATGTTGCAAAATTTGATTTTTGAAGATTCTATTGAAGCGACAGAACAGGAATTACATTGCAATCCTTATTCTTATGCACGATTGAGGTTTTATATAGCATCTACTATTATTTTTCCGATCATGGCTGTCGCTTATTATTTTGAACAATATGTCGCAATTGTACCATTAATCATTGTTTTGATTTTACTCGTACTTGCCGCTTATATGTATGGGAAAAGCAGTAAAGTCATAAAAGATGACGATTTTGTGGTTTTTAAAAAGGGTTGGATTTTTCCGCAGACTATTATCTCGCCAGTTTTCAAAACTCAGGCAGTAGAAAAATGGCGTAGCGTATTTTTAAAACGTAGGCGAGAAGCACATTTTAAATTACACACTGCTGGTGGCACAAGAGGATTGAGGTATTTCAAGGAAGACCAGCTGGATCACCTAATCAATACAGTAAATAACCAAGTTATTTTTAGTGAGAAAAAATGGATGTAAGGTTGAGGTAGGAACAAGTAATTTGTTTTACCATCCAAAAGCATCATTAAGTTCTTGATAAACCACCTTTCCAGAAACGATATTTAATCCAGATCGCAATGTGGCATCTTTTTCACAGGCTTTCTCCCATCCCATTTTTGCCAATTTTAATACATAAGGTAGCGTGACATTAGTAAGCGCTACTGTTGAAGTATATGGAACTGCGCCAGGCATGTTAGCTACCGTATAATGTACTACATCATCAATAATGTACACAGGATCTTCATGAGTAGTAGGACGTGTAGTTTCTACGCAGCCACCTTGATCTACCGCTACATCTACAATCACGGTTCCTGGACGCATTTCTTTAAGCATGTCTCTTGTGATAAGATTTGGAGCTTTTGCCCCTTTAAGCAATACGCCACCTATGATCAAATCATGCGTTTTAATGTGTTTTCTAATATTAAATTCATTTGAAAACTCTGTAACTACGTGTGGTGGCATGACATCATTTACATACCTTAAACGCTTCATGTTGATATCCATTATGGTAACATGAGCTCCTAAACCAGCAGCCATTTTTGCTGCTTGAATTCCTACCACTCCAGCTCCCAAAACCAATACCTTACCAGGAGCAACTCCCGGAACACCACCTAAAAGCACGCCACGACCTTTTACCGGTTTCTCTAAGTATTTTGCTCCTTGTTGTATTGCAAGTCTACCTGCAACCTCTGACATAGGTGTAAGGAGTGGTAACGTACCATCGGCATCTTCTACAGTTTCATAAGCAATGCAAACGGCTTTTGATTTTATCATCGCCTTAGTTAAAGGCTCGCTTGATGCAAAATGAAAATAGGTAAAAACTAGTTGTCCTTCTTTTATTAAATCATACTCCTCGGCGATAGGTTCTTTAACCTTTACGATCATCTCACTACTGTCGTACACTTCTTCAATGTGATCTAGAATAACAGCGCCGGCACCTTCATAATCCTCATCAGAAAAACCACTTCCTTCTCCAGCACTTTTTTGTACATAAACCGTATGATTGTCTTTAACTAGTTCAAAAACTCCTGCAGGAGTAATTCCTACTCTGCTTTCGTTATTTTTTATCTCTTTAGGAATCCCTACAACCATGTTGGTGTTTTTTAAATTAAAGGGCTAAGTTGGTTTATTTTATATAAATATGAAAGTAATTACTAAATTTTATAGGGTATGAGGTTTAAAATAATACGATATATGTATTTATACCCTATAAAAAATAGGGTGTAATATCAATATTGTATTTTAAAGAATAGGATGAAATAAGTTCCGCTTTCGCGAAAGCGAGATCAGAATAAAAATTATTAAAAGTTTCACGAGTTCAAAAAATCGATAGAACACGACCGATTTCTATAAAATTAAAAAGCGTTCAAGTATGTAAATCTTCTCTTCTATTCTCCTTATTATCGTGAAAATAGGCGCGTAAAAGATAAAGCCAACACAGAAAAATAATTGTAAAAATTTATGCTATCGCTGCGTGAGAAGCAGTTTTCTTGTGCTGAATTAAATCTGTAATGGCATCCCAAAGCTGAATGCGCTTTTCTAAAGATTGCTTAGCAACTATGAGTGTTTCATTCCATTTTTGGTCATCGTCCTGACACAATTCTGCAACCATTTCTAGCGATAATGGTCCGTGCTCATCGCCATCCAGCTCAATATGTCTATTGAGGTAATAATTGATCTTGCTGTATTGATGGTCTTTTTGCTCAGCATTTTCTAGAATTTCTAGAAACATATCAGGAATTACATCTTCACGTCCAAAGGTAAATGCAGACGCTACTAGGTGCATTTTATTAGTCTCGATAATAGAGAAGGTGAACTTTACAAAATCTGCTATTTTTTCCTCAATGCCTATTTCATTCAAGGCAAAATTTACCGATTGTCCTGATTTTATATGATTGATAAATGCATCTATTTCACTCGTAGAAGCATCCATTTGCTGCATGGCTTCCAGATACATTTCAAAATGACTTTTAGGTTCTCCTAGCTCGTTTACATCGCTTTCTTCACCATGCACTATTTCATTGATAAATCTCGATAGGACTGGGTTTTCTGGCGGAGTCCATGGTGAGTTAACATTAGTAAGATTTACTTGAAGAGTTTTTAATAAAGACATAAAATCCCAAACAGCAAACACATGATTTTCCATAAAAACTTTAATATCCTCTATGTTTTTGAGGTTGTTATAAAGCTTATGATTCTTTAATTGAGATCTCAGGTCTACTAGTTCGTTTTCTATATGTTGTATTCTCGTCATTGTAGGAATCTTTGTCTTATGGTTATAAGTAAGTTGCTTACTGAAAAAGCAAAAATAATACTATTCAGTTCGAACTTTTTCTTAAAACTTTCAACAAAATGGTAAGTTTACTAGATACAATGCTGCGATCGAAATTCCTTCATTTGCGATCATTCATATGAAAGTACTTTGGGGATAAATTGAAGCAGGTTTTAGTAGTTTTATGCTGCAGTGCTTTGTTTTAAACAGTTATTTTTATTCGTTTTATTTGATTTTGGTATTGAATTTCAGTTGTTGATAATGCGTTTTGATCAAGTCCATTATGAATGGAAAAAAAATTATCATTATCAGATTCCGATTCTTTTTCTAACACGAATTCTATTCCAGTAAGTATATCTCCGGTCTCATATTTTTCTCCAGTTTCTACTGATTGACTCAAAAAATTGTAGGTTAGAATATTGATTCCTATAATTGGCTTATTCAAGTTTTTAGTCAACTCCGATTTTCCGTCTTTTTTCCAAACTAAAGGCATTTCTTTTTCCAATCCATACCAATCCAGTTTATCAGTCAATTCAAACGAATTAATTGTTAAGCTAAATTCGTCCAATTTATAAGCAGTAAATTCAAATCTTTTTCCCTCAATTTCGAGAACTATTGGTCCATCTGTCAGCCATTCGTTTTCTTTTGTGTTCCACATTATCCAAAATCGGTCTATGCTCTTTCCTATAAGTTCAAATAAGATTTTGTCAAATTCTATTCTAAAACTCTCTGCTGAATTATAGAATTTTGGTTTATAAGTAGGAATTCCGAGCATTCTTTTTTAATTGGTAACAAAGGTCTAGTATAAGAAAATAAGGGCAATTGTAAATGATACTTTTCAGATTGAGCTAAAGCCGAATTTTAAATTTTGTTAATTATTTTAATCTTTTTAATTAAGTCAAATTTAAAAATTTGGCGACTTTCCAAATATACCTTACTTCAATTAAGCAACTGACTAGCTATAAGCCGTATAAGTTGTCGTGCATAGTTATTTAATGTCCGTGACCTTGATTTTCACTATTCATTTTTATAACTTGTAACCTTTGTTCCGCTAAAGTTTCTACTCCGTATTCAATTCGTTCAGCATCGGTTATTTGTGTCGTATCAATTTCTGATAGTATCCAAGGTTCGTCTCCTTCTTTATAAAATTGAGTCCCGTAAATTTGTGGTTCTCCTTTGCTTAATAAATATCTGTCAGTTGTTGCTGCAAGAAGCCATTTGTTAATTGTTGAATCCAAGTCAATGGCTTTTTTCATTAACCTTACTGCTTTTCCATAATCAGTAGAATCGTTTCCGTGTTGAAAAACCATTGCAGCATTCTTGTAATCTTTCGCAGTTTTAATTTTATTCAAGGCTATAATTTCATTTACTCTTACTCTTCTTAAACTGTCTCTTTTGTTTAATTCTTGCCAATTTATGTTGTCAGTTTTTCGGTCATTTTGGTCGTTTTCATAAATTTCAATTAATTCAGCATTGTCAATTTCGCTAATTTCTTTTTCAGATTCCTGTTTTTTTTCAGTTTTGCAACTTAAAATAGTAACTATTAAAATCAATAATGATATTCTTTTCATATGGTTTGGTTCAAATTATGCGCATTTTTTATTTTACTTGCAGCGTGCAAATTAGAAAAGTATTTTCGGATAAAGCTAAAGCCAAATTTTTAAATTTTACTATATTCTTGTAATAGAAATTGGCCTAAATTGTTATTTAGATTTGGCTTTTAAAACAAGCCTTTGCCATTGCAAAATCAGGATACATTTATGATGATTCTTACAGAAATACTCTAGTGATGAAATAAAGCAGATTTCACTTATTTTTTACCACAGCACTTTGTCGTCCTACGTTATTCTTTTGATTAGTTTTTCGTATTTGTACTCAATTTCTTTCCTTCTGTTAGATTTTCCTTTAATTTGTCCATAAACTTTATCCGACTTTGATTTATATTCTATCGAAGTTTCTGAACAACCCCACATAAAGTAATCGTCTTCTTTTTCGTTTGTAAACCTATCAAACGAGTACTTTGATAAAGTTGGTACAATCACATAACTTTTTCCCTTTTTCAAGTGTCGTATTCCAGATCTGCATACAGCACCTCCAAAAGAACCAAATAGTCTTATTTTTCTCTTATTTAATATACCTTTTATAACGGATAAAACTTCTAAATCTACAGATTGCCAATATTCAGCTGTTCCGTTATAATCTGTTTTTAATGTTTCATTTATTGTTTCTTCAAGCGAATGAAAAGTTTTTCCATTGTCAAGATGAAAATTTTCTTCAATTACTTTAACCGTCAGAACTAAATCAGCTTTTTTCGCCGTTTTGATAAAATTTCCGCCCCAATCGCAGCTACAAGCAAATCCTGAAGTTGAGATAAATAGTGAAAATATTATTAGCAAGTTTTTTGTCATAATGTAGCACAACGATTTGTATATGGTTTGTTGGGTGTTTTAAGCACTTAATTTAGCAAATAAAAACCGAATAGAAAATCTGCGAGGATTTTAGTAAGTAGGCTATAACTAGCAATTAATTTTATACTGTGTTGTGTGTAGGCTTTTCTTTCAGATTATTAATTTCAGTTATCAATTCCGCTTTTTGATTTTCCGTCAGTTCATTAAATAATTTGACTTTCTTTCCTTTATACTTAAATATTATTTCTCCCATTATATGACCAAAAAGTAATTTTCTATTCAGAGCGATATTCCGCAATGTTTTGTCATAAGTCGATAATGAGTTTTCTTGGGTTTCATTCCGAATATTTTCTACGTGTTTCAATTCAAAACTTTGTGTTTTAGTTAGAAAAGTTCCTTTTTTACTTAAAGTCATTTTTCCTTTTTCAATTCGCAATTCTTGTCGTCCATTAATCAGCCACAAAAATTGTCTTAATCCGATAGTCGCTGCAATTGGATGAACAACAAAAAACACAAGTATAAATTCCGTTGAAATTTCATTTCCGTTTATAAAACCTTCGATAATTCCAGAAAAAAAGAGTCCACAAGAAAATAACGTAAATCCGAGTGCAATAAATGTATTTCTTGAATTATTTGATGCAAATAAGCTATTACTTTTCGGTAAGCACACAAACTTTTTCCTATTCAAACCGAAAGTAAAAATTCGGCTGTATTGGTATTGAAAATTTATTAATTTATCTTTAATGTTCATTGGTTTGTCAGCTCACACACAACGGCAGTTCGTCTCAAAACTGCGTGATTTCAGTTTAAATATACGTTAGAAAAGTGAAGTGAATGGATTTTGAGAAAGTGAGTTGGTAAGATTATTTTTGGTTTGAAAAGGCTTAAAAATGTTGATAGGAGCTTAAAAATGGCTTTATGGCGTTGTTTATTAAGTATAAAGGCTAGTTTTCCTTGCTCTTTTATGATGTTTAGGATTCTTTTGAGGTTGTATGCGATAGCGATGAGGCCAAAATCTGCACTGGCGTTCTGGATTCCTTTTTTAGTAATAATGTGATCAAAACCCCATTGGCGCTTTATGGTGCCATATGGATGTTCTACGATGGCTTGTCTTTTTTTATAGATCTCTGGTTGTTGTTGTACTCGTTTAAAATTAGCTTCTATGTACTGTTTGTATTCACTACGCTGGACTATTTTACCGTTTGCTTTTGATGTGGTGCATAGCGACCTGACTGGGCAGCTTTTACAGGCGCTACTCTTATATTGCTTAAACTTATAATTACGTGCTTTGTACCAGTTTCCATTGCTTTTAAGCTCGTGACCTTGCGGACATTGATAGCTGTCAGATGCTTTATCGTATTTAAAATGTTCTACGTTATAAGCTGGATCGGGCGCTTGACTTTTACGTCCTATAGCTGGTATGGCTACTAGGGTATCGATACCTAAATCGTGTGCTGTTTTAAACTCGCTGCCCGTGTGATAGCCTTTGTCGTAGAGAGCGGTGAATTGGTTGGTTTTAAGGATGGATTTTGCTCTGCGCAGCATGTTTCCCATCGCTTTTTTATCATTCTCGTTAGTAACTTTATAATCTAGGAGTACTTTATGGTCAGCATCTACCGTGGTTTGTGCGGTGTAGCATACTTCTGTGATCATCCCACGAGTAATTTGGTGCCTGCTATCTGGATCGCTGGTGGACAACTGCGGATTTTCGGTCGTGGTATCTTCCTTCAGCGTTTTATTGATTCCTTCGTAACGCTTGCGCTGTTTGTTGTGCTTGTCGATTTGGTCTTTGTGGTCTTGCTTTTCTTGGTCGTTGTCCGCTTTTGCAAGAGCGGTATTATGCTCCTCTAATTTTTTATCGATGTACTCGATGTGTCGGGCTACTTTTTTGAGGTTGTAATTGTTTTTCTTGCTGTTTTGAGCTCTGAGTTTAGTGGAGTCTCCAGCGATTAAGGTGGCGCCTATCAGGTTGTGGTTTTGGGCGATACTCACGGTGGCTCTAAAGACGCGTTTAATGGCTTTGGGGTTGTTTTTTCTAAACCTAGAGATGGTGTTGTGGTCTGGTTTGAGATTGCCTAGCAACCAGATGAGCTCGATGTTGCGATTGCATTCCAGTTCTAGTCTTCTAGAGGATCTCATGCGGTTCATGTAGCCATAGATGAAGAGTTTGAGAAGATCTGCTGGATCATAAGGTGGTCTTCCTTGAGATGCTAGTGATGCAAAGCCTAGATGTTCTAAATCGAGACTGTCTACAAAGGTGTCAATAGCCCTAACGGTATTATCAGCGGCAATCATGTCATCTAGGCATGTGGTGTATAAAGTGAGCTGACTGCGCGACTCTTTTTGCAAGTATTCCATATATAAATATCGGAAAAATCGATATAAATATCAAGCAGAATGGGAGAGTTTTGAGACAGTCTGACGGTCTCGGCTATGAGTAGTTGCGTGGGTTAGCACTTAACTTTGCAAGTACACACCAAACTGAAAATCCGCGAGGATTTTCAGAAGTAAGCGAAAACAAGCAATTACTTATAGCCATTGTTGTACACCGTTTTTTTATTCAGTTGTTATTAGTTTTTCGTCAAACCAAACATCTTCATATTCCTTTTTGTCAATTAAGAAACGATATCCAACGTCAAGTCCGAAATATTTAATTAATTCAGGTCGAATTTGAAGTAAATGTTCCGCACACATTGGTTGGAAAAAATCTTCAGATTCCGAATATTCTCCTGTCCATATGTACCAACCTGTAATTCCTTTTTCTTCTGGATGTCTTAATCCGTGAATTGGGTCAGCATTTAAGTCCGAGCCGATTCCAACTTTCAGTTTTTTATTTATCGGATTCCATTTAGACTCGTATTTTTCACAAATCTTTTTTTGTCTGTCGATATGTACATTCCACAAATTATAATCCACTAATAAATCCTCATCCGTTTCCAATTGGTGTTTCCAAAGTCTTATGTTCTGTTTCGTAATCGGAAAGTTAATTTCTGGACTGTCCCATTGATAAATGATGTCAGATATAACATCATCTTCCCAATCAATGTGTTCTTCGGTTATTAGATTCCACGCATAATTTTCAAAATCCTTTTCTTTAATTTCTCCATTCAGATATTGGTCGCATTTTGCGATTAAGTCCGAACGTGATATTTTGATTTCTTGATTCAATTCTGCGTTTTTCTTAAATGGTGTACAACGTGTTCTATCTACTCAAATATACACTTTATCCACCTTAAAATCAGGATAAACCCATAGTACTTAAAGTCATAACAAACTAAATATAAGTTATGCAACTCTGTTATTGTACAGCAAATTTGGAGATTTTAAAAGGAGCTAATGTGTTGATGCGATTTTCTTTAAAAGCAGTATCATTACAGCTCAATCAGTATAAAAACATCTTTGACAAGCTCAGACTGACAATTAAAGACTTATGCGCTCAGACAAACAACCTCTTAAAATTGAAACAATTTCCCTTTACCAACTAACAATCTTAAACTAATACCTACTTCAGTAAACTCAAAACCTGCGGCTGTGGCGCTGGCGATGTTGCTGTATTTTCCATAAGCGCCTAATTGTAATCTTGGCGAAAAGCTGTACGTTGCTCTTGCTTCTGCTCTTAATAAGGTAGTCGCGTCGTCGTTTTCTACAAATTGGTATCCACCAGCGACATTGGCATTGTAATTCCATTTTCCGGCAGTTCCATTAAGATCTAGAAATGCTTCAACGGCTTGGTATTTACTTGGGCTAAAGTATTGCTCAGGGATTTGCTCTGCATAACTCAAGTATTGGTAATTGATGCCGCCTTTTAAGGCTGGAGATTTAGTAAAGGTGTAGTACAAAGAAGTAAATAATAAGTTTCTAGAGTTACCATCGGTTTGTTGTGTATGCATCAATCCTGTGTACCATCCAAGATTAAAAGTCGTTCCCATATTATAATTGAGCATGTAGTTATTCAAGAAAATCTTTTCGTCTATCAGCGCAGCGTTAAAAT